>NZ_RCNR01000004.1 GCF_009725985.1 Zobellia amurskyensis
ATAAAACCCTCCCACATTTCCAGAACGGATGGGTCCATGGTAACCTCTTGCTCCGTTTTAGTTTCGCCTTTACAGCTGGCCAGAATCAGAAAGACGATTAGGATGAGGTGTTTCATGGTTTTGGATGAATTTCTTGGAAATTGGGTTATTAGTATCACAGCTGATAGTTGTTATCAGGGTAAATATGTGATTAGTTATCGTTCATCTTCAAGCTTAGGTTTATATCTAAACCGTATTATTTGTTTTTTAAAATAGGTGCTATTATTTAAATTCCTCGTCAATTTCTATAAGCATTTCTCCCAAGTCATTGAATTGATATTTTAGTGCATCAATCATTAATTCTAACTCCAATTTATCTTCGATTTTATTCTGAATAAGATCACGATTCAACCTTTCGAACAAATAATCGATTCTCTCTGTGGTAAACTCAATTCCTGATAGTGCCGTTAAAGTTGAATATCTTTCTATGATTCCTTTTTTAATATTATTATAAGTCTCTAAAATGTGATTAAAATTAACTTCTGCTAAGTCATAATCACGATGAATATTTTCATAAAGTTTGGAAAATTTATAGCTCAATGTTCTAGGGATTAAATCAATAAGTTTCTCCGCTTTAAATTTATTTTTATGATTATCTAAATCAGATTTTAATCTATTCATTGTTTTGTTTAGAATTTTAATTAACAATTTGTTTTGTATATCAATACATGATAAAATGTTAATGTCGGCTATTTTAGCTTTTTCACCTGTTTTAGGGAAATAAGAAAACAATGTAAATCCTTCTTTTTTTACTGAATAACGGCCAATATGATGAAATGATTTTCCATTCATTCTATCTGTTGGATGTCCAATTGAATTATTTCGCTTCTCTCTAATTACGTATAATTCTGGATACTCTTCTTTAAAATTTATATCTTTTTCGAATAAAGCTCTACTTAAATTTTTTAGAGAATCCTGTTGAAGGTTTAGTGCTTGTAGTATTCCGTAAATGTATAAATATCCTTTTTCGTTTGTACTGAAGTCAGGTAGGTTAATGTAGTCATTTATTGCAATTTGTGAATCTTCTATCACATCCATTGAAGACCATAGTTTATTCCACTTAATTTTATCTTTAAAGAGTAACTCTTTTGCCAAGGATGGTTGCATAAATCCCTAATTTCTTTAAAAATAGTTTCGATCATTTTTAGTTGCCAGTAAATTGTTGTGAGGGATTAATCATATTGATGATTTATTTTCGTCATTGAAAAATACTAGAAATTTCTGACAACTTCGCTACGGCAATAAGTTTATCTACGAACACACAAAAGTCAACTATATTTTAAGTTCCGTTTTCTTCCCTACGCCAGGACTATTTTAAGGTTCTAAGGCTTATAGTCAACCTGTATTTTTTACGGTTTTTATTTATAGTTATGAATGGAATAAATAATTACATTTACTCGACTTTTAACGTAAAATCTTACATGAAAAAACTAACTCTCTTTGTTATTGTTTGTGCCTTTTATTCTTGTGGTAGTGCCAAATATGATTATTTTTTTGATACGGGAAAGGAGTTGGATTTCAGTACAGGAAAATGGATCATGAATAGAACCGTATCCAACTCAAAAAAGTTTGATACCCAATTGTATTACAACTCGGTTGAGGATTTCAAAAAAATACTGGGTGATTCATTAATTGAAATACATACGTTAAGAGCGTCAAAATTAATAGCTCCTGAAATTAAGTTCAACTTATCGGACTTGGAGCTAAAGGAATTAAGGAAAGCTACGGATTGCGATTACATTATTAACATAGGAGGCAATGTAATTAGTGATGGTGCTGGCTCAATTGGCTTTGAAGGGGAGACCTCAAGCAACAGAGCTTCGGTATCCGTAGCAATTTATGATCTGAATTTGGGAGAACTTATTTCTTCTTCTCAAGTGTACGGAAAAACACTCCCCAACCAAGAGCCCATTTTTCCAGATGATAAAAGTGTACCTTCAATAAATCCCAGTCCACATATGATTATGCTGAACGGAGCAAGGAAACTCATACATAAATATCAAAAAAATAGGCTCAATTAAATATCCCGTTAGGAATCGTAATTCTAAATATGGAACGGGTTGTTAATCATAATGTCAAACGCAAGATAATGCACTGCTGTAATATTTTGTTTCCCGATAAGGTCGTTCATATAGCCCAAGTTAAAGGTGAATTTCTGCGAAGGGAGCGTCATGGAGTAATACAGACAGAACCGTATTTCCTGATATTCAAAAGCGCTCCAGCTGTCGCTTCGGGTAGTGGAAAACATAGCTTCTGCCGTTGTTGAAATTTTATGTGTTTCCAACGCATTCAGGTTAAAAGCAGCTTTTGCCCGAAAGCGAGAACGAAACTGGGTGTTTTTTGTAGCGGCGCTAAAATCCGGGTCGTAGAAAAACCGGAGTTCCGGACGATAACTAAATGAATAGTCCATTTTATTCAAAGAATTCATATAGGAAAACCTACCGTACACTCTTAATTCTTGCCGAGCCTTTGGGGTGTCCAAATCATAAGGAGAGGTGTCTTTATATTTGTTTTGCCAACGATAGCTCAAGGCACCGGAGTACGCCCAGTTTTTTCTGAACCGGTTTGTTATTTCTTCGTTTACAACATAAATGGAGGCTTTTTCAAAAGGGTCGTACGCATCAGGGGTACTAATGCGCCCAAGTCCCAAATGGGTAGCGGAGGTAACGGTTTTTGTTTCATTGAGCTGTTGTTTCAAACCCACCGCAAACCAAGAGGCGGTATTGGCCTCGCCCAATCCCGGTGGGGAAAATTGGGCAAGGCAGTTTACATTGATAATTGTTCCTAATAGGATAGCTGACCAAATTTTCACCATTTCTGAATGATTTTAGTCCTCTATTTTGCTAATAAGGGTTCCATCGGCATCAATAATGGCGTCCCAATCTTGCTTTGTAAAAGCATCCAGTTCTAATTTATAGACCACTTTTTGGTTATCCGTAATGCGTTCCAAATCATCTATGGAGTACCCTTTAAAATCGGTTTTTATCCTATCCTTAACGGCTTGGGGCAATTCGCTTTTGGCAATATCCTCTTTGTGTTTTACGACATCTCCTTCGGCATTGTACCATACGTCATGGTCCGTGTTCCAGCCCATTTCAAAATCAACATTATACAGGCTACCATCCATTTCCCATTCTATATCCGATGCGTTTGGAAATTGTTTGTTGAACTTGTTTACAATAATGGAGGGTACTTGATTTTGTGGGATGTCTTGAGCTTGTAAAATTGAACCCATAACTAATGCTACACCGATACTAAAAATTTGTTTGTTCATCTTATATCTTTTTTAGATTATAAGACAAAGGAAAGACCCGAATTTGGAAAGACTTGGGAAATGCTTTTATGCCGAAGGAAAATCGATTTTAAAATTATGCAAACCATCGTGGAAAGCATAGGAAACCTGAAAACCGTATAGCACGGAAATAGCTTTTACAATGGCCAAGCCAAGCCCTGTTCCCTTAGCGTTGGAATTGGGTTTGTAGAAACGTGTAAAAATTAGATTTTCATCTAGCTTTTGGGGTTGGCCGGTATTACTTATGTTGATTGCCGTCTCTGTTATTTCTACAGATACATTTCCGTTGGCTATGTTATGGAAAATAGCATTTCTGAGTAAGTTAGAAACCATAACATTGGCCAGGGAAGCATCCATTTGTGCAGCTAATTCCGCACTTTCGTTTATGGATAGGCTCACTCCTTTAAAAGATGCTATTTCCTCTAAATCGGTTACACAACTGCGTGCAATTTGGTTAAGGGATACGGTCTGGTTATCTAAAAACTGTTTGTTCTCTATTTTGGTTAAAAGCAATAACGATTTATTTAGGCGGACCAAACGTTCAATAATCTGCATGACTTCCGCAATGTTCTCGGCCTGCTCGTTTTGCAGGTTTCCGTTTTCAATCAGCAGTTCTAGTTTATTGGTGGCTATGGCCAAAGGCGTTTGCAGCTCGTGCGAGGCGTTGCCTATAAATTCCTTTTGGTGTTCGTAGGTTTGGGTAGCGTGCCGTAATAGGGCGTTTACCGCATTCTGTAAATCCGTGAATTCCTTGGTCTTGGTTTTTACTTGGGGAAGTACTTGGTTTTTTTCTAAGCGGAATTCCTTTAACTGGCTCAAGAAATCATAAAACGGTTTCCAGAGTTTTTTGAGCGCAAAGTTGTTGATGAATATAATGCTGATGATCAACGTTAGGTACAACCAAATTACATCAGAAAGAAGCTCTTTTACCAGATCATCTTCTTCTACCATGGAGTTGGCCACTTTTAGCTCATAGTAGTTCCCGTCTAGCTCAAAAGCGGTAATTAGCATGCGTACAGGTTCGGGTTCGGGTGTTTCATCGTCTTTGTCCTGCATATTCAATACCGTGTCTAGATAGCGATCTTTTACGGAAAAGGCAGTCTGCTTGTCTATTTGACGAATAGCGAAGAAGCTTTCGTCAAAATAACTTTTGGTGAGTATGGTAGAATCCTGTTGCGCATTACGTATAATGAGGCGCTTGGAGTTTTCCAATCCTTCGTCAATACTGCTTTTTATTTCATTGAATAGGCTGAAATAAAAAATGACCGCCCAGACCGTGATAACGGCCAAGATGGAAAGTGACAGGTATTTTACGGACTGGTTGAGTAGTTTCATTTCTCTACCAATTTGTAGCCAATTCCGTAAACGGATTCTATTTCTATATCCGCATGGGCGGATTGCAGTTTTTTTCTCAGGTTTTTAATTTGATAATAGACAAAGTCAAAATTATCCGCTTCATCGGAATTATCGCCCCAGACGTGCTCCGCCAATGCCGATTTTGTTACCAAGCGGTTTTTGTTGAGCAAAAAATAATTGAGAATATCAAACTCCTTTCGGTTTAGCGGAATGTTTTGGCGGTCTACCATAAACGTCCGTTCTTTTAGGTCTAACACACTATTGGCGATTTCAATAGTGTCTTTGCCATCTAATTTTTGCCTTCGTAGAACGGCTTTTACCCTAGCATTGAGTTCGGCCAGGTGAAAGGGCTTGGTAAGATAATCGTCCGCACCAAGTTCCAGTCCTTTAAGCTTGTCATCCAAAGAATCTTTAGCGGAGATGATAATGACGTTTTCGTTTTTACCTGCTTTTTTGAGTTCCGCCAGAATATTCAATCCATTGCCATTGGGCAGCATAATATCCAAGAGAATACAATCGTACTCATAAATAAAGATCTTGTCTATGGCACTATGGTAATCGGAAGCTGTTTCAACAAGAAAATTCTCTTTTTCAAGTGATTCTTTAATGTTACCGAGTAACTGGGGTTCGTCTTCTATGGCTAAAATTTTCACGCCATAAATTTAGTTTAAGATATTGGAAAGATTTGGGAATTGGAGGTTTTTATGATTCACGCCTCCACGAAATTGCCAAGCTAAGTCAATGAAAACCGTTATCTAGGCAAAGCTGTTTTGGAATTAAAAAAAGCTCCGTAATGAGGCTTAGCTAATTGTATTTTAAAACAACCCGAACAGTTTTTTCTTTTTGACTGTATTAGGTCTATCAATATGAAGAATATCTGTTACTTGAAACTTGTCAAACCCATCAAAAAGTGCTTCAACCCCTTTTTTCATCTTAAGATTTACTTCATCAGTATATATGGGAATCAACGAATAAAAATTAATTGATTTATTCTGAAGCTTTAACGTATGGAAATTCTCTCCCAATACAATGGTCGGTAACAACATTATTGTATTTAAGTCCGTGTTCTCTGCAAAAGGTTCTGCGGGATTTCCATTGGGGATCGTGTGCCCATAACTTAGCCAGGTGTTATACTCATGAGGAAATCTGGCAAGATATTTTAACCACCGTATGGGCCAATAATTTTTTTCATCTTTAAAGTCTTCATCGGATATTTTCCATTCTTCGGGCAGACAGATACTCAGTTCGGCATAATCACAGCCTTCAACTCCATCAGGAGTGTTCATGGGCTTATCGCTCATTCCCGATGTGACCAAGGTATGAAATGGCCTTTCCTTTGTTGGCTTCACCCAGTGTACATCAATATGTACCTGATCAGAAACTAGTTCATGGAACACCATGTGAATTTCACCAATGTTTTTTTCGATATGATTTGATATTTCCTCTATTGATGGTTCTCCAGATGCGCCTTCAAATTTTTTTTTATCTGTTTCTTTATAGCGGTATATGGGTGAACCTGATTCTGATTTTTCCATCTTTTTCCTAAACTAAATGCAACTTATTTATACAGGGGTAAACCACATTAATAAATACATTACAATGATTTGCTAAATGAAAAATACGAGAAATTTCTGACAATTTCAATTAGAGAGTTGTGTTCTCTTTTCTATAAAACTGTTATCCTGATAATTATCATAGTTTGGGTTACAGAGCACTATTAAATTTGTGAAATAAATAATCGACCTATGATTTCACAAAATTTACCTCTCGTTAATTATAGCAATGGCATTGTTATGATTGCCATTTTTGCTCTGGTATGTATTGCATTAGTGGTTATGCTCATACTATTTGTGAATAGTGGCAGAAAAAAATAACCTGTATTCTGTTGATTTTGTGCGTTTAAGTTATTTTTTGTTGCGAATAAGACATAGTTAAAGCATATTTCTTGCAATTTTTGTAAATGTTAAGACAATCATAAAGTCTATGCGTTGTTTTTGCAAGTTATTACTTATATTTAGTAGGAATTAGATTACAAGTTGATAGGCTGTTTAGGTTTATCAGTTTTCTAGTTCGGCTAAAACCACCAAATCTTTGTACCAACTGAAACCAAACTTATGGATGCTATATGGATATATACCGCTCTCGTAATTACAATATTTAGTGTATGGTTGGTGTTCGTTTTCATTATGTATAGAAAGATGAACAAGTAATCAACGCCTTTAAAGAACCTATTCTTCACCCATTAATTGTACAATTTTATCCGGATTTTTACTCAGATAAGTTTTGATGATGCTTTCTGTTTCCAGCGTATTGTTTTGGGGAATTAGAAAAGTTTCCAATTCATGGTCTGCCGTTATAGTTTCTTGCCTGTCTATAAAACCATAACCAACATACGTACTATTTTTTACCAAGACGAAGGCCTGCTCTTCCGCATTTCGACCTTTTTCCTTAATAACAAAATCTTCTTTTTGAGCCCTAATGTGTTGTAATGCCAGCTGTACTTTTTCATTATATAAGTCAATATCCTCTTCTTCCCTACAGATACCATCGCAGGTTTCTATTCGGTAATGGGAACAGCTTTTTACGTTTTCCTGCAGGTGGCAATATTTGGGGCAAAGCCTAAAGCTTTTACAGATTTCCTCTATGAACAATCGGCAATCCGTAGGGCCATAGAGCGTTAATACGGAGTTGGGCGCCATTTTCAATTTATTATAAGCCAGGTGCATGATGCCGTTACGGTCTTCATAGCTGAATATGCCATACGGCTGAATCTTTCTTTTTTGGGCACGGTTAAATTCCGGGTAATGGTGTTTTATGGCATTGGACTCCATCAAGAGTGCTAAAAGCTCGCTTCCCGAGAGTTCAAAATCTATATCTGCCGTTGCCTGACAGAGCGTTATTTCTTTGGTGGACTTATCGTAAAAATGGCTTAGTACGCGTTTTTTAACGTTAATGGCCTTGCCTACGTAAATAATCTTTCCTTTTCCGTTCTTAAAGTAATACACACCGGGTGTTGACGGTAACTTTTCAAAAGCCTCCTTGGGCAATGCCGAAGGTAAAGTAGCTTCTTGCGAACGGGCATTTAAAAAGGATTTAAAGACTTGTTCGGCACCATCTGCGCGCAATAGTTTTTTAAAAAGTAAGGTAGTGGCATGAGCATCTCCACGGGCACGGTGCCTATCCGTTAAAGGAATGTTTAACGAAGAGCATAATTTTCCCAAACTATAGCTATGGTAGCCAGGCAACAGTTTACGGGATAAACGAACCGTACAGAGTTTCTTGCGAATAAAATCCAGCCCCAAAAGTTTCAGTTCATTTTTAATTACATTGTAATCAAAATTCACGCTGTGGGCTACAAAAATGGTGTTTTCGGTAATTTTTAGAATGTCATTCGCAATTTCGTCAAGTGTAGGAGCATCGCGAACCATATCATCATCAATTCCCGTTAAACGTGTAATGAAATAAGGGATTTCAGCTTGTGGATTCACCAAGGAGGTAAATTCGTCTACAATCTCATGGCCGTCAAATATGAATATGGAAATTTCGGTAATCTTATTACCCTTAATACCGTTGCCGGTAGTCTCTATGTCTACTATACTGTACAAATGTGAATGTGGTGGAATTGGACTATAAAATTACGCAAACTTCTTTCGGCATTAAAAAGTTTAACGTTAGCGTCAAAAAAGGGTTAAAAACCAAACCGGAAATAGCATAAAAACAAGAGTCATTTGGGTTAATCAAACATTGCATAAAGAACAATCTCCACTAGGTTTAAGATTATTTTTACCAAAACGATTCATATGCCGATCATAGGACACATTATAAAAGGATTTATTGATGTAAGGGATAAGCTCGCAGGAACCAAAAACCCGGTAGAGGAACAAGAAGCCGTACTTGAGGAGCTCTTAAAAAAGGCAGAAAATACTGCTTTTGGAAAGCATTATAATTTTAAGGCTATACGCGAATCCAATAATCCTGCAAATGCTTTTGCTGCATCTGTCCCCTATTTTGATTATAACAGAATCAATAAGGAGTGGTGGCAGAAACTGCACGATGGAGAAGAAGATGTAACCTGGCCGGGAACACCGGATTATTTTGCTTTGAGTTCAGGAACCACAGGTAAGACAAGTAAAAGAATTCCGGTTACCAACGATATGATCGATGCTATCCGGAAAACGGGAGTGGAGCAAGTGTTCGCATTGAGCAATTTTGATCTGCCTCCTGATTTTTTTGAGCTTGGTATTCTAATGTTGGGCAGTTCTACGGATTTGAATAAAGTAGAGGACCATGAAGAAGGAGAAATAAGTGGCATAAGTGCCAGCAATATACCTACGTGGTTCAGGGGCTATTATAAACCCGGTGAAGAGATTTCGGAAATAGAGGATTGGGACGAACGCGTCCAAAAAATAGCGGAAGAAGCACCCAATTGGGATATTGGCGCATTAAGCGGAATACCTTCTTGGATAGAGTTGATGCTTCAAAAGGTAATT
Organism: Zobellia amurskyensis; assembly: GCF_009725985.1. Classification (GTDB taxonomy): domain Bacteria; phylum Bacteroidota; class Bacteroidia; order Flavobacteriales; family Flavobacteriaceae; genus Zobellia; species Zobellia amurskyensis. Next base: position 9,178 of record NZ_RCNR01000004.1, read on the forward strand.
GAATACCATGGTCTTGAACATATTCATGAAATTTGGCCCAATCTGCAGGTCTATACTTCTGGCGGAGTGGCATTTGGTCCGTATAAAAAAAGTTTTAATGCATTGCTCGGTAAGCCCATAACCGTAATAGATACCTATTTGGCTTCGGAAGGGTTTATCGCATTTCAGGCGCGCCCAGAAACCGATGCCATGCAACTTTCTACAGATTCTGGTATTTATTTTGAATTTGTTCCTTTTGAGCCGGAGTACATTCAACCAGATGGTTCCTTAAGTGACGATGCACCTGCTTTAAAACTTTCGGAAGTTAAGGAAGGTCAGGATTATGTACTCATTATAAGCACCGTATCCGGAGCGTGGCGTTACCTTATTGGTGATACCATTGAATTTACCAATGTAGAACGTGCAGAAATCAAAATAACGGGCAGAACAAAGTTCTTTTTGAATACTGTAGGTTCTCAACTTTCAGTCAATAAATTGGATGATGGTGTGCAGGAGTTAGAAGGGAAATTCGGTATCCGAATTCCAGAATATACATTGTGTGCGAAACGAATAGATGGTGAATTTTATCACTGTTGGTATTTGGGCACAGAGGATAGTACGGAAGATACCGAGTTGGCCAATGCTTTGGACGAATCCCTTAAAAATGCCAATAAGAATTATAGGGTTGCCCGTTCTAAGGCACTAAAGGGAGTGAAGGTCGTATCCGTGCCGCCATCTGTATTTCATGACTGGAACGGAAAGAATAAAAAGAAAGGCGGACAAGTAAAGATGGAACGCGTTATGGGCGAGGAGAAGTTCAAGGAGTGGGAAGCCTTTGTAAACCCATAAGAATCAATCGTAATTTTAAGTAAGCCTATTGGCTCTCTTCGGAAGTTTCGTGCTCTTTTACTAAGGTCATTATTTCTTCGGGAGAGAGATAGTAGCGGCGTATGCGCTCTTTATACTTTTCCTCAATCTCCGCATGATCCAGAATAAAATGTTTCGTTTTTAAAATATAATCGTGCATCCCATGGGCAACTGCAAAAGTATCTGCTGCACGCTCCGCTTCTTTAATATAGGAGCCGGAAAAGGAATATTTAAGCCCAAACCAGATGAGGTTAAGCGTGCTCCGATCTCTATAATCCATAACGTGCCCCAGTTCATGGCCCAGCCAACCGATCATAATATCCTTTGGTACATCTTTGGTCAGGAAAACAGTATCTGAAATCTTTATTTTCTCACTTATCAAAATAACATAAGCACGCTTCTTTCGCCCCTTAAAAAGGCTGTTGAACTTGGGTTGTGCCCTCATGGTAGATTGCCGGATATTTTTGATGATCTTAAAAGAAATAGGAGTGTCCTTTAGTTCAGGGTAATGAGATAGCGCAGTTTGTGCCTCTTCTTTAATTACGTCCGGAACAATGTGCTGTGCATTTAATTGAACAAAAGCCATGAGGGATATGAATAATTTAAGGTGAATCAAAATTGAAATAGTAGGTTTTTAAATTAAAGTACGGATAATATATAAAACCCTTTGTTAGTTGAAAAACCTTTTACCTAACCGGTCAATTATAAATTGGAAAACACACTCATTTTAGGGTTTAAAGGGGCAATTTTAAGTTTTGGGACGATATAGAGTAGTGCCGTTGCCAAACTAAACACAAACGATGCAAGTAAAACGAACTATAAAAATTTTCTCCCGAGTCATTTTGGTACTGTTGGTGCTTATGGCTTTGGTAGTTCTTGGGGCTCAGTTAATGGCAAAACAGTCTATAGCTGATTTTCTGAAGACTAAGTTACCTCCACACGTTCAACTAGATTATAAAGATATAGATGTAAATGTGCTCACAGGAACAGCAAAGTTGAATACCATCAATTTAAAAATTAAGGCATCCGATTCCGTAAAACAGGGAGCAGCTGTAGAAATAAACGCATTGGAAGTGGTGGGGTTGGGCTATTGGCAATTTGTTATCAATAAAAAAATAACACTTAATAATTTGAACATTGATAGACCGGTTTTAAAGTACTATTTAAAAGAAAAGGAAACTGATACGGCAAAAACCAAAAAGGACAGTATAGGGCTTTTAAAGTCTATTCATATAGACCGTATAAACGTAATGGATGCTGATGTAAGACTCTATAAGAATAAAAATGATAGTGTAGCTATGGAACTAGATTCCGTAAACATTGAAATAGATGAGGTTACTACAGATGGAGATCTCATTAATTCAAAAATTCCGATTACATATTCAGGATTAAAATTTAAAGGGAAATCACTTTATGCAGATTTAGGTCCTTATGAAGCTTTATATGTAAATGAAATTGATTTAAACGAAGGTAATCTTCGTATAGTAGACTTAAAACTAAAATCAAAATACAACAAAACTAAACTGTCTTGGCACTTGCATAAAGAGCGCGACTTTATAGATTTGAAAATACCTAAAGTAAGCTTTGAGAATATTTCATTTGGGTATGCCTCAAACAAATATTGGGTTCATACCGGTACCGGAATGTTGGATGGACCAAAATTAGAAATGTACCGAGATAAGTTATTACCCGATGACACCGAGAGAAAAAAATTATACAGTGAAGCAATTCGGAAGCTTCCCATAGAACTGGACGTTCCTGAAATAAAAGTCAATAATGGGTCCATTACGTATAGTGAACGGGTAAATAGGGAGGCTACTCCGGGTAAAATTGTCTTTGGAGATGTGAACGCTAAAATACTTCAGATACAGAACGTAGCCGATAAGAAGGAAGAAACCAGTGTGGAGGCCAAAGCCTTACTTATGAACGAAGCTCCAATTACTTTGAATTGGTCTTTTGACGCCAAAAATAAATCCGATGCATTTTTAGCTTCTGGAACCGTGAAGAATTTTAACTCAAAAAATATCAATCCTTTTTTAGAATCCAATTTACGGGTACGTGCTAAAGGCGAAATTCAGGAACTCTATTTTACAATAAGTGGAGATGCCATATCGTCTAGAGGAGATATGAAAATGAAATACGAGGATTTTGAATTTTCAATATTGAAAAAAGACCGTTTACGTATAAATAAACTATTGACGGCCATAGGAAAGATATTTGTAAACGATGGGTCCAACACAGATGAAAACGGGTATAGGTACGGCGGCATAGAAGCACAAAGAAACCCAACAAAATCCTTTTTCAACTACTTGTGGTTAAATGTTAATGATGGATTAACTTCTACTATTATTGGCAATGGAAAGAATGAAAAGAGAAAAAAATAATCTTATAGAGGTAATGAATCTTGTAGGGAACAAGTACTTTGAGGGAAGTTATTTAGGAATTAAAATTCAAGAAAATGGGAGTCATATCAAAAGATAAAAAGAAGATAACATTATACTATAATTCAGAAAATTCAATTGGCAAACAGACGTATGCCTATGTTGAATCTGCAGATGAGGATATTCTGGCTATAGATATTTCAAAAACAAAAGTAACCGGTACACAGTGGGCAGAAATTGCGCATAGCATGAACGAACCTGTAGGAAGCTTGGTTAATCAAGACCATCCTGATTTTAAGGAAAAATATGGGGATAAGAAAGTAGATTTGGACGAGCATGATTGGTTACGGGTTTTGGAGAAGTCACCTTCAACCTTAGCGTATCCGGTTGTTATAAAGGGAGACCGTTTCATCCCTATTCAAAATCCATCTGATTTTGTGAAATTTATGGATGATGACAGTGCTTCAATCAACAAACCTTATAAGTAATCTTTAAGAGTAAAAATTGATTTTTTTGCACCAAGGATTAAAATGGCTCATGATTAATTTTAAGTAGTATTAAAATGAAGTTTAATCTCAAAAAATAAAGAAAATGAATCAAGAACAATTAGAAGGTAAGTGGAACCAAGTAAAGGGAAAACTTAAACAGAAATATGGAAACCTAACTGACGATGATGTAACGTACTCAGAAGGTAAGTTTGATGAAATGTTAGGTAGAGTACAGGAAAAAGTTGGAAAAGGAAAAGAAGAATTGAAAGAGGAAATTGCAAGTTGGTAATACACATGCAATAGGAATGCAAATGAAAATGCCCGAGCTTAAATGCTCGGGCGTTTTTGTTTTCTACTCCCTATGATAATTTTCATCGGGAACATCCTTAAAGAAAGTAGCCGTATCTATATCCGCAGATGGTCCGTAGGCCATAAGAAATGTACCTTTTGAGCCGTCAGTAGTTTCGATTATGTACAGTATAGAAAGGTCATCTGGATTGCTCATACCTTCGTACCTGAATTCTTTTATAATCGTGATGTCTACAGGTTTATAGTTTTTGTGTGTTTCCAGATTAATCAATACATCATTTTCATATCGATATCTGGCTGTGTAACCTTTTTTTTCAAATTCATCTATGGCATCTTTTTCATGCTTGGCATATTCTCCGTTCATAATCTTATGTTTTAGTAAAAAAAAGGATGGCATTAATGCCATCCTAGATATCTTCAATATTATAATAACTGTCTTTAAATCTTTTTACGTCCCATTATTAAACTAATAATGAAAAGTATAATAAAGATGAAGAATAAGATTTTGGCAATACTAGCGGCACCGGCAGCAATTCCTCCAAATCCGAAGACTCCTGCAATAATGGCTAATATGATAAATATAACTGTCCAACGTAACATATTTTTTGTGGTTTTATGATTAGTATTAGATTATTCATGATACAATATTTAGCTCGTATCATTTAATGTAAAGGTCCTAAAATGAAGTGGATAGGCTTAACTGCATTACATTTTAAAATGTCTTAATAGAAGAGGGGAGAAGTTTTCTACAACAGAGAAAAGCAATTTAGTAGACAAAAATAAAGCCGCCTACTCAGATAAACCCGAGTAAGCAGCTAGTAACTTTTATAAATATACCACCGGTTAGTGGCAAGCTGTATTAGCTTCTTAATTTCTTGATTAGGGCTAAAGTCTCACGGACTTTAGTTTCTAACCCAGCATAATCCTTATTGGCTAAGATTTCTTTGCTAATAAGCTTAGAACCCATTCCAACGCAAGTTACACCGGCATCGAACCAACCTTTTAGGTTAGCCTCATCGGTACTAACACCGCCTGTAGGCATGATGCTTGTCCAAGGTTGAGGTCCTTTAATTCCTTTTACGAATCCAGGTCCGTAAAGATCTCCAGGAAACAACTTTACGATTTCACATCCTAGTTCTTCCGCATTATTGATTTCGGTCAAAGATCCACACCCAGGTGACCATAGTACTTTTCTACGGTTACAAACCACGGCTATATCTTCTCTTAAGGAAGGAGTCACGATAAAATTTGCACCCATCTGCATGTAAAAAGAAGCAGCAGCGGCATCTGTAATAGAACCTACGCCCATAATCATACCCGGAAGGTTTTTGATTGCGTATTTGTTCAGTTCAGAAAACACTTCGAAAGCGAAATCGCCACGAGCTGTAAATTCCATTAATCTGGCGCCGCCATCATAACAGGCTTGTAATATTTTTTTTCCCAATTCAACGTCTGGGTGATAAAATAAAGGAACCATACCGTTGTCCTTCATAACGTTTGCTACTTCTATTCTTGAATATTGTGCCATAATAATGTTATGTTTCTGATAATATTTTATTGAAATCATATCGTTCCGGATCTGGAAGATATGCTTTTGCCGCGTCATAATCGCCTTCCTCTAAATAATGCATATTTTGAAAGCAGAGACGTGCAAATTCTGAATTTATATCTACTAGGCGAGGGGCTATTTTACCGTCCTCTCCTTGTAATTCTTCTAAAAATAAAGGAGTTACTTCCCCTCTGGAATTGGCCGTAACAATACAACCGCTAATACCTTGGTCATACAGTTTTTTAACACCAAGACCCAAAAGGGTACATAGAGTAAGGTCAAAACCAATAGGCCTGCAGCATCTAAGTTCATAACCTAATTCTACCGGTCTACTTTTAATGTTTATACCCAATTCTTTCAGTTTTACCTGAACGAGCATATTAAAGATGTGAGACTTACTTACATTGCCCAATTCTGGGTGGCCGTGATCGTCATAGGTGAAATTAATACCACAGTGGTCCAACTCGCTATCTGGCATAATATGAAAAACACCTTCGCTAACTAGAGCCACGCCGTAGTTAATATTCTCTATTTTCCTTTTTACAATAGATGAAATAATCAACCGTACTACCTTATCAAAAGTGATAGCGGTATTGTTGAACATTTCGGGAATGACCATCATTGGAAAATGGCAACTGGTAGCAATTCCAAATGCCAAATGACCAGCAGAACGTCCCATGGTAGACATGACAAACCAGTTTTGACTGGTACGGGCATCTTCATAGGTAGTGTTACCTATGCGAACGCCTTCATCCTTTGCCGAGTGAAATCCAAAGGTTGGGTTTCGGTCGGGTAGGGGTAAATCGTTATCTATAGTTTTGGGAACGTGAATATTTGAAATGGAAATATTCTCTTTGGATAAATATCCTGTAATTCTATTGGCCGTAGAGGCGGTATCATCACCGCCTATACTGACCAATAGTTTTACATTATTATCTGAAAAAAGTTTCGTATTTATTTTTTCGTCCTTTGGTTTAAATCTGCTCATAATAAGAGTAGACCCACCTCGGCTAAAAATACGATCGGCATGTGCAAAATCGAATTCCTTTATTTGTGGTTCTTCGGAAAAAATACCCTTGAATCCTTCATGAAGACCGAGTACACGGTAGCCATCTTTAAGAAATATCTTAGCCACTGTACTAATTACAGCGTTGATGCCTGGTGCAGGACCTCCACCACAAATAATTAATATTGATTTTTTAGAAGCCATCTTTTTTGCTTTTAAAATTAACGAGCAACTCTTCCTGAAGCGTCACCGCCCATTAATTTCTCTACCTCACTTACGGTAACTAAGTTGGCATCACCTTTAATAGTATGTTTTAGACAAGAAGCTGCAACGGCAAAATCAAGTGCGTTTTGATCATCTTCTGGGTATTTCAATAATCCATAGATCAATCCGCCCATGAAAGAATCACCACCACCAACTCTATCAACGATATCGGTAATTTGATATTGACGCGTTTCGTACATTTTGGAACCGTCCCATAAAACGCCGGCCCAAGTGTTGTGAGATGCAGAAATAGAACCTCTTAAGGTTGTAATTACTTTTTTAGCTTTAGGGAACTTTTTCATCATCTGCTTACATACAGATAAGAAAGCTTCGGCTTTAACGTCATGTCCATCTTTATGAACATCCAAACCTTCTGGGTGAATACCAAAGTGCTTTTCAGCATCTTCTTCGTTTCCTAGAATAATATCACAGTAAGAAGTAAGTTCGGTCATAATAGCTTCTCTATCGCCACCATAATTCCAAAGCTTAGCTCTGTAATTTAAATCAGTTGAAATAGTGATACCTTTTGCACTGGCCGCTTTAACAGCTTCCAAACAAACATCTGCAGCACCTTGAGAGATAGCTGGTGTAATACCTGTCCAATGAAACCATTCTACGCCTTCAAATACAGAATCCCAATCGATCATTCCCGATTCTATTTCTGCAATGGCAGAATGAGCACGGTCATAAACAACTTTAGATCCACGGGATACAGCACCAGTTTCTAAGAAATAGATTCCTAGACGGTCACCACCGTAAACTATTTTGTCCGTTCCAACGCCTCTTTTGCGCATTTCCATTAAAGCACATTCACCAATGTCATTTTTTGGTAAACGGGTTACAAAATCCACAGGAACGCCATAATTTGCTAGGGATACGGCAACATTTGATTCGCCGCCGCCATAAATTACATCAAAATTATTGGCTTGTGAAAATCTTAAAAATCCTGGAGGTGCTAAACGCAACATTATTTCTCCGAAGGTGACTACTTTTTTCATTTGAAATGGTGTTATTTTAAATTGAATTTCTCTTTTTGCTTAATCGATTAACCTGATTTTTAAAAATAAATCAAAACGTGTTAGTTTTGATTGGCGATTATAAAAATCTATATTTGCTTAATCGATTAAACAAATATAGAAAAACTTGTCGAATAAAAAAAAGACCACCCTAAAAGATATTGCAAATATCTTGAAATTGTCTACTGCCGCTGTTTCGAAAGCTTTACAAGATGACTCTCGTATTAGTGCAAAGACTAAAGAGGCCGTTAAGAAGGTAGCAAAGGAATTAAATTATCAACCAAATCATTTGGCAAGTGCGCTACGTAAGGGGAAGAGTAACCTGGTAGGCGTTATTGTACCTAGAACGAATAGCAATTTTTTTTCTTCGGTAGTTCAAAATATAGAGGAGGTTTTAAATAAGGATGGCTATAATATTATAATCACGCAGTCCAATGAGTCATACAAAAAGGAATGTGATAGTATAGATACTTTATTGTTTACACAGGTTGATGGTATTATTGCATCTATGGCCAATGAGACCATTAACTTAGAATATTATGAAAAGATAAAATCTAGAGGTATACCCTTAATTCTATTTGATCGGGGGGAAAATGATTTGAATGTAGATTATATTGGTATTGATGATTACGCTAGTAGTCATATGATCGTGGAACATCTTGTGGAACAAGGTTGTAAACGAATTGCACATATTGGCGGGTACCAACACACCAGAATATTCAATAATAGAATTAGGGGGTATAAGGATGCCATTAAAAAGCATGGTTTACCGCTGGATAGTGAGCTTCTATTGGAAAGTAGCCTTACACAGGAAGATGGCCGTAAAAAAATGGAACAGTTGCTAACGTTGGGTACGAGACCGGATGCAGTATATATTGCGGGAGATTATGCAGCTTTGGGAGCGCTACAAGTATTACAGGAAAACGCTATTGATGTTCCCAATGAGATTGCATTGGTAGGTTTTGGGAACGAGCCTTTTACGGCAATGGTTTCCCCAACAATTTCAAGCATTGAGCAGCATAGTATGGAAATAGGTAGGTTAGCCGCACAAACATTTTTGGAGCATGTAGCTTCACCTGATGTAAAGCAGACTTTAAACAAGAAAATTTTAAATGCAGAATTGATTGTTAGGGATTCTTCAAATAAAAAAAGCCTTTCTTAAGTAAGAAAGGCTTTTTGACTTATTTAAAATAGTTCTCTAGATTCCTAAAGCTTGACCCCCACCAATTTGGATAGTCTCTGCTGTAATAAATTTGGCATCTTTACTAGCTAAGAAAGATACAACACCAGCTACATCTTCTGGCTGGCCCAATCTACCTAACATAATGCTGTTTGCCCATGAAGCAAAAACTTCTGGTTTAGTCGCTTTAATCTGTGCGTGAAACGGAGTGTCTATTGTACCTGGAGATACTGCGTTAACTCTAATACCATACTCTGCTAAATCTTTAGCCAATGCTTTAGTGATGGTATGAACACCAGCTTTAGAAGTTCCGTAGATACCTGCTCCCGGTCCACCAGCGGTCCAAGCTGCATTAGAAGTATAGTTAATTATAGAAGCATCTTCTCCTTTTTTAAGGAAAGGGATTGCCGCTCTTGATGCAAAAAATGTTGAGTCAAGATTCAAAGCCATTACAGATCTGTAAAATTCTGTAGTCATTTCTTCAAATCTAGATCGGCCACCTAGACCACCTGCGTTGTTTACAAGGGTGTCTATTTTTCCGTATTTCTCACCAATAGCTTTAATGTTAGCTGTTACAGCTGTTTCGTCAGTTACATCAAAACCACGGTATTCTGCGGTGATACCTTCGGCTGTAAGTTCTTTAATTCTATCAGCTCCTGCTGCATCGTCAATACCGTTCAGGATTACGGTATAACCATCTTGTCCTAATCGCTTTGCAACTGCAAATCCAATTCCACCTGTTGCTCCTGTTATTACTGCTACTTTTCCTTTTATGCTCATTTTAGTTGATGTTTTTACTTTTATTAAACTGATTCAATTTCTACTGGTCTTATTCTTTTTATTAATGTAAATATGGACATGACTGCCAATGGCGCTAAAACTGCAATTACAATAAACGCCGGGGTATATGATACTGATGCTATCATAGGTATTAAAGAGTTCATAATGATTACCGAAACTGCTGCAACGGTACCGGCCAAACCTGCTAGCGTGCCCACAGACGGACCTCGGAATAAATCACTGGAAATGGTCTGAATGTTGCCAATGGCAAACTGAAAGCCGAATAGTACGACTGCCACTATATAGATAAAGGTCATTGGGTTCTTCTCCGTTACTAAGAAAATTATACCTAATAGGCCAGAGAAAATTAGGGCACCACCAATAACGATGGTAATCTTCCTTGCCGCATCTACTGTTTTTGTTTCCATTAATTTACCGCTGTACCAACCACCAATGATACTTCCGGCCATACCGCCTAAATAGGAAATCCATATTGTAGCTCCGATTTCTTCAATACTAAATCCGAATTTAGAATTTAGATAGAGTGGCATCCAGCCTACAAAAAGCCACCATATAGGCTCTATAAAAAAGCGAGACATCAATACGCCCCAAGACTCTTTGTAGCTTAATATTTTAGCTACGGATAATCCTTTCTCTTTTTCAGTATCGTCGGTTTCGGAAAAGGCAATTTTATCCGCAAGAATCAATTTTTGCTCTTCTTCAGTTATCCACGGATGCTTTTCTGGTTTCGCCTTGTTAATGAATAACCAAGGAATAACCCAAAGTAACCCAATGGCCCCTATGATTATGAATGTGGAACGCCATCCGAAATGGCCGTATAAATAGGCGATAAGTACAGGAGCGATAACACTTCCCAATGAAGCTCCGGCATTAAAAATACCTTGGGCAATAGCCCTTTGCTTTACCGGAAACCACTCACCGTTACTTTTTACTGCACCAGGCCAGTTACCAGCTTCACCTAAACCTAGCATGGCCCTGAAAAACGTTAGTGAAATCAACCCTCTAGAAAAAGCATGAAGTATTGAGGCCACGGACCAAACTACAATAGAAACAACAAATCCCATACGGGTACCGATCATATCATAAAGCTTACCTGATAAAAACTTACCGGCAGCATATGTGATCATAAATACATTGAGCATAATGGCGTAGTCAGACTCATCCATACCCAAATCTTTACCCATCTCAGGCCACATAACACCAAAAGCGGTACGATCAATATAATTTATGACCGTCGCCAAACAAATTAGGGCAATAACCCACCATCTTAAACCTTTGACTTTCATCTTTGTTAATTTAAATTGTTCTTAATATATGGACATAAGAATGGCTGGCCTAGTTTTTGAAAAATAGGAGTTATGCAACTCTAAATGTCTGTATTTAAATTACTTAAATACTTTTTTTAAATGGGATAGAATGCGTACGGCCCCAGCCGTTTCCTTCATTAGATAAGTAGTTTTTAAGTATTATTTTTTCCTTCAGTATTTACAAATTAGGACAAATCGTGCACTTTTATCCCTTTTTTGATTTAATTGCTCGGTCTTCGCCATAGATGTAATCATACAGTTTGCTAAAGTGCGCTTTCATCTTTTCTTTGGCTAATTTTGGATCTTGATTTAAGATGGCCAAATAAATATCTTCGTGTTTTTTAACTTCTGATAAAGCCACATCGCCATCACAGACACGATCTTTATCATAAGCTACTATAATCTCTGGCGTTATCAGTAACATAAGTGTATTAATGGTACTGTTTTTACTAGCCGCCGCTACTGCTAAATGAAAAAGTAAATCTTCTTCTAGGCAACCTTCACCAGCAATCATCTTTATTTTGTATGCATCAAAGGCAGACTTAATACGCTCTAAGTCTTCATCCGTTCTTCTAAGGGCCGCTAATTTCACCGTTTTGAGTTCCAACAAAATACGGGTCTCTACTAACGATTTAAAATCTTGTTCCGCTAAACTCAGAATATCATCGATCATTCCTTTCATGGCAATTTGACCAATGTTGGCAATGAACGTACCGCTTTGCGGTTTGGAATTTAAAATTCCATAAAATTCAAGTTTTTGTATTGCCTCCCTAACGTTACTTCTACTAACTCCAAATTTTTCAGACAACACTCTCTCGGCAGGCAACTTGTCACCTGGCTCAAGATTTTTGTGATTTATAAGGTCACGAATTTTTGAAATAATCCCATTTTGGATTTCTCTGTTATCGTGCTTTGTGAGTATTTCTAGTTTCATAGGGGATAGTAGTATGATGAAAAATTGGTTAACCAGATTGGTTTGTTAAAATTAATTAAAACAAATGTAGAAAAAAAGTATTTTTTGTTTAAAAAGCTCCATTTCTACAGGGGGCTGGCGATTTTTTTAAATTTTACCGACTCGTGGTGAGCGAGTCGGCAAAATTACTCTCAATCTAACTCAAAACAACATTCTTTATATTATTAATATTCCCTCTAAGGTTATCTATTTATTTACTTTTTTAATCAAAGATTTAGTATCCAGGATTCTGGGTCAGGTTAGGGTTTCTTTCTAACTCATCTTCAGGTAAAGGCATTAAGTAATCATCGTCAGTAAAGAATGGCTTTTCGCCTTCTAATCCAGAAGGACCAAATGCTTGTGCACCAATTTTTCTTCTTGCAATGTCATACCATCTTATGCCCTCAAAGGCAAACTCTAATCTACGTTCTTCCAATACATCTTCTACAGTTACCGTTCCAGTAAGGTCTGCAGGTTCGGTACTTTCGCCTACCGTCACTGTGACACCGCCAATTTGAGTGTCACCACCTTTTCTAGCTCTAGCTCTAACTTCATTAATGTACATAAGTGCCGATGCATTATCTCCTAATTCTACGGCTGCTTCAGCAGCAATTAGCAATACTTCCGCATAACGTATCATAGAATAGTTATGACTGGTTGCTCTGGCATTTCCTCTGGCAAATGGCCCGGGAAAACGTGTGTATTTAGCAATGTAGGGCTGGTTTTTAGCGAACTGGTGACCACTAACAATAAAATTGGTGTAAGGTTCTAAGTTGCCGTCAATAAAGGCACCATCATCCATACTTACCGCTCTTCTGTAGTCCGCAGGGTTCCATGTTTCATAAACCGCTAGGGCAGGAACGGCAACTGACCATCCGCCGCCGGAATTTCTGTCGTCTCCTCTAATACCTGTCATTGGGGCTATTTGGTCATAGGCATTATCAGGTGCTTCAACATTGTTATAATCTAAAGCAAAAATGGGTTCTGGAGACGCATCTATTTTATCCGCATTAAACAGATTTTGAAAATCTGGGTCTAAAGCTAATCCATAAGCACCGGCATTATCTATAACTTCTTTGGCTTCGTCAAAAGCATTTTGCCATTCGCCCATAGTTAAATACACTAGAGCTAAATAAGAACTTGCTGCTGATTTAGCGGGTATGGCTCTTGAGGCCTGTGTGTCTGGCAACCAAGCTTTAGCAAATTCTAAGTCTGCAATAATATTTTCATAAACTTCTGATGCCGGAGTTTTAGCTAGAGTAGCAATTTGGGTAGTGTTTTCCGGTGTTATTGGCTCGCCTATATAAGGAACATCTCCAAATTGTCTTACCAAATGAAAATAGTAAAATGCTCTTGCAAAATAAGCTTGTGCCGTTACCGGGTTTTTAGCTTCAACAGGCAAATCTACTTCTTCAGCACCTGCAATTGTTAAATTAGCAGCAGCGATTCCTTCATAAGTTTTAGGCCAAAACTCACTGATCATTCCGTTACTTGCTAGCGTGGTTAGTTCATCTTGTTCCACCCTTCTTGTTTCGTTAGAGGCAAGACCAACCATATCTGAACGTAACATTAGCGCTATAGAAAGCTTCCTTCCCCAGAATTTTTCATTGATAGCTGCTGTAAAAGCACCATTTGCCGAGGTTTGTATCTCTTTAGTTGATTGAAAGAAACCATCTGGAGACAATACACCTACGGGCTCCTCTTCTAAATCTGAACATCCTATTATTGATAATCCTATCAATAAGAATAAATATTTATATGCTTTCATATTTATGTTTTTTTAAAATTTTAAATTAACGCTAATATTCACCGTTCTTACAGTTGGGTAATTCCCAAAATCAAATCCTTGAGCGGTATTGCTTGATGTATTGTTATCTCCGTTTGACCCAACGTAGTTTACTTCAGGGTCTAAGCCAGAGTAGTTTGTAAAAGTCAATAAATTTTGTGCGCTAATAGATAGTCTAAGGTTGTCTAGTCCAAATTTTTCAATGATGTCAGAAGGTATGTTATATCCTAATGCAATATTCTTCAGTCTAATATAACTACCGTCTTCTACGAAGCGAGAAGAAATTTCTCTATTACTATTGTTGCCTACACGAGGTTGGTTTGTGTTCGTATTTGAACTTGTCCAAGCATTATTGAAATAGTCTCTAGTAGTATTAGCATCTCCATTGTTCAGCTGAACATTAGTCATATTAAATATATCACCTCCTTGCGAACCTTGGAAAAAGATGCTTAAATCAAGATTTTTATAGCTGAAGTTGTTGGTAAATCCAAAAGTGTAATCTGGATTTGGATTACCAATTGTCGTTCTGTCATCTTCAGAAATGTCTCCACTATTATCTAAATCAGCAAACAATGGGTCTCCTGCTATACCACCTGATAAAGTAGCTGTTCCTGCTGGTACGGCACCTCCTTGGTATACACCTGCGTATTCATATCCCCAGAAAAGGCCAACTTCTTCTCCTACTCTTAAAACATAACTTCTATCGTTACTAAAGTAACTTGGAGCTGCATCAAAGAATAAATCGGCATCGTTTATTAACGCAGAGACCTCATTCTTGTTAGCTGATAAGTTAAAGTCTGTAGTCCAACTAAAATTGTCATTAGAAACATTTCTAGTACTTAAAGAAATTTCAAATCCTTTGTTATTAATCTCTCCCAGGTTTGTTAAGATTTCATTATTTGAGAATCCAAAATATTCAGGTATACTGTTGTTTCCAAGAATTAAATCTTTGGTGTCTATATTGTAATAGTCCAATGATAAAGAAACCTTATTGCTGAACAAACCTAAATCTAAACCAAAGTTAGTCTGGTAAGATGATTCCCATTTTAAATCTGAGTTAGCAGGTTGCTCCGGTGTAATAGCGTGCACCGTTTGCCCATTGTTAGAAGCATAGATACTTTGGATTTTAGCTAAAGATTGGTAAGGGCTAATTGAAGGGTTTCCTGTTACACCATAACTTGCTCTTAATTTTAGGTTAGAAACCGTTTCACTATCTTTTAAGAAGTTTTCGTTAGAAATTTTCCAGCCAATAGCACCAGAAGGGAAAATGGCATATTTTTCATTTTCAGAAAAGTTGGAAGCTCCATCTCTTCTTACTGTAGCCGTGATTAAGTATTTGTCATCATAATCGTAATTCACCCTACCAAATTGAGACTGAATTTCTGTTTCTTCTAAATACGCATCAGGCTGTAATGTATTTAAAACAGTACCTAGTCCATAGTAAGAAAAAGCATCTGAAATAATACCTGTACCAGCCACAAAAGACTCATCTGTTTTTGTTTTTTGATAAGAATAACCAGCCAACAAAGTTAAATTTCCTTTTCCTATTTCATTTTTATAAGTTAAGTAGTTTTCACTCAAGAGGTTTGTTTCTTTGCCGTTGGTAAAGCTAGCTCTGCCTCCTACGCCACCTGCGGTAATCTTTAATGTTGATGGTTGATAAATTCCTCTGGTTTGATTTCTAGTACTTAAACCAAAGGTTGTTTTGAATGCTAGGTTTTTTAAAATATCATAATTAGCATAGAAATTTGCTCTGAAATTATCAGTAACAGTTTCATCATCTCTTACCGTTGCAACAGCATACGGGTTATCTACTTCATCTCCTACCTTGTCATTCGTGGTAAAAGTACCGTCTTCATTATATACACCTTTATCAGGAGCAAAACGCATTGCTAAAGAAATTACATCGTCACCACCTACTGTAACAGAACCGTTAGATTGTGTGGCAACTCCATTTTTAGTTCCTCTACTACCAAAAAGATTAAGTCCTAATTTTAATTTGTCAGTTACTTGCGCGTCTAGGTTTGTTAAGAATGTAGCCCTTTCGAAACCAGAATTAACTAAGATACCATCTTGTTTAAAATAGTTACCGGAAGCATAGAAGTTCATTTTTTCTGTGCCGCCAGAAAAAGAAAGCTGGTGATTAGAAGTACTACCAGTTGTGTAAATTAAATCTTGCCAATCTGTATTTGCTGATTGTTGCGTGTATATGGCAGGTGCTTCTCCTTCTGTTAATGCACGGTTATTATTTACTTGTTGTTGATATGTGGCAAATTCACCTGCATTTAATAAATCTAATCTATTAGCCGTATTTTGAATAGCGTAAGTAGAATTCAGTTCAACAGTTAATTTACCGCTTCTACCTTTTTTAGTAGTTACTAAAACAACACCGTTTGAACCTCTAGAACCATAAATGGCGGTTGCAGAAGCATCTTTTAAAACTTCTAAAGATTGAATATCACTTGGTTGAGGCATTGTTGCTCCTACAAAACCATCTACAACAATAAGAGGAGAACTGTTTGCACTAATTGAAGTATTACCTCTAATTTTTATGCTGATAGGAGCTCCTGGCTCGCCACCGTTATTTGATTGCACAACCACACCAGCGGCACGACCTTGAAGTGCTTGGGCAGCGTCCAATACCGGAAATGCATTTAATTCTTCAGATTTAACTGAGGATACAGAACCTGTAATATCACTCTTTTTTCGCGCGCCATACCCTACCACAACAACCTCTTCCAGAAGGCTTGCGTCTGTTGCAAGGGTGACATTAAGAGTTTCTTGACCGTTAATAGTAACAGTCTTGCTACTAAACCCTAAAGAAGAAAATTCTAGTACATCACCATTGTTAACTGTAATAGAGTAATTACCGTCAAAATCCGTAGAAGTCCCGGTTGTAGTATTTTGAATAACGACGTTAGCCCCAGGAACTGGAACATTGGTGTCATCGATTACTGTACCGGTCAAATTATAACCGTCTTGTGCAAATAGCGATATATTGAAGCACAATAACGCTATAAGTGTTAGTTGAGATTTAAAATTCATTCTGTTTAATGTTAAGTTAGTGATGTTAATCAGTTTAACGGAGGGCGCTTACGCAAGACTTTGTGAAGGTCTTAGTCAATCTTCAATTTACTATAATACGGACTCAGTACTGTCCCTTATTTTTTTGTATTTTTGTAATGAGCGTGTATAGTAAAATGTACAAGTTCTTAGTATTACTTTCCTTCAGAAAGAAGTAATTTTAGTTAAAAGGATGGGCGTGCACCCGTCCTTTTTTTATTTGTATAATTTATATTTTCATAAGGTATTTCTTAAATGATTATTCATCGGAAATTCTTCTAAAAATTGGTTTTCCATACTGGTTTACCAATTTGGTTTACCAAATATATATTAATTGTTTGTTAATTAAAAATTAATATAGAGAAATTTGATAGTAAATTTTATCTACCTGATATTCTTGGGAAGGTTAATGCACTAAATTACTAAATGGCTATTCTGTAGTTAATAGGGGTGTACCCCCGGATTAAAGTATCTAAATTTCTTAGTAGCAAACGGTGTTTATGGAAGTGTGAGCGGCTGTAGTGCCAGAGATTTTTCTATTATTTTTTTATATAAAGATTTGGGCCTACAGTTAAAGTCCAATAAACTTTGTATTTAAATAATGGACAAGGAAAGTTGTATTCGTTGATTTTTACAGCAAAATTACATGTTGTATTTCTATCTTTTTATAGTTTGAAGTTTTCCCTCTTTGTGAGTTGAATAGTTTAAAGGGAATGACAAAATGGAGCAAGGTTCTATTATTTGCCATTTAAGTTGATGGCCCATTCAAGCATTTGTTTTCTTGACAACTAATTTGGACTTGTCTTTTTACAAGCCCTTTTAATAAAGGTTATTTATTTCTTTAGAAATAATCAATTAAAGCAATAACACCATTATACGAAATAACACACGAGAAGAACAAAGCGGCGTATAACCCAATATTCAAAAGTAGTTTAGCTTTATACTCCTTCATGAGCTTGGTATTGTTAATGAGTAAAATAATACCAAGAATAACCAAAGGAAGAACAAAGACATTAAAAACTTGCGAAACAATTTGCATTTCTATTGGGTTGGCTCCAAATACAGGAACAATTAAAGCGAACAAACAGGCTATTGCTGTTATGACCTTAAATTGCTTGGAACTTGTATCCAATTCCCCAGATTGGTAATCGGAAAGCAAAATGGGGGCAATCAATAAACACGGAAAAATTGAAGATAGCCCGGCACTTAAAGTCCCGAAGAAGAAAAGGGTAAGGGCAAATTTACCAGCAACGGGTTCTAACGTGTTAACCATATCCAATACTTTAGTAACTGGTTGACCTTCATGAAACAATGCTCCACAGGCTACGGCCATTACCGATGCGCTGATGATAAAAACAAGTGACGCAGCTATAACGGCATCTTTTTTCTGTTGTTTTAGGTTTTTTATGGTCCAACCTTTTCCTTTTACAAAAAGAGGTCTTGAAAGAAATGTAGCAGATGCCATGGTAGTACCAACAAAGGCAGCAACCATCATACTTCCGCCTTCTACTTGGGGCACAGACGGTATTAAACCTTGAGCCACTTCTATAGGTAGCGGGAAAACCATAAAGAGGGAAATAAAGAAAGAAAGTCCCATTATGGTAACAAAAATCACAAGTATTTTCTCAAAGAAAATGTACTTTCCAATAAGTAGGAAATGATACATGACAGCAATGACAACAATAGCAATCGTAAGAACCAGTTCATACTGGTAATCTGCTAAAGAAGGAAAGTAAATTAAGAATATCTCAAAAATGATATTGGCTGAAATACCTAGAATACCCATAAGTGAGTTCCATTGACCAAAGGAAATACCTAAAATTATTAGAATGGCGATAGGTTTGCCCCATTTAAGGTGTTTTTTAAAAGCATACAGGGCCGTTTCCCCGGTTACCAAAGCATAATTACCGTAAGCATACATAAGCATACCCGAAAAAACACAGCTTAAAACCAATACCCATAACAATTGCATGCCATAAGTGCTACCAGCCACAATCATAGAGGTGACACTACCCGTACCAATGGTATAACCGATAGCAAAAATGCCAGGTCCAAAAGCAAGAACTAAGGCAAGAATTTTTTTAATGAACGATGTTTTAGCTACTGGGTTTTCCATTGTTTGTTATTTGATAAGATGATTCACTTATAATTGGTAATCTTAATTTTGGAGAGCTTATGGGTACAATCAAATTATTAATATAATATCTCTAGTTTCTGCTGTTCTTCAACTTTGATTTCTCCTGAATTTATCAATGTATTGTTGCTGTGATAATTATTCTTTTCGCCCCATAACACGGCCACAAGTTGTATTGGGTTATTTTTAAATATATTATCGGTTATTGTCACATTGATAATACCTCTCGTTTTAATTAAAATATCACTGTTTTCATTTTTACCATTATTCGTAAAGGAGCTATTGGTAATAGACAAAAATCCGCCTATGGTTGATTCATCATAACCGCCACGGTAATAATTAATAACATTGCTATGCACGTTTTCAAACAAGCATTGGTCAATAAATACCATTTCGGCATTATAATCGCCTTTATTCTCTGCGGCTAGTTCAATACCGTTTTGGCAGTTTTTTATTTTTGATTTTTTGAAATTGAGGGTGTCAGCAAATGACCCTGGGTAAGCTTTTAAAACAAAATCGAAATTTTCAATCTGACAACCACTAACAAACAGGTTGTAAGCCGAAGCCATGTTTTCTTTTAAAGGGGCAAAAGCAGCTAGGTGTTTTCCACCTTTTAATATGACATTCTCTAGTCTCAAAATTCCTTTTGGACCCATCTCAAAGGCTACGGAATCTTGATTTTCTGTAAATATTAGTTTTGCTTGATTTTTAGAATCTTTTGAACGAATTGTAACCGCCTTATCTATTTTAAGCGAAGCGGGTAGGGGGTATAGTTCATCAGTTAATTCTATTATGTCTCCGGATGCAGCTAGGCTAATTTTTTCAGCCAACATACCTGTTGTTGCAGTATATATTTTTGGTTCGTTTATTATTCTTTCTGTTGAAAACCACTTTGGACCGTATTTTTTCTTATCAATTGAAACCTCCGCTGCATTAGATAGGCCGTTTATTGCACCAATACTATTGTTTTCCAATCTAGAAGTCCCAAACATATCATGTTTAATTTTATCAAAATCATACCCAGCAAATACATCTTTTAAAATTTGATTTTGTGAATCTTCAGGAGCATATAGCCATTCGTTGATTTTTTTCATTTTTAATACCCCGTTTTGGAAAACCTTATACTCACCGTAATTTTCCGAAGCATTATCTATGATATTATTCTTAAATAGAATCCCCTCTAGTGTACTATGATTTATTAATGGAGTTTCATCTACCTGCGAATTGTAGATGATATTGTTTGCTACAGTAGTCCGTATAGGAGGTGCGGAACGAATCTCACTTGGAGGAAGTACATCTGCACTTTCCTCATTTTGTCCAACGCCAATTTGCCAGGGGGACTTGCAGTCTACCCAAGTATTATGAGCAATAACTACATCGCTAACTTGTAAGTAGCGATTTAAAGGCGTCATATGAATTCCGTTCATAATGGCAAGAGGCGCCCTGAATTGTGCACCTTTAATTTTGTAGAAATAATTATTGGTAATCCAATGTCCTGTATTCACTACTCTGATTCCTCCGTAAAAATCGGATTCATCACCACCTATAAATAGGTTTCCATCTACAGTAGCATAACTTCCATGTCTTAAGACTAATGAGCCTTCGCACTTATAGAATATATTATTCCTGAATGTGTTGAAGTTTGTCTTGTCGGAGATAATTTCAACCTCACCATTACATGCCTCAAAATAATTATCCGATATGTTTGCAAAACTAGGTGAGACACGTGTTTTGCTATCTCCAATGCGAATAGTTTCCGCTCTAGGACCTCCTTTTCTAGGACGTGGGCCAAAATAGTTATTTATGATTTGGTGGTAATTGTTAATATGCTCATTGCCTGTAAAAAATATGCGTATAGTTTCTCCGTCGTTTGATTTTCCCGATATATAGGAATGGTCTAGTTGGTTGTACTTTCCATAAAATTCTACCCAGCGATCATTTACTAATCTATTGGGTTGCGTAAAATCTTTAATTACCGTATTTGTAACCCTACAGTTATAGGCGATACTGTCTTCGCCAATCATATAGCGAATAATTGAACCCTTGGGAGAATAACCGTTTCTGAAATATAAACCGTCAACAATGAGATGCTCACCGCCAATGTGAATAAAAGATTCTCCCTCAATAAAGACTTTGCTAGGAGTTTCTGCACGTAAAGTAATGGGTTGGTCTTTTGTGCCTTTGCCAAAAAATGTGATTTGAGCATCTTTCCAGACTCCATTTGCCATGACAATCTCATCTCCCGGAGTTGCCTGATGAATTGCTTTTTCTAATTCAAGAGCGTCTTTTACGTAGATACTTTTAAGGGGCAAATTTTCGCCACAAGAAAAAAGCAGAAATACAAGGCCTATAAATGGTAGTTTGCTTTTCATTATATAGCTTTCTCTTCAATATTTATGATTATGAAAAATTGTAAACTTTTACCCTTTCTTTAATTTAACATCCTGCTGATCTCCATAAATATAATCGTAAAGCTTTTTGAAATGGGCTTTCATTTTTTCTCTGGCTACTTTTGGGTCTTGATTTAAGATGGCCAAATAAATGTCTTCGTGTTTTTTAACTTCCGATAGGGCTACATCACCTTCGCATACACGATCCTTGTCATAGGCAACAATAATCTCTGGGGTTATAAGTAGCATAAGCGTATTCATGGTGCTGTTCTTGCTTGCAGAAGCTACTGCTAAATGAAAAAGCAAGTCTTCTTCTAAACAGTCTTCGCCGGCAAGCATCTTAACGTTGTATGCATCCAAGGCAAATTTTATACGCTTTAAATCTTCGTCCGTTCGTCTAAGGGCCGCTAGTTTTACCGTTTTTAATTCAAGCAAAATCCGGGTTTCTACTAACGAAACAAAATCTTGTTCTTCTAAGCTGGTAATATCATCGATCATGCCGTTCATGGCAATTTGGCCAATGTTAGCAATGAAAGTTCCGCTTTGTGGTTTGGAGTTTAGTATACCGTAAAATTCAAGTTTTTGTATGGCTTCGCGTACACTACTTCTGCTGACTCCAAACTTCTCAGATAGTACTCTCTCGGCAGGTAATTTGTCACCTGGCTCAAGATTTTTGTAATTAATGAGGTCGCGAATTTTTGAAATAATATCATTTTGTATTTTTCTATTTTCGGTTTTGGTCAGTATTTCTAGCTTCATAGCGCGTGTGCATTTCTGAAAAAAAAATGGTTAAAACAGACTAGTTTATATAGAGAAACTTAGCTTGTAAAGTGAGTGTAGTATTTTGAAATTTTACCGACCCGTGGTGAGCGAGCCGGCAAAATTACTCTCAATCTAACTCAAAACAACTCAATTAATAATGTTATAAAATTTAATATTTCCTCTAATAATCAGTGAGATACTTCTAAGTCATAGTATTTTACCTTGGCGTAACTACCTTGATCACGGCTTTGGAGATAATTGCCAGCTTTGAAGTAATTTTCAAAAATGCCCCATTTTTCCATATGAATATCTTCAAAGACAACGGAATCGGTTTCGTTTAAAAGGACTTCCAATCTGCCATCTGAAGCAATTACTTCTAGAGTAAATTTGTTCGTTCCTATTTCAGCAGGAAAAGTGTAACCTTCGTTATCTTCCCAGGCATTGGTATGTAATATTTCCTCATCTGAAAAGTTCAAATCTTTAAGCATCTTAGTTAGTACTCTGATTTTTCCCTTCTGCCAATAAATTTTTAATATTGGAGGAGCATTGTTATCATCTTCACCTATTAGATCTCGCTGTTCATTCGTAAGCCTACCGTGTATTTGCATTACCAGCGTTCTGTGATAATCACCGTTTACATCTTTTGTGATTTCAGGTACGGCTAAAGTGCCTTTCATACGGCCTCCTTCAGCAAAAGTCCAGTTGGTACTATTACTGCCAGGAACCATTTGTTCACGCAATTCAGTTCTTGAGTAAGAAGAATTAGCCGTTGATGAACTTGGCAGTGTATAGAATACTAATGTGCCATCTGTTGAGTCGTTATACATGTAGGGCAGTAAACGCTCATCGGTAGCGTAGTCTATTATTTCTGGTGGTTCTACTTCATCAGGACTGCCTATTGGTAAAGTTACCTTCCAATTGCTTAAGTCGATATTAGGTAGCAGAAATGATTTGTCCGTCTCTTCTTTTTCTTCCTCAATTACTTCTTCTTCAATAGCCTCCTGTTCAGTTTCTTCTGGCTGAGTTTCCTCTTGTTGAACAATCTCCTGTTCAACTATATCAGAAGAATTATCACAACTCCATAAATTAAAAACAGCAATCAATACCATGCAATTTTTAAAAAACGCTTGCCTAAAAACTATTAAAATACCCTTAGAAGTCATAAAGATTCTTAATTAATGATTTACCTCTAGTTCGTAAAAACTAACTTTTGCAAAAGACCCTTCATCTCTACTTTGAAAGTAGTTTCCTGCTTTAAAGTAATTTTCGAAAACGCCCCAACGTTTCATGTTGGAATCGTCATAAACTGCGAATTCAGTTTTGTTCAATGAAACCACCATTTTTCCAGCGGTAACTTTTACTTCAATCTGAAACTTCCTAAAGCCTACTTCTTCTTCAAAATTGAAACCTTCATCATCCGTCCAAGCTTCTTCATGTAGTATACCTATTGAATTTACACCGGCATATTTAAGCTTTTTGGTCTTGACCCTAATTTTTCCGTCCTGCCAATAAATTTTTAATACAGGTGGGGCATTATTGTCTTTTTGTCCAATAAGATCTCGCTGTTTATTGGTTAACCTGCCGTGTATTTGCAAGATGATGACTTTGTGATATTTACCATTTTTATCGCGGGAAACATCATCAACAGAAAGTTTTGCTTTTAAAGTCCCTCCTTGTTTAAAAGTCCAGTTTACATCATCATTACCAGGAACCATTTGCTCTCTAAGTTCCGATCTAGAGTATTTTGTATTTGCTGTAGTAGCTGAGGTAGGGTAGGTGTAAAATATTATCGCAGCTTTGGTAGAGTCATTATACATATAAGGCTTTAAGGTCTCATTTGTAGCATAGTCTAAAATCTCTGGCGGCTCAACACTAATGGCCCCTCCTTTTCCTTTACCCTCTGGTATGGTAACTTTCCAGTTTGTTAAATCAATTTCAGGAAGTTTTACTTTTTTCTTTCTCTTCTTTGATTTCTTAATTTTTATACCCGATTCTGCAGCGCTACGGTCATTGTTTTGACCAGTAACGCTTACAGATATAAAAATTATTAAAATTGATATTAATATTTCTTTTCGGATATAATTCATTAATAATCAATTATGGAGCCTCGTAAACCTTAACGTTGTCAACCCACCCATCTTTTGGGGTGACCGCATAAAGCCATATTGCAACTTGGCCGCTGTCATTAGATGTAAAGGGCACTTGAACAAGTGTACCTACTGTATCCGAGAATTTCCCATCTACTATAGTACCAACATGGCTGCCTAAAGCTGAAGTTTCTGCGGCTATAGCATCTGCTCCATCAATGAAGTGACCATCTAATACTACCGCTACCATTCTTCTGCCTCCTACCGGATCATTTCCTTCATCATCCTTTATTGCATATTCATATTCTAAGATGTACTCTGTACCCGGAGTTAACGTAAGTGCTTGGTACGCATATCTGCTCTTGTCACTAGCAAATGTTCCTCCCGAAGTACTACTAGACCATTTTGCTCCTCTAGTTTTACTCCCGTTAGGTGAGCCGTCATAATTTGTCCATGAACCATCACTACTTCCATTAAAGGCATCTGTGTTTCCGTCCGTATGAGTAGCGATTTTCCATTGAGCTGTGCTCAAATCAAATCCACCGTTTAGAATTACAGAACTAGAATCTTTGGATAAGTAAATATTATCTACATACAGAGTAGCATGATCTTTTGCTGTACCTCCTGTTCCCGATTCAAATTTTATTTGATCAATTCTAACGACAGGAGCAGAGAAATCAGTAGCTAGGTCATAACCTAAGCTAGTCCATTCGCCATCTGATAACTCAATATCATCAAGTACATACTCATCTCCGGTATCATCGTTTACCAAAGTTATTTTCAATTTATCTATACCTTGTGCAAAAGCGGAATAAACATCAAAATGGATATCTGTGGCACCTATACCATTTGGATTATCATTTGCCGGTGAAGCAAAAGCCTCGGCAACAATAATTGGTTCAGGTTCGGCTTCTTTTTTAATAGTTGTTCCATCTTCCTCGTATGTAGCTGGCTTACCAAATAAAAAGGTTTTGGCACCATTACCTAATCGAGAATATTGAAGTATATTATTGTCAGAAGTGGTTGTTACTACCTTATCCGTATCATAATCACTTAGTGCTTCTGCGTACGGAAGAAAACCACCGTCATAATCAATTCCATCACTAAATACAGCAAACACATCTGCATGACTTCCAGTTGGTGAGGCAGCAGCCGTTCCAACTACCATTGGTGAATGCGTAACCGTGATTTCATCAGATTTAGTAATATCGGATTGACCTTCTGCTTTTGCGGTTACAGTTATCGTGTATTCTACCTCTTCTTCTTCGTTAGGGTAGTCATATGATGCAGAACCGCCCTGTTCTGAAATTGTGATTACATCTGAAGTACTATTTGGATCACCAAAATCTACTACATAAGAATCAACTCCAACCGATACAGGTGTTACTGTAATAAATGTGCCGTCATCTGCTGATGAGACATCAAAACTGGACAATACACTCATTGTCTCACCTCCCGATGATGCAACTGGGGCTATTGGAGTATAACCATCATCTTCACAAGACAGTATAAGGCCGGATATTAATAAGGCACTTATTCCTTTATTTATTAAATTCATAATTTTTTATTTGTTTGTGTTACTATGCTTCTTTGCTGAAATAGGTTTGTAAACCTTTGTACTATCATCAAAGACAAATACATCTGTCACTCCATTAGATTAGTACAGAATATGATTTTTGAAAACTGATTACCATATTATGTACTAATATTTTAATGGGTATGGTTATTTAATTCTATCAATACTGATTTTAGAAAATCTAGCTTCGGTACCCGCGTATTCTATATTAAACCTCATGTTTTCTGTTGCGGCACCTGTAGTTACTCTGTACGATATTGATACATAAGCAGAGGTCTGATCTGTTACAGGAATGTCTTGGTCAAGAAATGCAGGCTCGCTAGCGTTGTCAGCATCTTCAATTAAAAGTCGACCAGCAGAAGCGCCTGCTGAGCTAGCACTTACGTACCAAAACGTTATTTCATATTCTGCATCTGCAACTACTAATATAGTTTGATCAAGAAATTGTGACGAACTACTGATTTTAGCTCCGCCATTACCTTCTGGCGGTGTTGGAGAACCACTAGCGGAATATGTACTTGTACCTCTTCCTCCGCCCCAAGGTGTTCTTGGGTCACATAAAAAATCCTCACATTCAAACGCCGAGATCAATTCATTTGTAACCACTACATCTAAAGTAACCGACGAGCTTTCATCATTACCGTCACTAGCAATAAAAGTAACAGGGTATGTACCTTCTCCAGCCTCAAATGTATAGGTGGGATCTTGTTCCGTTGAGGTGGCTCCACCCCCAAAATCCCACGAATATTTTGATGCCTCGCTGGAAAGGTCAGTGAAGTATATCTTTCTAAAATCTTCTTGGTCTGCCGTATAGTCAAAATTTGCTTCTGGAAATACGGTATCTACTTTAGAATTTGCATCCGGTAAATCATCTCTGAAAAGACTATCATCACAACCAACAAATAGACTTGTTGTAACTATACCTAAGAGCAATAATGATATTTTGCTGAAAATATTTATTTTATTATTCATTGTTTAAGTATTTGAATATTAGTATCCTGGATTTTGGGTTAAAAGCCCACCGCTTATATTTATTTCTCTAGCCGGGATCGGTAACAATAATTTCCTGGCATCGAATACATAACCCATTTCAGTAGCGTGGGCACTTAAAACTGCATCCGCAACACCAAATCTCAACAAATCGAACCATCTTTGGTTTTCAAATGCCAATTCTACTCTTCTTTCAAGTAAAAGGTCCTCTTTTGTAATATTGCTAACAGCATCAGTTAATCCCGCTCTGTCTCTTACTTTTTGAAAAGAAGTTAAAGCAGCTGAGTTGTTGGTTGATGCTCCTCCGGCCATAATTGCTTCTACGTGCATTAGTAGCACATCTGCATAGCGTAAAGCAATATAATCGTTACCTGCATCACGAGAACTTCCTCCGTAGGTTGGTGGTGTGGCAGTAACGTCAGATCCCTCAGGTAAGAACTTTGTCACTTCGGTCGCGTCCGGAAATGTCATGTATGAAACTACCGTTCTATTGCCTCCAGCTAATTCAAAATCTGCGATAAGGTTATCGTTTACGATATTTTGACCATCTTCTTGTCCTTGACGTCTGCCTCCAGAAGTAAATTCAGAAGAAAAACTTTGACTTTCAGCGCTATTACCAGTTATATATTGAACGGCAAAAATAATTTCATCATTCAGTTCAGAATAAAAGACATCGCTAAAATTACTTTCCAGATCAAACGTTCCGCTATTAATAATGGCTTCGCACAATTGTTGTGCACCTGTGTAATTTGGATTTGACTGAGTTAAGTATACCTTGGCTAAAATACCTTGTGCAGCTGCTCTTGATGCTCTAGATTTTGAAGAGTTATCCAAGACAGCAACAGCTTCTTGTAAATCTGCAACAATTTGAGTGTAAACTTGTGCTGCTGGTATCCTTGTAAAAAGAGCTTCATTTTCTGTAGGACCTACAACCGAAGTTACTAGGGGTATATCACCAAACATACGAACCAACTTAAAATAAGCATAAGCTCTTAGAAACTTAGCTTCTGCGGTATACTTTGCTTGATTACCTGCATCTGCAATTTCAATAAAGTTCAAGATGTTATTTGCTCTAAAAATAACTTCATACATAGAGGCATAATAATCTTCAGACTCTACGTTATTGGCATTAACGGTATATCTATGGAAATCAGCTTTAGAGCCTTCTAGTGTAGCATTTCTTGTATTATCGGTTCTATGTTCGGTTAAAAGATGTTCAAATTGAACGCCTCTGTTAGAATCACCAATATTACTTACCGTATTCTCATTGACTCCTTGAAGGGCGTCATAAATTCCAACTACTCCAGCTAACACATCAGCGTCAGTTTGGAAGAATGCATCTACTGCAACTGCTGTATCTGGCAGTGGATTTAAATATTCCTCAGTATCACAGGAAACAAAAAAGGACACTGTTGCGGCAAAAATTAAATATTTTATATGTTTCATTTTTTGTTTTTTTAGATTAAAAGTCAATGTTTAGACCAAATGTCACCGTTTTGAATATAGGTGTACCTGCTCTTTGTGAACCATATGCTCTAGGGTTGCTGCCGTCAACATGTTCTGGGTTGAAACCGTGGTAATCATCTGCAGTAAGATAAAGTAGGTTCTGTGCAGTGGCATAAAGCCTTAAGCCGTCTAAACCTATTTTAGAAGTTACGTCAACAGGAAAGTTATACCCAAGATTTACATTTCTTAACGAAAAATAATCAGAGCTTGCAATAACCTCACTTGTTAATACCTTTTCTTGAATAAAAGATTCATGAGGTACAAGGCCGTCGGCAACTGCTTGTGCTTCACCACCACTACGGGTTCTGTTTCCAAACCAGTTATAGAAATACTGGTCACCAATATTATTTACCTGGCCACCCACGCTTCCTTGAACCATGAAAGAGAAATCAAAATCGCCAAATTTAAATTCATTGGTAAAACTATATACCAAATCTGGATAGGGGTCTCCTAGAATTGTTTTGTCCTCATCGGTAATTAATCCATCACCATTTAAATCTTTTACTATAGTATCGTCAGCTTGTCCATTAATACGGTTCCAAGGAGAATCAACATAAGTAGTCCTAAAAGAAGGTTCATCATACGCTTCTGTATCAACCACATAACCCCAGAAAGAAGATATAGGTTCTCCTATTCTATTAATCCATTGAGAGTTTCTGCCGTAATCATCTTCGATTAATGCGTTGTTGGAATCTCCAAAACTTAGTAACTCATTTTTATTGGTAGAAGCAATAAATGTGCTGTTCCATGAGAATTTTTCGCCAATTATGTTTTTGGTTCTCAGTTCTAGTTCCCATCCTTTGTTTTGTACCTTACCTAAGTTTACGATACCATTGTTAAATCCTGTAATGTAAGAAACAGGGTTGTTCAATAGTAACTCATCACTAGTTCTTTGATAATAATCTAAAGACCCTGAAATTCTATTGGTAAAGAAACCGTAATCTAATCCAACGGAAAATTCTTCAGAAGCTTCCCATTGTAATAAGGCGTTTGCAATGTTACGAGGTGATACACCTGAAGCAATACTTCCATCATCTATTGCATTTGAATTTTGTAATAGTGCTAAATAAGGCCATGCATTTACAACATCATCACCAACATTAAAATTCTCAGCACCGGTTAGACCATAACTAGCTCTGAACTTTAGGTTGCTTACCTTATCACTGCTAGCTAAGAAGTTTTCTTTTGCTACATTCCAACCTACGGATACTGCAGGGAAATTACCCCACTTGGAGTCGATACCAAAAACAGAACTTCCATCACGTCTAAAAGAAGCATTGAACAAATATTTTCCTAGGTAAGCATAATTTACTCTGGCGAAATATCCTATCTTTTTTAATTCAGTATTGGTTTCAACAGGAATGTCAACTAGGGTAGCGCCTTGGAAGTTTTTTAGCAAATCATTAGAAAATCCACCACCGGTAGTTATACTTTCTTCAGATACCCTTTTTTGTATGGTAATACCTCCAAGTAAATTTAAATCATGCTTATCATTAAATGTTTTAGAATAGTTTAGGGTATTATCAGAAATTAATCTACTTCTAAATCTATTTCCTAAATAATAAGCGGCTCTACCAGCACCCCCTGCATGGTGCAATGTGCCATCATATCGTGTTCTTTTTCTTTGCTCAAGAGTTACACCCAATGATGTTCTGGCTGTAAGGCCGTCTGCAATTTCATAACTTAAATAGGTTGACCCAAATAATTTGGTGTTATACTCATAATGCTCTCGCTCAACATATTGAGCATATGGGTTTGAATCTCCCGAAGTACGAGGTCTACTTGTACTACCATCGCCGTTGATGTCTAAGTTCAATAAATGGTTTTCATAGAAATAATCGCCAACACCAACATCTGGGTAAGAACTACGATCTATAAATTGAAGGGATTCTTCAGTATGATAAATAGGTAACCATGGCGATTGACGTATTGGATTGTGTATTGAGGTAGGTAAACGTCTTTGCTTAGTATAAGAAGGTGTAGCACTAAGTCCAAATTTTAATTTATCCCCAATTTTAGAATTAACCTTTAAACTGGCGGTATATAATTTGTAGTCATCTGTTATTACAACACCCTCATCACTCAGGTATCTTAAAGAAGCACTGAACTTAGTGTCTTCTGAACCACCTCTTGCAGATAGGGAATGGCTTGTAACGGTTCCTCCATCAAAGAAAACATCTTGCCAATCTCTGTCAACACCGGTAGTTGCAACTAAGAGTTGCGCGTATTGTGTTTCATTGGAAAGAGTTCCTGTTTGCGCTTGTTCAATTGCTGCCCAATCCGCTACACTTTTACTGTAATCTTCACTTTTATGGGCGCTTTTATAACCTGAGTAAGTTTGGTAACTAAATTTGGTTTTACCCGCCTTACCACTTTTTGTAGTAATTAAAATAACACCGTTAGAACCTTCACTACCATAAATAGCAGCAGACGCGGCATCTTTCAATATTTCAAAAGACTCTACATCGTTCATATCAAGATTTCCTAGAAAATCTGAGCTTACGATTATTCCATCGACCACTAATGCTGGTCCTGAATCAGCCGTTACGGAACCTATACCTCTAATAGTAATAGTAGGGGCTCCACCAGCTTCGGCATTGGTTGCTTGAATGTTAACACCGGAAACTTGACCTACAAGAGCATCATCTACCCTTGAAACAGCAATTTGGTCTAAGCTTTCATTGGTAACTTTGGATATAGAACCGGTTAATGTTGATTTCTTTTGTGTACCATAACCAACTACAACAACCTCGTCTAGTTGACTGGCGTCTTCTTTCATGGTTATAGATAATTCGGTTTGACCGGTTATCGCTATTGTTTGAGTCACATAGCCTATGTATGAAAACTGAAGTAAGTCGCCTTCTGAAACATTTATTTGAAATAATCCGTCAAAATCTGTAGAAGTACCCCTGGTGGTATTGGCGATTATAACATTTACTCCTGGTATTGGAACGTTGTCCGCATCGATAACCGTACCTGACAACGAGTAAGTATCTTGTGCGAATAGGGATATATTGAAGCACAATATAGCTATAAGCGTTAGTTGAGTTTTAAAATTCATTTGTGTTAATGTTAAGTTAGTAGTATACATCGGTTTAAGGCCCGACGCCTAAATGAAATTGTGCTAATTTCATCTAATCTTCAACTTACTATAGCACGTAACTCATTAACGTCCCTGAATTTCGTAATTTTGTAATGAGCGTGTATAGTAAAATGTATGTGTTCGTAGTATTACTTCCCTTCAGAATGAAGTAATTTTTGTTAAAAGGATGGGTGTGCGCCCATCCTTTTTTTTATATGTTTACTTTATACTTTCATAGAGTATTTCTTTAATTAATATTAGTCAGTGATTCATTTATTTAATTGGTTTCCCATACTGGTTTACCAATTTGGTTTACCAAATATAACTTAATACTTTGTTAAAAAAAAATAATATTAAAAAATTTAGTCTTGAATTTTATGTATCTAATACTTTAGGGAGCTCCAATTTGCTAAATTGGTAATTAAGTGCTTTTGTGGCTTAAGGAAAGGAAAGTCTGCCATTAATGCCCGCATTAGCTATTATTAAAGGGTGTTTTAATAAGTAATAGTACTGGTAATTTCTATTGTTTTCTGGTGCGGGAATGAACTGCTATTAGCTATTTTTTATGTATTTAGTCGACAGTAACAGAGTTGTTATTTAGCCATAAGTCTTTTCAAATCAAACTAAAATTATATATCTATATTCCATTTTTTGGTAAGAAATTTCATGTGTAATTTGCGCTCAAACGTAGAAGAAATCTCCTTCTTTTAACATTTTCGTTACCTCGTAAATTGTTATCTTAAACTCTACTGTATTAGATAGGTTATTTGGGAGTTTTAATGCTCGTGCGTTGGATGAATCTCATCTTTGTCAAGCTTTTTTTGCAAGGTAATTTTGTTTTTCTACGCCATATTTTGTCTTTAATCATGTCATTTTATCGTTTAACAAGTGTTGGCTTTAATCCGAAAAACGACTAGAATACTTAGGGTGTTTTTTGAAACCTTTTCACTTTTTTATACTTCAATAAAATAACTTATTGAATAATTTAATTTTAAAAAATCTTGTATGGATTACTTAATTTATGTTGTCTAATTCTGTATCATTTAATAATTCTAGATAAATAGCTAAAATGTTGGTTTCCAATAGAAAATATGCATTAAAATGGTGAAATTTTCTAATTATTTTCTCTCTAATTATTTGAAATAAATTATCTTGCTTAGGTAATTATTTTTTAAAACTAAAAACAAAAAATGAAACGATTTAGTGAAAAGTACATCACCACAAAAGACATGAAATGGGAAGAGCTTGGTGGAGGAGTATCAAGAAAATTTTTAGGTTACGATAACCAAATCATGATGGTAAAAGTAAAATTTGATAAAGGAGCATTAGGCGCACCACATCAACATTTTCATACGCAAGCTACCTTTTGTGTTTCAGGTAAATTTGAATTTGAAATAAATGGAGAAAAGAAGATTGTAGAAGCAGGAGATGGTGTGTATATTGAACCTAATTTATTGCATAGTGCAGTTTGCCTAGAAGAAGGGATTCTGATTGATACATTTAGCCCAGTACGAGAAGATTTTTTAAGTGGTGACGGGGTATCTTATTTTGGAGATAAAAAGTAATAAGAAATATATTTTTAAGTTCACAATGAGAAGTTCAAACCTGTTTTCTTCAATTGTAAAGATTCGGTAAAAATTACTCAGAAAAAGAACTCATAAAATTCTATAATTTGGTTTTCATACTCCTAAATGAAAAAAGGATTTAAAAATCAAATTATAGAATTATTTCAAAAGCATTAATTGAAGTTTCATGAGTATTTGAAGCAAATATAAGCCATAATTAATATGGGTTTTGGGGGTGAATCAAAAAGCTCATGTCTTTAATAAAAGTCCACCAAAATTTTCATACCCTTACTTTTTATTTACATTGATAAATTGGTAAGGTCCCGTCCAACGATATTCCTTGTTCTTAATTTTTAAAATGTGCTCTTTATTGGGCTGTTTGTCTTCATTTGCCAATACTAGCATAAGTTGATTGCCGTTGGACTTCGTTTCTATTACGACTGCAGTATATTCTTTAGTTTCTACCATAAGTTCTATTTTGGAAATTGCACTATTCGCATTTACCGAAAACTCTGAAACCGGACTATACTGCCCATGTGATTCCACGACTGAAACGAATGTTGTGTTTTGTGTGTTTTTTCTTCTGATGATAAGACCGGCATCCCTTCTTAAATTAAATTCGGGATCGTTGGCGCCAATTCGGACAAAATTTAATTCATCACCTTTATCACTTACAGTAGTTAGCGTATAAAAGTGTCCATTTTCTAACCAGCTGAGTTTGGCGTTATTTTCTTTAGGCTGTCCTTTTCCTTCTAGCCAAAGATGTTGATAGCCATGGTCAGAACCTAATGTCTCTAGACTTTTAGGGTTGATAAAATCAAAATTAGTTTTCATAACCTGTCCTTTAAAGTAGAAGGGAAGGTCATATTGGTTCTCGGTAGTAGATACCACTTTTAGTATATCTAGTAAAAAAGGTTTTTCAAAACCATCGGCTTTTATCAATGCCATGGTGCGTTGCATTTCGGTACCAGGGTATGCATTCTTTTCTTTGGCACTTACAACTTGTACCTCTGGATTGGAAGTGTCAAAAAAGTAAAGGTCCGAATGGTGTTTGCTACCTACTTCATACTTTCCACCAAAATGTGAAGTTTCATTTTGAACAAGGGCATTGTGGGCTATTGTTTGTTTGGCCCAGGTCTTATTTTCTTTTAAATAATTACCTCCGCCTTTTTGCTCAATGTTCACAAAACGGGCTAATCCATAATCTTGTAATATTTCTGTACCTTTTTCATAAAGTGAAAAAGAGAGTTTGTCATAATGTCCGTGGCTTAGACCTTGAGCGGCATATTTAAAAACCAAGGTCATGTCTTCATTGCCATATCTTAGTATGCCTACGCCACCTTGTTCACCGTTGGCGCCATCAGTTAAATTAATAGATTTCTTTTGAAACTTTTCAGCTTTCCCGTCCCTAATACCTATGGCAACGGCTAGACCGGAATCATCTAATAAAACCTGACCTTGTTCTTCTGCGATGCTCAATAACTGTGGATTATGACCACCGTAGTGATACGCAATATCAAGAGCAGTAACTACTTCACGAGACTTGTATGACATCCCTTTTTGTGCATCGTTCAATGGGAAGAATTCTCCATCCGCATCGGAAAGGTTTATCAATACATCAACGGATTTTAGCAAAACACTATCCTTATGCTCAAAAATCTTTTGCTCAGGCTTTACATTGTGCAGCGCCTCGGCAAAAATTAGGAAAGGATACATGGCATATCTTTGGTAGTAGGGCCCTTCCGTATAATATCCGTCAGGGGAAAATGGCTCATCTACATTGGCAAGAAAACCAACTTCCTGACCTTCTATTTTTATAAATCCTCCATCGTTATCCTTTGCTCCAATAGGTAATCCGTCGTCTTCTATTCCGTATAACGCTCGCTGAATTAATTCATCATCGTCCATTACCAAACCAATCATGCCAACGGCAGCATTGCCCCATGTACTATGGTTGTGAACACGATTATAGAATTGTGGATTTTCTATGGATATGAAATCTGCAAAAGGTCTGAAAAGATTTTTTTCAAGTTGCTTACGTTCTTTTTTAGATAGATAATCATATACACAATCATAGGCCTGACTTACGTAAACCAACCAGTTGGAGTCATTAAGACACTGCCAGAATAATTTACCTCTAGCGTATGAACGCGTTTGCGGATGTACGGGCAAATCTTTGTACATAGCTTCATACTGAAACAACATGTCCTTGATGTAGATGGCATATTTTTCATCATCTAAAATCTGATATAATACACCGGCTTTTTGAAGAATCAAAAAGTTAAGCTTGTGGCGTGAGTGAGTATATCCACCAGAATAATCTTTAGGTATCGGGGTTTCAATTCCTAATGCTATTTCGGCATCTACCTCGGCTTTTACTTTTTCTAATGTAGCATCAAAAATAGGAACGTTACCTAGTTCCGCTCTTATCTTCTGTACGCCCTCTTTGGTTAAAATTAGGCTTGGGTGCTCCTGTGAACGACCACTAAAGGATAGTAGTAGAACACAAATGAAAATTTGCAATGCCGTTATATGTTTAATCATCTTCATGTTTAATTAAGTAATTGTCCTCAATCATATTTTTACACTACTTCCTGTCAAAGCAAAGTTACTGTCGTAGTTGTAAGATGAAACTTTGATGAATATAGAAGCCATTATTGTTTTCATGTAATTAATTTGGTCGCCAGTCATCTCGGTATTTTCCATATTCTTCAGGGTTTTACTCCTGACGGTATAATGGATTCACTGGCGACCAAGTGCATGTTAATGGCTTTACAATCTTTAGAATATCTGTTTTTCTGCATCCTATTGGAATGCGTCATTGAGTAAAATGGCGAGACGTATAATATCTACTTACGAACAACTGGTTAACCAAATTGGTTTACCAAAAATAGAAATATTTTTTTATTAAGCAAATTATGAGGTAATTATATGTTCGATTTAACCTGTTGGCGATTTGAAATAAACGGTTCAACCATATTTGCGGGCTAAATATTTTAGAATGGTATCTACCATTTCTTGTTCAGAATAGGAGATGTCTACAGTTAATGCTCTCTTTGGAATTTCTAATAATTGAAAGTCCGATTCAAGGGAAGACTCCGTTTGATGTTGTGAGAGACCTTTGTCTAGGCGCTGATTAATTTCATCGTAAGTGCCTTTCATAAAAACCCAGTCAATTGGCAAATCCAAATCTTGAGCAAGTTGTAATCGTTGCTCTTTCTTTAAAATAGAACAAGAAACCACGCACCCATTTTTAAGGAACTCCTCCTTAATTAAGGCTGTAATGGCTGGTAGCCACGTGCTGGATTCAGCATTGGTGTTTTGTTTATCCGATATCAATTGTTCGCTAAATACAGCATCGGCATCATAAAAAGGAATGTTTAATTTTTGGGCAACCTTTTCGCCAACAACACTTTTTCCGCTACCGCAAACACCTACTAAAATAACTATAAATTTGTCTTTTCTCTCCATTTGTTAAATAATTGGTTTACCAAATTGGTTTACCAAATATAGTTATATTTGACTACTAACAAAATGTTAAGTGTTAAAACCATTTTTAAAACCAAGAAATTATGGCCAATTACAAACCACATGTCAGTCGTAGAAACTTTATTAAAAAGTCTGGTTCTGCAGCCTTGGCAATCCCATTGTTGCCACTAGCGGACCCTTTTTCCTTAACGAGTAACGTTATTAATGACGGGCCTCAGGTACATCTGTTTTCAAAACACTTGCAATTTTTAAGGTACGATGAAATGGCCAAGGCTGCTGCCAAAATTGGTTTTGATGGATTGGATTTGACCGTAAGACCAAAAGGACACGTGCTGCCAGAAAATGTTGAACGTGATTTGCCTAAGGCTATGGAAGCGATGAATAAATATGGTTTAAAGTCAAAAATGATGACCACCAATGTGCTGGATACTAGTATTGATTTGGACAGGCAGGTTTTAGAAACAGCTAGTAAATTAGGCATAACACATTATAGGACCGGGTGGCTGAGTTATCCGGAAAACCGTAGTATTCAAGAGAGTCAAAAAATATATAGGGAACTTTTTAAAAAATTGGAATCTGCGAATAAAGAGTTGGCTTTAGTAGGCTGTTATCAGAATCATGCGGGTAATCATGTTGGAGCACCTATTTGGGATATGCCTCCTTTCTTACCCTCTCCGGAAAGTACGCATTTGGGTTGCCAGTATGATATACGTCACGCAGTGGTTGAAGGCGGTATGAGCTGGGAATTGGATTTACGGTACATAGCGCCATATATAAGGAGCATTGTCATAAAAGATTTTAAATGGGGCATGGAAAATGGTCAATGGAAACCTATTAATACGCCCCTTGGTGAGGGAATGATAGATTTTGGGCACTACTTTTCATTACTCAAAAAATATAAGATTAATGTGCCTATTTCCCTGCATTTAGAATATGACCTTGGCGGTGCCGAGCATGGCGCAACAGAAATTACCATGGATAAGAAAGTGGTTTTTGCCAAGATGAAAAAGGATTTGACCTTTCTAAAAGAAACTTGGGATAAAGCGGAATACTAAAAAACAATAACAGGATTTAACATGACTGCAAAAAAAGAAACTACTACAGAAAAATTAAGAAAGATAAGTACGGCAACTATTGCCACCTGTCTCTTTAAAAAAGGACTTAAGAATCAATTTATACAAAATGTTAAGCCTTTAAAAAAAGGCAAGCCTACAATGGTCGGTAAAGCTTACACGCTACGTTATATTCCAGCAAGGGAAGATTTAAACCCTATAACCGTTTTTCAAGACCCTAAGCATTTACAGCGTGTTGCTGTTGAAGAATGTCCAGAAGAGTACGTTATGGTAATAGATAGTAGAAAAGATGCCCGTGCCGCTTCCGCAGGTTCCATACTGGCTACGCGTCTAATGGTTCGTGGAGTAGAAGGTATTGTAACTGATGGTGGGTTTAGGGATTCTGCTGAAATTTCCGAGCTTAATTTTTCATCCTACCACAATAGGCCTTCAGCGCCTACTAATTTAACTTTGCACCAAGCTATTGCTATTAATGAACCCATTGGTTGTGGAGACGTGGCCGTATTTCCAGGAGATTTTATTGTAGGTGATGATGATGGGGTAATGGTCATACCTGCGGGCATTGCCGATGAGGTTGCGGATGAATGTACCAAAATGACCCTTTTTGAAGAGTACGTTATGGGCGAAGTTGAAAAAGGTACATCCATAGTAGGGCTTTATCCATTAACGAATAAAGATCATAAGGATCGTTTTGAAAAATGGAAGGCTTTGAAGAGTAAAGAATAAATATTTTTAGAAAGATAGAATCTAGCAAAAACGAACAACCACTTTATTTGTCTGTTATTAAATTTAGTGAGAAGAATCCATGAGGAGAATTCTTTGGGCTATACTTTGCTCAAATCTCAAAATATCTACAGAAAGAGCGCTTTTACAAAAGGTGGTTTTTTTTAGTAGCATACCTTAAAAAATACACTCATTTCCATAAGCAAATCACAGCTGTTTTTCTACCTAGAAAATGTGTCATCAAAATTTAGGGTAGCCTGTATTTAGTAAGGTAATTCATTGTAATATTTATAAGAATTACCGCTATTCGGATTTATCAATTATATATTTTAAAAAAAAGGTTAAATTGTAGTAGCATATAATCAAAAAAATAGCGGATTATTAACTTATTGCTAAAGGTTACTTAACACTAGCGGGTGTCAAAATAAATAGTTTTGCGGCTTGCTAAAATGGAGTCATATGTAATGGCTCAATTGAATCAGTATTGATATTTTCTTACTAACCCAACACTCAACTTTTATGAATTTCAAAAACCGATTTTCCAAAATCATCTGTGCTTCCGTATGGTTGGTTACCTGGGCTGGATTTAGTTCCACTCCTTCCCACTCCTTATTTCCAGAGCCCGATGAAACAACATTTCTCAATTTGAGAAATAATTTAAAACCCGTACAGCAGTCTATTTCTGGGACTGTTACCGATGAAACCGGTGCGCCTTTGCCCGGAGCAACAGTATTAGAAAAAGGTACAACCAATGGTACCACAACAGACTTTGATGGTAACTATATTATTGATGTTGCCCAAAATGCTGTTCTTGAAGTTTCTTATCTGGGGTATTCAACAAAAGAAATTTCAGTAAACGGGCAAGCAACTATTAATGCTCAATTGGAGCCAGATGCCACTCAGTTAGAAGATGTGGTTGTGGTTGGTTATGGTACGCAAAAAAGGTCTGATGTTACCGGTTCTATTGCTTCCGTTAAGAGTGAAGACTTTAATAAAGGGGTAGTGACCAACCCAGGTGAGCTTCTACAAGGGAAGATTGCTGGTGTAAATGTTACTTCAGTTAGCGGTGAGCCAGGGGCTTCACAGAATATCGTTATCCGTGGTGTTGGTAGTTTTAGATCAGGTACGACGCCGTTATTTGTTATTGACGGTTTTGTAATCGATAATACATCAACAGGGGTAGCGTCCAATCCTTTAAATTTTATTAATCCACAGGATATAGAATCTATGGATGTATTAAAGGATGCTTCTGCAGCTGCAATTTATGGTGCTAGAGCCGCAAATGGTGTAATTGTCATAACCACCAAAAAAGGTAAAGCAGGTAAAAGTGAAATGAATTTATCTGTTTCTACCGCATTTTCTACACTAACCAACCAGATGGATATTTTTGGTTCGGATGAGTTTAGAAGACAAGTTCCCGCTGCTGGTGGTACACTTGTAGATGGTGGTGCCAATACAGATTGGCAAGATGAGCTCACTAGAACTGGGATTACCAAAAACGTAAACTTCTCTATGAGTGGTGGTGGTGCTGATAAGTTTTCTTACTATGCTTCGGTTGGTGTAAATGATCAACAAGGTATTTTTGAGAACAGTTCTTTAAAAAGATACTCAGGTCGTTTGAACTTAAATCAAAAAGCTTTTGATGGTCGTTTAAATGTCGATTTTAATATGACGGCTTCAAGAATCCTGAACAATAGGCCAGAGGCTAGTGCCATAGTAACAGATATGTTGGAGTTGAACCCAACCGTTCCGGTATACACGAACGGGGTTCCAACGGTTCTTGACGATAACCGATTAAATCCTATTGTTCGCAATCAGATTTATTTAGATGAGGCCAATAGCAACAGAATCCTGGCTAATATTGCGCCATCTGTAGAAATTATAAAAGGGCTGACCTACAGGTTAAATCTTGGCGTAGATTATTCTTCTACAAACCGGGATGAACAGCAAGCCCCCTATGCCTTGCTAGAAGATTTTAACCAAGGAACTTTAAACTCTAGGGTAATTACGAATCAAAATACTTTGGTTGAAAATACATTGAACTACACGTTCAGTAAAGGAGATCATAATGTTACCTTTTTGGTGGGGCATTCGTATCAAGAGGTACTTCTACAGCAAAAAATATTTGAATTGGAGAGTTTTGCTACAAATGATATTGAACCTAGGTACCAAGATCAAATTAGTAGTCAAGAATTTCCAACGAGTTTGTTTTCTAAAGCGGAAAAGAATGAGCTAGAGTCTTATTTTGGAAGGTTAAATTATGGTTATAAAGATAAGTACCTGTTAACGGCAACTATGCGTGCAGATGGTTCTTCTAGATTTGGAGAAAATAATAAATACGGGTACTTCCCTTCTGTAGCTTTAGGGTGGAATATAAGTAAAGAGAACTTTTTGGCAGAGAGCAGTATTGTCAATAACTTGAAATTAAGAGCAAGTTGGGGACAGACCGGTAATCAAGAGGGTATTGATAACAAGGTGTCTTTGGCAAGTTATACAGATAGTAAAGCAGATAATGATACCTACCCTTTAGATGATGGCGCTACTACTTTAGATGGTTACCCGTTTGGTACGGTACCTGCACGTACGGCTAACCCAAACCTTAAATGGGAAGTAGCCACATCCACAAATATTGGTCTAGATTTTGGTCTGTTCAACAACAGGTTAACGGGTACTTTTGATTATTTTAAAAAAGTAACAACGGATGTAGTGATGTTCGCAAATCGTGTTGACCCTATACAACCAACCGAGAAAATTTGGACGAATCTAGAGAATTTAGAAATCCATAACTCTGGTGTTGAATTTGCTTTGGATTATAGAGCAGTTATCGGATCAGACTTTACAATGAACATTGGTGGTAACGTTTCTTTTATCGATAATGAGGTTAAAGATTCCCCATTTGCAATTATAACCACAGGGTCGGCACAGGGTGCGGGCCAAACGGGTGCAACTATAAATGGTTACCTGAACAACCAGCCAATAGGAACTTTTTACGTGAAAGAGTTTGTTGGGATAGGTGAGGACGGAAAAAACCTGTTTAGGGATGTTAATGGCGATGGTGAAATTTTGGATGATGACCGTATTGCCGCCGGTAGTGCACTACCAGATGTTTTGTACGCATTCTATTTGAAGTTCGATTATAAGAATTTTGACCTAGGTCTTAATTTTAATGGGGTGTCCGGTAATAAAATTTACAATCACACAGCCATGTCTTCTTTCTCTAAAGGCCAATTGAGTAGAAATTTGAATACTACGGATTTTGCTATTCAGTATCCTGCTGAAGATGTAAGTAATTCAAATGAGGTTTCTACTCGCTATTTAGAAGATGGTAGTTTCTTACGATTGAACAATGCCACTTTAGGGTATAACCTTTTGGCAGATAAAATTGGGTTGGATGATTATGTAAATAACATCCGTTTCACGCTAACAGGACAAAACTTGTTTTTGATTACTGATTACACAGGCTATAATCCAGAAGTAAATACAGGTGAAGCAATAGACGGTATTCAGACTTTTGGTATCGATAGATATACCTACCCTTCTCCAAGAACAATATTGGTTGGTTTAAACGTAACCTTTTAAAAAAACAGCTTTAAAATGAAAAATAAATTTATAATAGCATCCTTGTTCCTTGTCTCTTTTTTGAATTGGAACTGTACGGATTTAGACGAAGAGCTTTTGGACGAGTCTTTAACGGGCGCCGAAGCTGAAGTAGTAAGTGGAGCAATTGCCCCAGCTTACGGTTATATTTCATGGACGTGGAGACACACCAATTACTATGGGTTACAATTAATACCTTCCGATGAGGCGATTCTTCCTTATCGTGGTGGTTCTGACTGGTTTGATGGCGGAAAATTTTTAGCGGCACACAGTCATAATTTCACGCCTACCAATGATTTGGTGTCTAGTGCATGGAATGAACTTACAACTAATATATCAAGAACGTTATCGGCCATTGAGGTATTGACACCGCTTGCGGAAGAAGGTAATGCTGAAGCCGCCGGAGCATTATATGAGATGAAGGCACTTAGGGCCTATCTAAATATGTTGCTGTTGGATAGCTGGGGAATCGTACTTAAAAAAGAATCTGCCGGAGAGCTTTCAGAAGTACTAAGAACACAAGATGCCATAGATTATATTGAGAGCGAATTGTTATCTGTTGTTGATGTTATCAATACAGATAAAGGTCCAGGTAGAATAACACAATCCGCTGTTTGGGGGTTTTTGGCCCGGTTGAATCTTAATGCTGCGGTATATCGTGATCCTTACGGAACACCTAGCTTCACGCAAACAGATATGGATGAGGTAATTACATACACGAATAATATCATCAATTCTGGAAACTTTTCTCTTTCACCGGAATACTTTGAATTGTTTGATGATGAAAACCATACCAACCCAGAACTTATTTTTGCATTGGATCAACGTGGCGTATTGAACAGGGAACATATGAGATGGGCGTACTGGTCTATTGCAGGTTCTATGTTTCCAAGACCGGAGTGGCCAAGTGCAGATGGAACGGATGGTCCTGCAATTACATCGGATTTTTACCAGACTTGGGTAGATGCGTACGGAGCGGTAGACCCAGCAGAGGCAGATAGTAGGTTTTACAAAAAGAACACAATTGTTCCCGAGGCTCAATTAGCGGATTTTGAAGGCCGTGAAAAATTACTGTCAACCGAAACAGAGAATAGTTTCTTTTGTGTTCAAGATATTGCTTTTGAAATAGACAGAGGTATTTTACGTGGTATTCAATGGGGTCCAAGAAAGGGAGACGACGGTCAGTTTCTTACGTGTGATGACGGTACCATTAAAATTTTGCCCATAAGACAAACCAAAGGAAATGGTCCTGCAAGAGATGTTGGGTATGTTGATCATACTTTAACGATTGACTTTACCAATGAAGGCTCGTTACATAACACAGGATACCGTCCTGCTAAATTTCAGTTTAGCCGTACTTCTCCCAATGGTAATAGTAATAGTAGTGTAGATATTGTTTTGATGCGTTTAGCCGAGATTTACCTCATGAGAGCAGAAGCCAAATTGAGAAATGGTGATAGTGGAGGTGCTTTAGCGGATGTTAATGTGGTAAGGACCTCAAGAACGGCTCGCCCAGAACAAACTGCAGCGGCATTAAGTACTATGGATACGGATATTTTGTTCCGTGAGCGTGGTTTTGAATTGTACTGGGAAGGTTTCAGAAGAACGGACCAAATCCGTTTTGGTAAATACGAAGACTCTTGGACGGATAAAACCGATACTGATGTAAACCATAGATTGTTTCCTATTCCTCAAAGCGCTGTTGATGCTGCTTCTGGTATAGATGGCTTTTTACAACAGAATACAGGATATTAAAACCAATAGAACGGGAATATTTAAAAACGGCAAGAAATATACTTTCTTGCCGTTTTTTTATGGATGTATACTTCAACAATGCTAAATAAATTAAAAGGGTTAAATTACTCGCTTATCTCAGCTTTATGAAAATAGGTTACACTTTAGTAGTATTGATTACATCTGTGTTATTTTTTACTAATCCAATGGATAAGAAAAATACAGAAGAAACCAGGTTGAACAACGTTCAGGTTATTGGTAGTCACAATAGTTATAAGATAGCAATAGAGAAACCGTTATTTGAATATTTGCTGAAAAAGGAACCTAAACTAAGGAGTTTGGAATATGATCATATTCCGTTATCCGCTCAATTGGACTTAGGACTTCGTAGCCTGGAGCTTGATGTGTTTCATGACCCAAAAGGAGGACATTATTCAAACCCTAAAGGACAGGAGGTTATAAAATCTATGGGGTTAGAGCCTAAACCTTTTGATGTAGAACAACAGTTGGAAACACCTGGTCTAAAAATATTTCACGTTCAAG
The DNA here is from genome assembly GCF_009725985.1 of Zobellia amurskyensis. GTDB lineage: Bacteria > Bacteroidota > Bacteroidia > Flavobacteriales > Flavobacteriaceae > Zobellia > Zobellia amurskyensis. The sequence continues at coordinate 53,377 of NZ_RCNR01000004.1, forward strand.
AGATAGATTTTAGAAGCCATCAATTGCTCTTTAAAGAAGCTTTGCGGGAATTAAAAGCGTGGTCTACTAATAATTTGGGGCATACTCCAATTATCATTACCATCAATACTAAAGATAGCGAAGTGCCGGAAACAAGAAAGCCATTACCGTTTGATACTCGGGCCTTACAAAATTTGAATGCAGAAATAAGGGAAATATTTTCGGAAGAACATCTAATAACACCAGATTTTGTAAAGGGTGATTTCAATACGGTGGAAGAGGCGGTTTTAAAACAAGGTTGGCCTTTATTGAACAAAGTGCAGAATCGATTTTTATTCGTTTTGGATGAAGGTGGGGAAAAAATGGAAAGCTACCTATCCAGTTTTCCTAATTTAAAAGGTGCTGCATTATTCGTGAATAAAGAAGAGGGAAGCCCAACGGCTGCTTTTAGGATTATAAACAATCCGGTAGAGAATTTCGAGAAAATTCAAAAATTAGTCGCTTTAGGCTACATGGTCCGTACACGTGCAGATGCAGATACCAAAGAAGCAAGAACAAATGATTACAGTAGGTTTGAAAAAGCAAAGGCCTCCGGAGCTCAGGTAATCACTACGGATTATTATATTCCCAGTACTTTTTTTAAATCGGATTATAAAGTGAGTTTTGAAAATGATGTCTATGAAAGAATAATGGGTCATTAAAAATGATAAGAAATTTAACTTTATATCTAGTACTTTTTGCTTTCTGTGCCTGTAAATCACAGCAACTTCAACCAGAGGAAAAACAGTCTTCAACAGAAATTAAAATCGCCTTTATGGCAGATGTTCATTTTGCGGATGTCTATCCGGATCTGGAGGAGAGCCATTTTAAGGGAATCTATGATACGATTCAAAATAAAGGCCGGCTGATTAGAACCATGAATGCACAATTGCATTCTACACGGTTATTTAATGAGAACTATTTTGCGTTTTTTGCCGCCCTTGATGATGCGGTAGCCAAAGGAATTAAAACCATTGCCTTGCCTGGGGATTTTAGTGATGATGGCCAACCGTTGCATATTAAAGGCTTAAGAAAAATACTTGACCGTTACGCAAAAGAACACGGAATTTCTTTTTTTCTCATCAATGGAAATCATGACCCTACAACCCCTTTTGGTGATCAAGGAGGGAAAGCAGATTTTTTAGGAGCTAACGGCAAAGCACAACCACTCATGAGTGAGGTGGGTAAATATAGAGCGAATGCAGCGTATCAAAACCCGACTCAAGTAGTTGCGGATTTGAAAGAATGGGGCTATGCAGATATGGTTAAGGAGTTGCGTAACCATGGATTTTTTCCACAGGAGAATTATCTTTTTTGGTCTACTCCGTTTTCAGAATATACCTGTGAAGATTATACTTTTAAAAAGGCCGAAAAAGCTTCCGAATTAGAGCGTAGAAAGTATTCTTTGGATACTACTGATGTATTTTTGCCAGATGTTAGTTATTTGGTTGAACCCGTAGACGGACTTTGGTTGTTGGCTTTGGATGCCAATGTATATCTCCCAAAAGAAAATGGTGGTTTTAGCGGTGCGGGAATTGGTTATAACGAAGTGTTGACGCATAAAAAACACCTCATCCGCTGGACGGAAAAAGTAGTCAAAGAAGCCAGCAGACATGGTAAGACCGTAATTGCTTTTAGTCATTACCCCATGATAGATTTTAATGATGGCGCTTCCGGAGAAATTAAGGGGCTTTTTGGAGAGGGTGCTTTTCAAGCCTATAGAATACCAACGGAATTGGTAGGGCAAACTTTTGCTGATATTGGGCTTAAGGTTCATGTAGGCGGTCATATGCATTTAAACGATACCGGGAAGATAACCACAGATTTGGGAAATGTGTTGGTGAATATTCAGAGCCCGTCGTTAGCGGCCTATGTTCCCGCCTATAAAATACTTACCATAGAAAATGAGCACGAGCTAAATATTGAAACTGTAGTTCTGGATAAGGTAAAAGGATATGATACGTTTTTTGATTCGTATGAGAAGGAATACGATTTTCTAGAATCAAAATCTGCGGATAGATTATGGGAGAAAGGTATTCTTTCTTCCCCTTCGTATTTGGAGTATACCAAAATACATTTGCAAGAACTCGTACGGCTTCGGTTTATGCCCGATGATTGGCCAAAAGAATTAACTGAGCAGCTGTTAGGCTTTAATGGTTGGGAATTATTGATGGCATCAGGTTACGAACAAAACCTAAAGTTTGAATTACAACAAGAAGGCCTTGCCAAAAAAGATTTCGAAAATTGGGAAGGCGCAGACCTTATCGTTGATTTTTATAAGTTTAAAAACGGAGATGAGCTTGCTAAAAGAGATATTGATTTGGAGCGTTTAAAGGCCTATAAGTTTTTAATGGGCCAGTGGTCCCAAAAGGATGAAATTGGCGCTCAGTTTCTGTTAAAACAATTCGCATCCATATTTAAAAAGCAAATGGAAGGCGAGCCCTCCGCAAATTTTAGCATCGACTTAAAAACAGGGGAATTGAATCGTTATTGATTTTATTTGAACATTTTAAGTGCGGGTATGAACTTGGCTTTCTTTGATTGCGATATTCGTATGGTGTTTAAGAGAATCACGACTATGTTGTAAAGGTAAAGTAGTGCAACGGGTATATACAGGAACATTATATTCATTGGCGATACTCTGTGTATTATGCCACTCCACATTCCTGAAACCAAAGAAATGATATATAGGAAGAATAGTATAGTCCAAGTTATTTCAAAATTTAAAATGGATTTGCCCAGTTCATTTACATGTTTGACTTTATCCCGTTTTAGAATCCAGAAAATAAGGGGAAGAATTATACCCAGGATAGGAAAAAGAAGAAACCCTATTGCGGAAAAACTCATTAAGGTTAAATACCCTTTATCTTCCTGTATTTTCCAATCAATCATGTCATCAGGAGATGTGTTTAGAGCAATGGCCAGCCTTTTCAAAGAATCCCCTCTAGGAACAGTTTCATTGTTTTCAATTCTCTGCACGGTTCTTAGACTAAGACCGGATTTTTCGGATAATACCTCTTGGGTCATTCCCTGTTGATTTCTCATTTCTTTTACCCTCTTAGATAAATTTTCATCTTTCATTTTGTAAGATTTAATTTGGTGTAAAAGTATTTAGAATCAGATTTTAATGTTGCGTCTTAATTACGACATTTAGCCGTCATTTCTGTCGCAGCGCATCAAAATGGGAGCTAGAAGGCTTAAATTATAAATAATTCGATTAGAATTTAACAAAGGATACGGTTTTTTCTATAAAGTGACAGGTCTGTTTATCCTTTTGGACATATCTAATTACAACGTAAATAATACAGAGCCTATTTTATTTTCTGTTTGTAAACACAACTAGGAGCAGCAAAATTAATTCACTAGCTCCCGAGTACGAATGGAAGGAACTTCTTTCTTTTTGTATTTACGCCCATACCACAATAAAATACCGGTAACGGGCAATGTAGCGGTAAGTAAGCTTACCAGAAACGCAATGATTTTTCCGGGAATACCACCTATAGATCCAATGTGAATGTCATAGGTCATCCGAACAATCTTATCCGGTATTTGTGCATTTTTATATTTGCCGTAGACACTTGCTGTTTCTATTTCTTCAAGAGTATTCTGGTCAAAAAAGCGAAAGTCTGCATCATAAAAAAGGCCATCGCTATTAGAAACTTCTACATAAATACTTTCATCTGCCGTAGTGGGGTAATGTAGTTCATAGGCTGTTGCTTCAGGGGATTCCTTCATTAATTTTACAATCAGATTATCCCATGGTTTGGCGGTCGTGTCTTCAGAAGTTTCACTGATATTTTTGGGGATATTGAATGCGGCTTCCTTTTCGCCACCAGTAGCAGAATAAACCCCATACATGAGCCATTTGTAGGACATCATAGAACCCGTAAAAGCCAATATTAAAGCTAGGGAGCAGACGTAAAAACCAATAATGGAATGTAAGTCAAAGTTTTTACGTTTCCAGCGGGTTGTTTTCTTCCAGTCAAATTTTAGACGTTGTTTTAGGTTCTTCCGTTTTTTAGGTAACCAAAGAATAAAGCCGGAAATAATAATGAGGATAAAAATAAGAATGGAGGCACCCACAACCTGTTCGCCAATTTCCTTGGGTAACCATAAGCGTATATGACCTTTTAGAATAAAAGCAAAGAAACCGGTAAGGTGATTGTCTACTTGTATAACCTCTCCGGAATAGGGGTTTAAAAATACACTTTGATAAAATTCAGGTTCTGCATCGTAAAAAATAACCTCTATGGCATCATCGGCTTTTTTGAAGAGTGTACCATGAACGTGATTGTCGGGAAATACTTCTTTAGCATACTCCTTTGCTTGGGTGGGCGTTAAAATAGGTTGGTTCTGGGGAACCACTTTTTTGTATTGGTCATACGTGCTTTCAATTTCTTCCCTAAATGCCCAACAACAACCGGTAATGGCTACAATAAAGACTACAACTCCGGTAACCAGGCCTAATATTTTGTGCAGCGTAAGTATATGTTTTTTTAGTGCCATAGGATAAAAAGAATAAAGCAACCCGTACGAGTTGCCTTTATGAATTATACGTTAAAATTTAAAACTGAAAGTGCCTAGAAGTACTCTTCTTTGCTGTGGAGTTACGGTACTCCATCCAGAATAATAAGATGTATCTGCTAGGTTATTCCCTTTAATACTAAATCTATACTTGTCTGTTTCATAATAGACAGAAGCATTAAAAACGGTATAAGAAGGAATGTAAAAACTTCCGGTGGTGGCTTTATAGTCAACCATGGTATCATATTCCGAAGCGCCATTAAAACCAGCTCCTACACCAAAGTTTTTTAGAAACTTGTAATCGGTCCAGAAATTGTAGGTTATATCCGGGCCAGATTCACCATACCTATTCCCAACTAGTTCCATTGCAGAAGGAGAATCTGTAATTTCAGAATCGTTATAACTAAAACCAGTATGTATATGTAATCCTTCTATAGGGTTTGCGTTTACTTCAAGTTCAATACCTTGGCTATTTATGGCTAAATCTTGTGTTTGTGTTGCCCAGTAATATTTGTTATCTACGTTTATGTTATAATAGCTTAGTGTAGCTTCTAATTTATTGTGGAATAAATTAGATTTCACCCCAACTTCTAATTGGTTTGCTTCTTCAACATCATAGGATTGCAATGAGGTTTCACCTGTTGAAAAGTCGGTGATATATTGCGGATTTACATAAGAAAATCCATTCTGATAATTAGCAAAAACGGATAGTTGATCTAGAATCGGTTGGAAAACAATACCAAACTTTGGAGAGAAAGTAGACTCCGTATATTCGGTGTCATCGTCATCTGTAATATTTACATCACCTTCATAATCAAAACGGTCATAACGAACACTTGCCATTACGGATAAAGAAGGTAGAATATGGATAACATCTGAAATATAGGCTCCAAATACATTTTGACGTACATCAGAATCTAAATTTCCTAAACCAGATAAAGCAGTACTTAAATTTTCGGCATTGATTGCCGGCTCACCAAATATTAAGTCGCCTTGTAGGTTTATAGAATGTAGGTACCCCCAATTAGAGCTGTTGTCTATTATTTTAGAATCTAAGTAATCTAGACCCACTAATAATTTATTCTCTAAATCTCCTAAATGAAAGGTTCCATTAAAGTTTTGCTGTAGGTTTAAAGTCTTTGTTCTAGAATCTGTGTCTTGTGCATACAAGCTAAAATTTTCTGTACCTATGGGAGCTGCTGGATCTGTATAATCTGCCGTGTTCCATAAATAGGTATAGTAACCTAAAGATTTTGCCAATCCGCCTGCAATTAGGGTTTGAGAAGACCAATTGTCCGTTATTTTCCAAGCAATTTCTCCTCTATAATTCTGGGTGATATTATCTATGGTAACATCGTTATTGGTAAAGGATAAATTGGTGTCATAATTTAAATCAGCAATAGAATTAAACGCTATGGGACTTGATCTGTTTAAGAATAGGAACGTTTCATTGGTTTGCTCATTCCCGGATGCTTCATAGGAGAAGTTCAAGGATAGGTTGTTGTTAACCTTGTACGAAAGCGATGGCGCTATAAAAACCGACTTCTTAAAACCCGCATCTTGAAAGCTGTTGTCTTTTTGAAAACCACCATTTAAACGAAACGATAATTTTTCGCCATCAGAAATATTTACATCTACATTTAGTTTTGCAAAATCATTGGAACCTCCAGATAAGGTGATTTCTCCTCCGGTGCTGTTGTAGGGTTTTTTGGTAACAATATTTATTAACCCTCCATAAGAGGTAACTGAACTCCCAAATAAAGTTCCGGAAGGACCTTTTATGACTTCAACACGTTCTACATTAGAAGGATTTATAAATCCGTTTGTAATACCGGCAACGCCATTTACCAATTGTGGTTGCACTGCAAAACCACGACTGGAATAATATCCTGCACCATCGCCACTTCTACCTGTAGAGGACCATAATTGTGTAATACCCGCAGCATTTACTAAAGCATCCTGGAAGGTGTTAACGGATTGAGAGATAAGTAATTGATTGGTGATTGTGTTGTAAACCTGTGGGTTCTCTATATTTTTTAAAGGCATTTTGGAAACATACGCCGTTTGCTTTCTTGAGAATTTGTTCCGTCGTTCTGCTTCAACTATTACTTCGCTTAGGATTTCATTTCCTTCGTAAAGCACAATCTCGGGTAAGGAAATATTTTGGTCGTTAGAAACAGAAAATGTAATTTCCTTGGTTTTGAACCCCATATAGGAGAGAGAAAGTATGTAATCTCCGTTGGTAAGATGATTGAATTCAAAAGCACCTTGTTCGTTTGTTTGCGTTCCGGTATTTGTATTTTTTAGGAGAACGTTTACGCCAAAAAGAGGCATTTTGGTGTTATCCGTTACTTTTCCATTTACGGTTGTTTCTTGTGAAAAACCAATTTGGGACAGAAATAATAGCACTACGGCTGATACAAAATATTTCATTATGTTTATCTAGACTGAATATGAATAATAAATTTCGACAAATGTATCTATGCAGCCTTAATCTGCCAAATTATTCATAATAAATCTAAATAATAAATTTTAACTCCCTGATTGCTTGCTGTTGCGTGAGGTTTTGCTCCTGAAATTATTGCTATTTGTAGAGATTGAAATCGGTTTTTAATTGTATTATGTGTAGAGTGGAGGTATAGTTATTTAAGAAAGGCAGAAAAAATTCACGGGTTCAATTAAAACTTCTTCTATCATTTCTGAAGCAAAATGAATGTTTTTGGTAAAACGGTATGTTCTATTTATGAGTAGATAATTGATCAAAGCCATCCTTTTTGATAGAAAAACCTTGAATGGTTTGAATAAAATCTGCCATTTGTACGTAAATTCATACCATTTGTACATTTTAAAACTCCGTATAAACAGTTGATTGTTAGATTTATGTAAGTAATGTGGCTTGATTGAAGCGAGGTTGCCTTTTGCATCTTACTCCAGATACAATCAAAGGTTACTATTGGCTTATGCTAGCAGGAAATTGAATCATTTTTTCCTCTTTAATAGTCAATTTCCACATATCTAATATCAGTTAGATGTATCCATTTATTCCTGATTTCCAATAAGGTATCTCGGATAGTTCCCCCCTGTAAAAACTATAGAATGTTTTTGATGCTCTCATCTGTGGGCATGTCATATTGAACTTGTATCAATAATCTTTATCAACATGGGAGATGTAATTACGATTGAATTAGAAAAGGAGCTTGTTTTTCATAAACTGGTTGACGAAAATCAGGAAATAAACGAGACAGAAATAACCAGCGAATCATGGATCGAGCGCAATGAAGATTTAACGAACGAAAGCGTTTGTGGAATTGATCAGCGCCAGAAGGTATTGGCAACGCAACAAATGCCCTATATGGCTATTTGTAAGTTGTATATGAAGGCTAAAAACGGACTCAATTATGTGGGTTCCGGGTGGCTAGTGGCAGGAAACATTTTGTATACGGCCGGGCATTGTGTTTATAATGAGAGTAGTGGAGGATGGAAATCTTCTATGATAGTCATACCTGGAAAGTGCGGTTTGTCCGAACCTTATGGTAGATATGAGGCAATTGAACTTATGGCCACCAGAGGTTGGATTGATAACGCTTCTCCAAGATATGACATGGGTGCTATTAAATTAAGCAAAGACGTTTGCCACAATAGTTTTATAACTCCGGCAATGGAAGACCCTAATGTTGCGGAAATCTGTGGATATCCGGCAGATCGAGACAATGGTCTGTTTCAGTACAAAATGTCCGATAATCTTGTAAAAAGACAAGGTAGGTTTCTTTATCAAGCAGATACGTTTGGTGGGCAAAGTGGGAGCCCGCTGTTGAGAAATAGATGTATTGGAGTGGGTATTCACAATTACGGTGGTTGCCCCAATAAATCCTCTGATCTGTATCAAGAATTTATAGATGGTGTTGCCAGTTGGTAAAACCATACGGGAACACGTTTCAAAATCTAAAAATGAAAAGATGAAAACATTGCGCAAAGGCAGCATGAATAGCTCCGTTTCATTCTTAAAAAACCTATTGAGTAGGTCTGGATATCCTGTGGAAATTTCACCAAACTTCGACAAAAGAACACATGAAAAGGTGGCTCAGTTTCAAAGGGCTAATTTTCTTGATGTAGATGGCATTGTGGGTAAAAATACGTGGCAAAAGTTAATGTTGGCTGGCTATAAATTTAATTGGGGTGCTACTAATTATATTCTTGAGGACGATGAGTTTATGAATGACTATACCGAAAAAGATACCATTTACTTGCACCATACCGCAGGCCTCCACAGACCTGATTATACCATTGGTTGGTGGGAAAATGATAATAAACCGGGAACGCTAAATAGGGTTGGGACATCTTTTGTCATTGGTAGAAAATCATTGGAGAACGACGATATGTTTGACGGGGTAACCTACAGGGCTTTTAATGAAATGTTCTGGGCCCACCATTTGGGAACGAGATTGAAGAACAATACATTACTCAACAAGAAATCTATAGGTATAGAAATTTGTTCACTGGGTCCGCTCCAGAAAAGTAGTGAGGGGAAATTCTACTTTCAGGCTAACTCAAAAACAATTGAGGTACCCGAGTCAGAGGTTTGTCAATTGAATACGCCTTGGAGAGGGTATCAATATTTTCAAAAATACACCGATAAGCAAATCAAGGAATGTGAGCGATTGATACTCACGCTGGCTACAATTTTTGACATTCCCGTAAAAAACCTCAAATACGATAGTTCTTGGTTTGATATAAGCGAAGAAGCCCAAAACGGAGCACCGGGAGTGTGGACGCATTGTAATGTGAGAACCGATAAAACGGACTGCTTTCCGCAACCCGAGTTCATAGCCATGTTAAACGGACTTTATTCTGCATATCAAGATTTTGAATTGGATTATTCTGAATTTGAATCTATGGCTGTGGGAGCACCCAATCAATTGAGTAAAGAAGTATTGGAGCATTATGCGGAAGATTTAGAGTTGATTGAAAATTAAAAATAATCATTTGTAACGCTGTATATCATGGATGATAAATTAAGGGAGTTGGCCGAGAATGCATATTCTAATTATTCCAGTGTCTTGGGTGATATAGACCGAATAAAAACGGATATTACCCATGTTCGTCAAGGAAAACTGGAATTATCTGAAATTCAAACGGATACAGAGCGATTGAACAACCGGATCAATCGAGAAGGTACTGCAGAACTTCAAGCCTTGGAACGCATTAACGGTGAAGCCAATTTTCAGGATATCCGAATCATTCAACGTATAGTAGAGCTGTCTAGGGCGGTGGGTAGAATAACTACCAATTCTAGGTTGGGCAACACAGGTTACGGTACAGGTTTTTTAATTGCCCCTAACTTGATGCTTACCAACAATCACGTATTGGGCACTGCAGAGGTGGCGGCAAATTCTACTATTCAATTTAACTACGAACTAGACCAAAAGGGAAACCCTAATAAATCTGAAAGTTTTAACCTCCTTCCGGAGGAATTCTTTGTTACCTCTCATTATAAAAAAGATGCTGGCGACCCTTATAGTGGACTTGATTTTACGATAGTAGCAGTAGAAAAAATTTCCAATGAGGGAACACCTTTAAGTAATTTTCCTGTTGCTCGGTTAGATAAAAAATTGGGTAAAATCATAGACGGTGAAAATTGCGCCATTGTGCAACATCCAAAAGGCGATTACAAAAAAATCGTCATGAAAGACATTCGTATGTTAGTGCTAAAAGATGACTTCCTCATTTATGAATCGGATACACTTCCAGGTTCATCGGGCAGTATGGTTTTGGGCCTTGGTACGGGTGAAGTGGTAGCTCTACATCATAGTGCGGTACCTAGAAAAAATAGACATGGACAATGGCTAAGAAAAGATGGGTCCGTAGTACAACCTGGAGACCCTGATAATATGATAGACTGGATGGGGAACGAAGGCATTCGCATTAGCAGTATTCTAAATATGATTGCAAGAATCCCGGTACCCGATACAATGAAGTCTTATAAAACAGCTCTGGTCGGGACTTTGCAACCGGATAAAAGCCCGGTGATAATTTCTACTGAAAACAAGACAGTAACATCCAATCACTATCCTATGAACCATTCCGAAAGTACAACTAGTCAGACCCTATATTTTGAGATACAATTATCGGGAGTCAAAGAAATGCAAAACGACTGGAAACAGAATGCGGCTAGTTTAGTGCCCGGTCTTGTGCTTAGCGAACCTTTGTACCCTATGTCTACGGAACAAGCGCACCGGCTTTTTTACTACATACATGTACAATCCAACAAAACTCCATGGGAGGTTGCTGCCGAACTGGAAGGCCTACCACAAATAGATACGTGTACGCCCGATCTGGAAATGTCTACGGATATAAAACCGGGGCATTATGGCCGTTGGTCAGGAAATGAAAGTCTAGAATCACTTGATGATGGCACGGCCGATTGGGGCAAAAGTGAAGGCGATTTTAAAATCCGTTGGGCGAATGCCAGTTTGGTAAAGGATTTTATTCCAAAAGGGCAAAGCAACGAGTATAGAAAGTGGAATTTAAACGCGACCAATGCGAACAATCTTAAAGATGTAAAGGAATATAAAAGTTTAAAAGACAACGCAGATAAAATACGGTTAATTCAGTTAGATACGGGTTATACCGATCACTCCAAAGTTTTGGGAGGATACAATCTTTTACACGATGAGGATTTCATAGATGGGGAAGATGCTCGTGATGAAATGAGTATGGGCATCTTAAAACAACCGGGCCATGGTACCAGAACCGCAAGTATAATTATGGGAAATAGGGCTAACGGCAGAATTGAAAATGACGGTAATCAAGGTGTGGCAGTTGCTGAGGAAGAATCATTGGTTAAAGTAATTCCGTACCGTATTTCAAAATCGGTAATCCTGATTGGTAGGGGGCGTAATTTATTCAATGCGGTTTCTCAGGCCATCAACGCCAATGCAGATGTTGTTTTTATGTGCATGGGTAGTTATCCTAGACCAATGATTTATAGCATAGCCAAAACGGCCTATGATCGCGGTGTTATCTGGGTATGTGCCGCTGGCAATATGGTAGAATCCGTAATTGCCCCAGCAGTGTATCCAGGAACCATTGCCGTTGCGGCATCCAACCCAAATAATGAACCATGGCGCTACACATCTTACGGTCCCGCAGTTGATATAACCGCACCCGGGGAGGATGTCTACGTACCGTTTAAAAATAAAAAGCAGGAAGATATTATGGTGTTCGGCTCGGGAACAAGTTATGCTACACCGCATGTAGCTTCTGCAGCGGCTCTATGGAAAGCTAAAAATCTAGATAAACTCAACAAATATATAGAACACCCATGGCAAATTGTAGAGTTGTTTCGGAAGCATCTAAAAGAATCCGCTCAAAAGGTGGTGGACAATCGTGAATGGGATCAGAAAAGATTCGGTGCCGGTATTTTAGATTTAACAGCTCTGTTGTCAAAAGAAGTGACAGCGGAAGAAATAAAAGAACTTAAAAATGCCTACGCAGGTAAGGAGAGTCGCAAAGAATGGGATTTGGGTGTTCGTGAGACCGTTCATTTTCTTTGGAATACGGCCCGCAGAAAATTAACCCCAGGATTTGAAAGTTCAACCATACAGGATGCATTGACCGAAAGAGCACGAATAAGTGTGGCCGCTATGACCGGCAGACCGGTAAACAAAGTCTTTGAAAGCTATGCCCAATTTGATGAAGATCAAACGGAAAGATTACTAAAGGTATATTTTGAAAGTTTCAATTAAAAGCAAAAATCATGGATAACTATTTTGACCTTCATTTTCATCCCATGGCTAAAAACCATCTGGCACCTAAGCCAAAAGAGTCGTATTTGAAAAAAGCAAATGCGGCAACCATGCCTATAACTATGACCAAGGCTTTTAAAGATTATACTAACGAAAATGTACTTCGCAGACTTGAAAGTCAATGTTGTATAGAATATTTAAATGAAGCACAGGTACGGTATGGAGTTGCTGCCATTGCAGCTATAGAATTTGGGGTGGCATCTAGCAAAGGGTTTTTGGAGGATGTATTAAAAAGCTATCAAAAAAAACCACTGGAGGATGCCTATTTTGATGCAATTAAAGAAGGGGAAATTTCATATCTAAACTTATTTCTGAAAGAGGTAGCATTATACATTAAGAATAGAAACTTGGAAAATAGGGAGCCGCATGCAAAAGGAAGTTTAAACCTAATTGCCAGACCTTCTAAGAATCCTAGGGAAGCTGTATCAAAAGAGTTGCCAAATTTGGTGTTCGCTATTGAAGGTGGTCATAACCTTTGTATGAAGAAAATTGGGAATGCCCTTGATTATGATAGTTTTGAGGCTTTGGGAAAAGATACCTTTTTTGACCCCACTATTGCAGTTTCCGAAGACAACAGGAAACCACATGAAGTATTGAGGAAATTGTACAAAGCGTTCCGGGATTATGGGTTAGATGTACTGTACCTCACACTTACGCATTTAACGCATATACCCGAACAACATTTAGCCACACATGCCTATGGTACAAAGAGTTTAAGGCATCCATCGTTTTATCCTTTTGGAAACGGACTGAGTGAATTAGGAGCTGAGGTCGTGAGAACGGCGTATAAATTAGAAGCACCTACGAGGAAAAAGGATGATGCAGGAGTGTTGATAGATATCAAACATTTAAGCCTTAAATCGCGCGAGGATTTATACACGTTACGTGAGAAAGAAGGCTTTGGTAAAATTCCGTTAATTGCCTCTCACGTTGGCGTTACAGGGTATTCCATAAGTGATTGGAAGCACAATCTTGAAATAGAAAAATGTGCGAATCATGTAGACCAGGGAATAAAAACCGTAAAGTTATATACAAGGCCCAAAGTGGCGGGGTATTGGGGGGCTGATTCCAATACGGAATTCAGTTTTCATCCGGGTACGATTAATTTAATGGATGAAGATATTATTGAGATTGCCAATAGTAATGGACTCATAGGAGTAGGGCTTGATGTTGATTTATTGGGGTACGATACAAGATCTATGGTTCAGGAGGATGTTTGCGAGTTTATAACCACGCCGGACTTTATCCACTATTTTCCATACACGAGTATTAAATCAATAGACTACGCTAGTGTGGAGGAAATTAAAGCGGAAGAATCATGGTTGAAGCCTTCAAAGAAAGAAGTTCATCCACTTAGCTTTTGCTTTAATATTATTCACATCATGGCGGTTATTGGATTAAAGACCAACTTTCAAGATGCTCCGGAAAAATTCATTTGTATCGGTAGCGACTTTGATGCTTTTATTGAACCATCAAATATATGTAGTGATAGTAGACAGTTTAAGAACTTAAAAGCATGTCTGATGAAATGGTTGCCTGTTGCCGCAAAGAAATACCAGAAGGTGAATGGGGGAGCTAAGGATTTATTCGATTTTACCAAGAAAAAGAAAGAATTGAATGAAGTGGTCGTGGGGATACTCTATGGGAATGGCCGAGATTTTTTAGATAGACGGGGTTTTTTAGAGGGGTTGGCTGAGCCCAAAAAAGGAAAAGAAAGCACAGAAACCGAATTAGTTTAAAAAGAATTAGGTATGCCTGATAATGTAAAAATAACGACCAGTAGTTCTTCTAAAGCAGCCGCTGGGTCTATGGGGTGGTTCACTTTTGAAAATGTAATTGCGTTTGCTGTACTTATTGCCTATGGTTTTTTTATTTATTTTTTAATAGGAAAAGTAGATAGTGGCGACCCCAGTTGGAGTCGGTTAATTTATCTGTTTTCTGGGGTAGAAGCCATCGTTTTTGCAGCGGTAGGATTTCTATTCGGAAAAGAAGTGAACCGAAAACGAGCTGAAAAGGCGGAAACCGAAAAGAAGGAAATAGAGGAACAAAAAGAAAAAATCAAAGACGAAAAAGTAGAAGAACATAATAAAGGGCTGGTGCTTGGAGCAATGATTATGCAAGCGGAAAACGGTCAAAAGAAACCCACTACGGAACGAGGTTTGGAAATGGCTATACCGCCAAGTACGTTGCAAGACATTGCCGACAAAGCAAAAAAAATGTATCCAGAGCTGGATAAGTAATCGTTATTTTTTTCGTTCCCGGGTAAGATTATAAGTAAGACCTAAATAGATGCCCCATTCCGATTTTTTGTAAGTGGGAGCTGAGGTATATTCCACGGGAACGTACAGGTTTCCATTCTCGTTTTCTACGCTGTTTGAGAGTACATCTATCCTGGCCAATGACGCTCCAACGTTTACACCTATTAACTGTTCTCTACCAATCAAAACCCCAGCACCAAATAGATACCGCGTAATCCCGTCTAGAGGTGATACCGCTGCTCCGGCATTTAATCCACCTCTTAGTCCAGCAGAGAATTGATAGCTATAATGTGCTAATGCTCCAATGGAAACATCAAAATTACTTCCGTTTTCTTCTAGTATCTGGTTTCTTCCGTCCCCATTGTCTTCTAAGTAGTACGACTTTTCGTTGAGGTTGTTATAAAAGAATCCCGTTGAGAAATCGAATTTAAAACCTCCTTTTTTGGTGAAAAAATCAATCTTTTTAGTAAAAATGGTATCATTAGTAAATGTATTGATAAGGGTTATTTTCGTTTCCAAAACATCTTTTGATGCGCGGAGCAGTTCTGGAAATTGCTCGTAGTTTTTCATCTCCATAGATTTCACCAGAAAGTCAAAATATCTTAGACTGGTCTCAAGGTTTATATTTTCGCTCAAGACCTCCAAATTAGAAGCATATATAATCAATTCATTGGCTACACTAGAATCTATGGTCAGATCTGAATTTTCAATCAGTGTTTTATAATAGTTTTTCGCACTTTGGATGTATTGATATGACTGGGCAACGCTGTTTCTCAATACATCTAAATTGGTCTCTTTTGGCTTTAGGATATCGGGATTGTTTTTAAAAATTTGGTCAAGCTCGCGCAAATGAAGTTGTGCTTTCTTTTGAATGGATTTTACCATATCCAGAGTTCTGAACTCTGCGTTGTCATTTGACTCATTGTAGAGTAAAGTGGCGATTTCTGTTAGGGCTTGCAACTTCTCAATATGCTCCATAGATTGCGCGTAGATGAGGCCATATTTTGGGGCGGTGCTTTCTTGGGATATAAAACCAAAAATTCCGGAATCAGGAATTTTAAGTAGTAATGATTTTAGAATATCCGGGGTGCTAGAGCTTAAACCGAAATCCGTAGTTTCAATTATGACATCAACAAAAGCAGTATTGATTCCCGTTATTTTCAAGTCGTAAAACTGATTTGTCTTCAAGTCGTCCGTGGCTACATGTTCCAGTTCTTTTTTTGCTAAATCAACTTTAAATATAATCGTTTCCTGTGCCTCTAATAAATTGTAAAAGAGGCACACGACCGAAGCTAGAATAATCTTTCTCATAATCTAATATTTTAAGTTTTCAATATAAATGGTTCAATAGCTAAACCGTTGCCATACATATGGTATGAAAAGGCATCACTAAGTGTATGGGAGTACCGTTAATAGCAACAAGTTCTCCGCTCCATGCCAATTCATAAAGGTGTTTTAGGTCTCTAATATCCTCATCGGTCATTACACTTTTTGCACCATAATTCATAATGGAAAATGGTTTGTGTTCCCCGAATATTTCCGATGGCCAAGCCTGTTCGCTGATTTTTGCAAAGAAGTGGCGTAACCCGAAAACGTGTCCCAATTCGTGCATCATGGTCTCTAACTGTTCCTGTTTTGTTTGCTCGAACATTTTGGGATAGATTACCAATTGGTGTCGTCCACTATCGGGAAAAAAAGCACTTGCCAAGACGCATCCATGTGCGTTGCAATTATCTGAAGCAGCTACGTGTATCTGAAAATCCGAGTTATCTGGGTTCTCACTAAACCTAACCGGTACGGCTTCTCCCCAAGTAAGTAGAGCTTCGCCTAGCAATTCTCTTAAATACGTTTTTATCCGTTCAGGATTCATGTAATAATAGAGAGCACTTTCGTCAAAGGTCCATCGCAGCACTTGGTGTTGTGCCCAAAGGGGAATAAACCCTTCACTGGCATCCACTAATATTTCTAATGGAGACCTGCTTCCGGCTGTTGCCTGACCTTTTCGATCGGTCATACAAATGAATTTATCACCGTATTGATGTACTGCGGACTCACTATTTTTAGCGAGTTCTTCTTTGCTTTTCTGAGCGAACAGCTCTTTTGAATTTGATTTCTTTCCCATGATGTGTGTATTTAGTTATGAATAAATTATTTCAAAATTTAATGTTGCTAATGCTGTCAATGAAAATCAATAGATTACATTTTCTGTCCTCCGGATGCCAGCAGTTTACTTATTAAGGGTATGAGTACTCCCAAGCCACCTAAAGTGCCTACAAGCGTTTCAAAGTCTTTTAGTAATTCTGGTTTTCCCAATCCGATAAAGACGATGACGGTTATAATTACCAGATAAATTAGAATACGGGTGTTGGCCCAAGTTCCTTTGCCCCGGTTCTTGTTTTCCAGACGTAAAGCTTCGTTTAAGGAAACCGATGTCATTATAAAATTCTTAAAACTGTAATTGAAAATCTTGGGGCGGTCGTGCCATACTACCAGACCTTTCTTCATTAGTGAGAAAAGCGAGTTCCTATTCTTGATGTTCATAAAACCATCTTTCGCCAAATCGTACAAGAGATAGCGTTCCCGCGTGGGTAGTGTGTTCCAAATATCATTATAGTACCCATGAGCGAGGTTTTGGGTATGCATAACCATACGTTGCCGGTCTAAGCGGTGGGGTTGATTTATGGTATGCGGAGTATCATAAAGTGACTTCACAAGAATAACGGGAGCCAGAGTGGGCAGAAACTTACTGTACCCCAATTCATCGGTTAACACAGAAATATCCTCTGCTGATGGACTTTGGTCACTTTTAAGTCCGAAATTCAATTTTTTGGAAACTTTTTCGGTGTTTTTGGTGATTCCTATCAAAATCTGAGGGAATGCACTTAAAATATTTCGCCATGAATTAAAGTCGTCTTGAAGTTTTCCCAAAGAATGTTCGGCTTCTCCTTGCGCAGATTCATACATAGAAAAAATCTGACTAGGGTACACCTCGGAGACCAGGATAATACGTTTGCGTTGGGATATTAAAAAGAGGATCACTTTAAGTTTGGTATGATTGGCATCAAACGATTTTATATTGTGTTCCAAATGTTCTATCACGAATGCTTCATAATCCTCATGGTGAAAATCATTTTGTCCTTTTTGATAGCTACTGGAAAGGACGCCCAGGTTTTCCCCAATATCAGAGCCCATCGGCATATTTTCGAGCTGTAACATAGAAAGTGTTGCTATTCTCAGGTAACCGGCGTCTGTTAGGATTTCTTTGGCAAAGGTTTGCTTTCCACAAAAGGGAGGTCCGATAAGAAGCAAGCCCGAGTTGGACTTTTCATCATGGAGAATTTGTCCAAATTTTTCGATATACCCTTCTTTTTGATTCGTATCAAAATCGTTGGGTTCTAAATGACGAAAGCGGAAAGCAAAGAAACGATCGGAAAAAAATAGGATTAAAGAGAATAGAATGGCTAAAATGATAATTAGACCTATTATTACTAAGAGAATGAATTGAGGGGGTAGAGTAGCCGCTGAGTTTTGTACATTGGTTTCCGTTACACAAATGGCTTTATTATTGTCTAAATAATTTAAATAAAAGGTGTTGGGGTTTTTTTCACTAGCCCATGATAGGTCATGTGCAATATCATATACCATACCTTGAAATTCGTTGATGCGTACGTCATATGTTGGCCGTATCTGCCATAGAAAATCCTCTAAAAATGGAACTTTCTGATTATCAAAAGGCGCTTGGCTATCTGTTGTTTCCACTAGGGTAAATGTCTCGTGGTATTGACCAAGGTTTAAGTGTTCCTTGTGGAGTTTATCAAATTGTTCTTTTTGGTTTTTAAAGGCAGGAAAACTGGCTTCGAGCGATTTTTCCTTGTCCATAAACCGTCTTGCCATATCAATTTTATTGGTTTTGGACCATATCTCATCGTTCAAAAGCTTGGCATTTTTAAAAATTACATATGCCGGAAAGATTGTGGATAATAGCAGCCAACAGAATAAAAATAGGGCATACCAATATCTGTACCCTATGCGTATACTACTATTCCGCTTTCTAATAGCATCTACAATAGTCTGGGTTAAGGAGTGGATCCGACCGTGAAGACTGGTAACGAATTTTATGTTTTTGGATGATTTGTTCATGTAGATAAAAACCAAGAACAGGATTTGTACTAGAAGGGAAGGAAGTACAAAATTCATTTGATTATCGTTTACCTTACAAGTAAGGATGTTGAGGAAAATTATGGCCAATAGTAAAATAAAGTCGCGTATCTTAAATTTAAAATCGCCATTGCTTCTATACGGATGCAAAGTGTAAAATATGATGAGATAAGCATAGATGGCAAGAAGAAGGCACAGAATATAGGCGATGATGGGTGTTATGTAAAAACTGATTAGAAAAGCCACTAAAACAAGCCCAATAAGTACGATTGAAAGAAGAATGTAGGAGGTTTTTAGCGACTTTTTGGGAGTTAAAAATTCGAATAAAAAACGGTCATATTTATAAAGCCCCAGTTTAGGATTTCTGATGATGAGGGAAAGTATGGTGATAATCAATATTAAAATCAGGGCCAATACAATACCAATACACGAAAGGGTCAACACTTCAGATATTTTGGTACGAAGCAGTCCTATATCATAAAGCGCAATTACGCTTAGGTTTGTATTGGATATAGGATTTATGCTGTACAGTTGCCCTTCATCTCTATAGTTGACCATGCCCTTGGCCTTTATTCTTGCCAGCATGGCCGCCTTTAGTTTGCTATTATATCTGCTTACATAAAGAAAATTCTCTAAGGTGGCCCTGCCTTTTTTAGAATGAAACCAGACCTCTCCATCATCGTCCACTACGGCAAACTGAAAGCCAAAGGGTAAAATGGCCTCATGCAAAGACTTCAGTTGCGCGGCGCCCACTCTATAGCCTGAGATGAAATCTTGTTTGTTTTTTAATAAATAAATGGCCTCTTCGCTTTGGTCTTCAATAGAGACCACGGGCCTCATAACGTATTTGATTTTATGGGCGAGCGTATCTATGTACCAAAGATTTTTAGCGTTTACGTAATCTGTGTAATAAGGCCTACTTCCAAGGTTTTTGGTGTTCTCTATATTGTTTTTATCAATTAATCTTATGTGATATTTTACGGCACCAGTTGCAGTATCTATTTTGGATATAAATTTGTGATTTTCACGGTACACTTCATTCGTTTCTGAAATACGAATAGTTAGACTGTCGCTATTTTCTCTGGCTCTCTCTTCATTGGCGAGCGACATATTATAAAGCGTAGTTACATTAGCTGCGTTTTCAGCTTCATAACGGGTTGTGATTTTTTCACTTAAATCGTCAAGTCTGTCTGGAAATTTGTAGTAATAGTCATAATAGTGGTTCATGAGAGAGAAGAACACAATTACTAATATTGGCGCACCAATAATTACGGATATACCAGATAGTATAACGTCATTACTGGATAGGCGCTCATCTTCAGCAATAAAAAGCATTTTGAAATAGGGCATTCCAAAAAGGCCAAGCAGTAAGAAGGTGGTTAACAGGGCAATTATCCAAGGGTCTAGTTTTCTAACCGCCTCATTGTAACGTTCCGTTTCAACTAGTCCATATATTTCAATATCATAATGTACGTTGGAGTCTAAACGGGTTTCATAAACATATTTTCTTCCAAAAAGCTGATAAACTTCATCGTTCTTGGGAATACCTATGGACATCCCAATGTTAAAGGGATTAAGCCTATTAAGACTGTCCGGAAGTATAATACGTCCCTTTAGGGAACTCAGCTCTATGACGGAGTCTGTTTGTTTTTTTTGATTTGGTTCTAGGGCTTTTTTAAAGATGACAATGTATTCATCAAACTCTTGATCAAAAGGTGTATTCTCACTTATTTTGTGTTTAAGGGAACTCCAGACTTTGGGTCGTATCTTCTTTTTGGTTAAGGACTCCCGTTTTTTTTAGTAGCAAATGAGCCCCGTCTTTATCTTCATTTTTTACGGAACCGTTTTTTTATTGACGGATTTTGTGAGGCAATTTTATTGGCTATACTCGATATGGAATCCCATTGCGAGTTATTTAGTTTGTCCTTAAAAATTGATTTAAGCTCAGCAGTTACTTCTTCACTGGAGTAAATGGAGTCGTACTGTGTAGAATAATATTTCTGAAAATCATTATTAAGTTGTTTGGTAATGATATCAAAGTTGGCGTCTAGACTGTGTAATTTGGACTCACGATAATGATGTTCGTTATTTTTGATGTGAGAGTAGTAAATGGCAAAAAATAATCCAATAATGATAAAGGCCACCGTAAGTAAAGTAAAGAGCCTTTTGTTTGCTGTAAAGGGCCTGCGAATTGTATTTCCTAATGTAGTGGTGGTAGACATAGGTTCTTGGGCAAAAGTTAGAAAATGGGGTTTTCGTAATGGAGGCCACTACGTAATCTGAGATAAACCAATTAAACATGTATTTAATAATGGTCTATAGTCAGTTTCTTCTTTTTTAGGGAACCTTTATGGTGATAACATGCTTACTATATAGTAAGTAATAGTTTAAATTAAATATTTTGAAGGCTAGCTTGTGGCCCATTGTGTAGATTGTATTGAATTTTGTGTGAATGACACATATTAAACAATGTAAACGATTGATATACAGTATTTAATTGAATTTTCGGTAAGTTTTTTTAGATAGGTAGCGTAGCTGTTTTTGATGGTTGTCAAGTTTCTCTGAAACATAAAAAAACCCGCACGATTTTTATCGCACGGGTCAAGAATTCTAAATTGGAAATTAGTCCAGCTCGGGAACACTTCCGCCATCGTCCATCTCTTCATCGGTAGAGGCAGTTGCATCGTCTTCTTCTGAAGTTGATTCGGACATGGCTTGAAGGAGCCATTCTGGTGGACCACCAATATCTACATGCCCATCTTCCATTGAAGCAGTAGCGTCCGTATCACCTGAATTCTGGTCGTCTGCGGATGTAACTGCTACATCAGAGGGTGGAAGCCCTGCATCGCTTACGGCACTTGTAGTTTCCATAGTGTCTTCAGCATTATTGTTAGTAGCATCAGACGTATCGTTGATATTAATATTTATGTTCATAATTCATATATTTTTAGTGTTACGAAATAAATTTATCGGTTCATTATAGCGTATCGCGCCTCAAACTGAAGGGTTGTGCCCGTAAGGTTTTTGGCCTCAATGTAGTATTTGATTTTAGTACTACTCTGTCTACAGACTTGAATCTTCCATTCCAGTTGTGCGCCTCCATCCCTAATCGGACTTTGCGGAACACAATTCCATACTACATGCCATGCTTCAGGCCAGCTATGGGTAAACCATTTACGTGTACTATTTCTAGGTACACTGCCAGTAAATTGAACACCTACTCTCATAATTTTTAGATTTTAGGGAAAGGCTAAATTTATGACCTTCCCGGATTAATATTGTTTGTTTTTATGATGCGACTACACAGTAGCGTGCTTGTACGTTCACCGTATAATTCTTAAGATTTTTGATCTCTATGTAATATTTGATCAGACCAAAAGCCTGTCTCGTAGTTTTTACTTTAAACTCTATCTGTGCAGAACCGTCTATTGCCGGGGCCGTTGGAACTACGGTCCAGATTACGTGGTAATGATCGGGCCAACTATGGGTGAACCATCTGCGGGTGGCATTACGTGGTACACTACCATTGAACTGAACTCCACACCAAGGTCTACGGGAAGCGGTAGCTCTAACCAATGCCCTAAGGTCCGGACGTCTACCAATGCGCTGGGATACAGGATTGGTCCCCGCTTGTTGGGCGGAACCGGTAGTCCGTAATAATTGACGAGCTCTACGAGGTGTGAGCATTGCTCTGCCCGCTGCTTTCTGAATTCCTTGTAAACAGGCCACAGCACCCGTTACAATAGGTGATGCACTACTGGTACCACTAAAGGAATTTGTGTACCATTCATTCTTATTATTTGGGTTGTTGCCCGTAACATTTCCATAACCAGCTGTAGTAACACCTCGGCCCCAACCTTGGGCGTCTACGCAGGAACCATAATTACTAAAGCCTAAGCGGCTACGATCAGTTCCCCAGTTCCCTCCATTCGTCCCAGGAGGTGGAGCACCTGCACCCACAATGATACATCCACTATCGTGGCCGGCAGTCCTGCGGAAAGGATTGCGCCAACTAGAAGGGAATCCGCTTTTTCCTGTGTTATAAATTGGGTCATCCAAGTTTTGGGAGCCATTTCCTGCTGCTTCAATTACAATAATGCCTTTATTGGTGGCATATTGCAAGGCCGCAAGGTCATCTGGCCACCATTCAATGGCTATGAAGCCCATTTGCGTATTTCCACCGGGATAGTTAGGTCCTCCTCTATGCAATTCAATTAGCATAAGGTCACCGGCGCGAAGATTATCAGCTGCTCTTCTGATGGCATTGGCACTCCCCACACCAAAAATAGAGTAAGCCCTGACATTGGCGCTCGGGCATATTCCGGTTACGCCAAAACTGTTTCTGTCTCCCGTCATTTCACCAAATACTGCCGTACCGTGATTGTGCCAACGTAGGTCGCTCGTGTTATTGTTTCCTCCAAGTAAGCCACCTACGTTTACCCGTAAGTCCTCATGGTTAAAATTCCAACCGCCCTCAATATCAATAATACGGACACCATTACCACGTCCACCAGGTTGCGTCCAAGCGTAACGCGCGTCTACCCCTTGTGGTGCGGCATTTAGATACCCTTGGTTGTTCGTTAGGTTTTGGGCAATGGGTGGTGCATCATCACTAGGTGCTGCCTCCATACCGTCTTCACCAAAATAGACAGGTGGTAGACAGCCCGGTTTTACGTAAGCGCCATCAACTTCCTCAAGTTCGTTTAAAGAGGCTGCAATACTTTCCAGGTCTTCTCCTTCTGGGGCTTCCAGTTTATAAAACTGCCGCATTTTGGAAAGGTCCTCGGCACCTTCTTCTTGGCTTGCTTTTGAAACCAGTTCTGCCACTTCTGCATCTGTGTCTGCGAATAGCGGAACAAGCTGCAGCTTTTTGCCCGCCACAAAACCTGCTAAGGTATTTGCCGATGGTTTGGATTTCGATTTGGCAGCGGTGAGCGCTTCCTCGGCATGAGGTGCCTCAATGCTTTTTGAGACGACAATGAGTTCTGGTGGTGAACCCGATGGCGAATCAATGACTACTTTACTTTTTTTTGTTGCCATATGAATGAATTTAAGGGTCGACGTTTTCTTAGGTGTCGACCACGGTTAATATTCAATTACTATAAAAGCAGGGGGTGTGCTAAAATTGCGCAACCGTTTTCTTCTGATTATAAAAGTAGAAGCGGTTACATTGGAGGGAAGTCTAGGGGTTTTTGGTATACGGAAACAATGCTTTCTATCTGCATTAGGGCATCTATAAGTTGCGCTACAGGTGCATTGTTATCTATGGTCAAATAATTATAAAATTGGTTGTCTAGGTAAAACGGTTCACCAGTTTTGATTGGGTGGTAGGGGGCAAGTATTTCTTTTACCTGTTGAATAACCAATACATCTTTCTCTTTATTTTCTGTTTGAATAACCAAGTTCATGTTCAAGCAATTTTCATCAGCTTCTTTACTGTAATAGCCATTATGATTCAAGATTGATTCATCATCGGATAAAGAGAGCGAATCGTTTTATATGCATTACAAACTTAAGCTGTTTTTCATGTTTTAATATCGACTTTTGTATAGTTTGATGCAATTTTTATATAGATGGATTGTTATTGTATATTTAATGTAATACTTTGACTTTCAGTTGTTTTAATTTTTTAAATCACTTATGTAGATGATTTTAAATCATCATAATAACAGATTTACAATTAACTTAGACTAGATAAAATTGTAGATTTTTCTTATCTCATCTCTACGCCCATTGGTTGAATGACGAGAAACAAAAGTTGTAATAGGCTGTACTTTAATTTGAAATGCTCATTACGCAATTAGGTGCAGTGGTTGCCCATTTTTATCCAAAGATTCGATAAAATCGTTTGGTATGTTTTGGTAGGTGTCCAGTCCAAGAGTAGTTAAAAAGTCGTTGGAGAATATGTTGGCCATTTTTTCGGATAGCAACCAACTTCTACATTTCATCCATTGGTCTACGTTGTTGCCGTACATGTGTTGGGCTAAATTAGGAAAAGCATAGTCCATACTTTTACCCCAATGCACCGTAAACGGAATATTCTCTGCTTGTAAAGCTTCAATCATAAAGGTGCCATACTCCTCCAAGCTAGGAATCTTATCGGATTTGTCCCATTGTATCCCATCAATTTCAATAACACAGGTTTTGTGAAATTTGGTAAAGCCCAAGGTTGCTTCTGTTTTGTTTACGTAGCGCATCGCAAAAATTCCGGGAATGGGGTGTGCTTTCGTCATCTTGACCAGTGCGTTCAATGCCCTTTCGGAATCCTCAATGGCCACTCCCATAGAGCAAGCAAAAGCGGGACCTTTGTAACCGGCATCCCAAAAAGTTTCGTAGAGCGTAGCCGTTATTTTTTCCTCATCTTTCGTGATTTCTGGTAGGATACTTTTCTGTAGACTTTTTATGAACCAAGGAATGCTTTTTGGAAATTTTTCACTGAATTTGATCAGCAAGTAAATAAGGTCTTTATATATCGATTTTTCAATTTTACTGAACGGATCCGGGTAGGCCATCTGATAAGGTTTCTTGTACATGGCTTCAATTACATATTGGTCTTCATCAACATATGGGTTAATGAAAATTTTATAGTGGTA
The DNA here is from genome assembly GCF_009725985.1 of Zobellia amurskyensis. Classification (GTDB taxonomy): domain Bacteria; phylum Bacteroidota; class Bacteroidia; order Flavobacteriales; family Flavobacteriaceae; genus Zobellia; species Zobellia amurskyensis. The sequence goes on from NZ_RCNR01000004.1 coordinate 78,733, forward strand.
CGGTCTACTGGGTTTTCCATTTTGGTCTACTTCATTATCAATTTTAAACTCCGAGTTCTTAAAATCTAAAGTTTTGGATAAGGACAGCGCCAAGTTCTTATCTATTTTGCGAACATACCTGTCTAACAAGAAGAGGTCGTCCGCCTCTATGACTACCCCATGAATAAAACCAAAACTGCCCAAACCTACCAAAGCGGCATTAAAAAGTTCATCGTTTCTAATGACCTTTGCGTTTATGCGATGTGCAAAAGCATCGTTTAAACTGGGCTTTGTGTGTCTTTCTAAGTATACATTGTCAGTAGCATTTGGTCCGGTAATGATATTAAGGCCTACCACATAATCCTGTACCGCACCCGTGTCAAAAGCGGACCCATGAACGCCGGTTGAAATGCAACCCGCAATGGTCTGCCCGTTGCTGGCCCCAGTAGTTTTTAGAGATTTGCCATATTCATTCAGTTTTTGCGAAATGCGTTTTATGGTATTCCCACACTCAAAAAAGAAAATGTTTTCATGCTCGTATTCAGAATCAGGATGCATATCATCTGCCAAGATTTCAAGGTCTAAGTACATTAAATTATTCTGATGCATGTTATCCTTTTGGTGCGCAATGTTAGACATAGACCATCTGGAACCGTACGCTCGAAATCCTTCCTTTTCTGCAATGCATTTTTTGATTAAACGGTGTATCTCTTCCGCAACATCATTATAACGTAAAACCCTGCTGGGCATGGTAGCCTTGCTTTCGTGGCGGGTAATGTACTGACGTTTCAGGTCAAACATTCCGTTTTCGTGTAGCGTATCCCATTTTTGGACTAATAATTCACTTGTCTTTGCCATAGCTTTTATATATCAGGAATCATACATACATATTTTATCTTCACTTTTCTACGCGTACCAAAAGTCACCATATAGAGGAGGTTGCCACCAAAAGTATCCGTGAATTCAACCGAGAACAGTTTTCCGGATTCACACTTTTCTTTGGGTACTTTAATCATCATACCATCTGTAAGCACGGAGGTTTTTACAACGGCCGTATATTCCCCGTACATTTTATCGCGGTACCAATCTTGGCCTTCCATAGTTTCGGGAGGCATAGGTACGCCATGTGTGCTTACCAACCGTGTGGTGTAACAAGATTGTAGGGATAGCGCTGCAAGAAGTAAAATTGCGCTAATGATATAGACTCTACGTAGTTTAATATCCATTTTTAGAAGTAATTAAATTGTGAAGTAAAATTTCACAAAACGTTACATGATGATATTCGGTAGAGGGAATAGTGGTGGCAATATAATAAGTAGAAGGGAACGTGCTAGACGGTTTTGTATAAGTTGGCCGTTATTTTGTATGAGTGGTATTTTTTAATGGATTAGAATGTTCTGAAAATGTAGGAATTTACAGATGTAAGCGGTTTTTCACTGTTTTATCATCCTTTTAAAGTCCTATGGTAACCAGCTCATTAAAGCACTATTTTGATGGAAGTTGTTGATTATCTGATAAATCCATAATAATTAGCGTCAGGTCTTTCGTATTCTTCAAAAAGCTTGTTGCGAACATCCATATAGCGGTATGCTCCGTATTTTAACGTGAAGACTAACCAATAAAATACCTAATTACGCCGGATGATTTATTTTAAAAAACGGCTTGTTCTTTTTATTTCCCTAGGTTTCCTTTATCAATCATACGGTCAAGAGAAACAACAGTACAATGGCCCGCTACAAGTGGGAGCTTATAAAGGGAAGGCCGCTTATTCTTATGTGGTACAGGAACAAGACACCCTCTACAATGGTACATTTCAACTTCAAAGCAGTAACCTTGGTGCTTTAGTAGAAAAGGAAGATTCCTCATTTCTTATTGATGGAAATTTTGACAAAGGCACACCCAATGGTACTTGGTATTTTCAGTTTGGCGAGTTCCAAACCGAGAGCGAAAGCAAGCTAGTAGGGTACGAGTACCGAGTATTGATAAGTGGCCGCCAAGAAGAATCTAAAGGGAAGCTTGTAAATGGTAAACCTAACGGAAAATGGACGTATGAGGCGAACCAAATAAAATCTTCGGAGGTTGAAAAGACGCTTTTTAAAAGTGTAATCAATTTTCAAAACGGAATTCCTCAACAAAGCTTTCAAATTGAAAATGATAGTACCGTTCTAATAGGTCGGTTTTTGCGCAACGGACTCGCACATGATGAATGGACCTCCTACACCGCCAATGCCATAGACGATACGGAAAATTGGATTTTTGATGAGGGCGTGCTAAAAAAAATTGTAACCGTAACGGATGGTTTAACCAATGAAATTACTGTTTTTGATGCGTACCCATCCTATAAAACCATACCCTTAAGTGAAGGATATCTTGATCTTTTAAAAGCAACGATAACTACAAAAAGCTCTGTTAACTTTAAAACAGGCGTTTCCGAAGTCTTATCCAAGAATAACGGATATTATAAAAAACTGAACGGCATCCTAAATCAAATGGGTCCGTCTAGTTTGACTCCCAATTTTAAGGTGAAAGTTCCTTTTTATGCATTGGATTCCTTGCAGATAGAGACCATAGACCAGATTGCAAAAGATTACAAAGCTGCTCAAGCAATTAGTGATACCCTTTTAAACAACAGTCACTTGAATATTGTACGACGCTCCGATGCAGATGCACAATACAGATATGAAGTAGTCAAAAAAATAGATGCCGATTTTTTACAACCGCTTAACACTTTTGTAAAGTATAAGGAGGAAGCTATTTTAGAATATATAGAGTTCCCCAAACTGATACAGCAATTGTGGCCTTCGGGGAAACCAAGTACAAGTATAGAGGTCGCAATCGATAGTAGTGAGGCTGCAAAAACTTTTGCTTTGCCCAATACCGAATCATATAATTTTAGCGGGAACACCACCAAATCCGTTGCAGCAATAGCCGAATATGCCAAACTGAGTTTAGAAAATGTAATGGCTTCACTTTCTGACCGATTAACGAACGAAGCACGCCTACAGGAACTAAACGGACTGGAGAAAGATTTGATTGCAGCGAACGACACTTTGGTGCAAAAAGTAGATTCGCTGCAACCAGGACTTCCATTGGATTATAAAGCTCCTTTGGAAAATTTAAAAAATCTAGCGGATGGCTTGCTCGGTGATTATGCTTTGCTGAAAAACCCCGAAAAGAAATTGGCTTTTGGAAAAAAGTTAAAAGACTGTCTGGCTGAGTTACAAGATCTGACAGATGTTCTGGGAGACCTTCCCCATACATCCCAAGAAATAGAGAAACTCTATCAAGATGCCATTTGGAACCCTTTTATGGCCACTGTTATGCAAGAAGGTGTAAAGAAACGCATTACCTCTGCCTATAACGAAATATTGATTCCTCATTTTTTAGAAGAAGCTGCAGCAGCAAATTGTGAAAAAGTGAAACCACTTACGGAGCAAATTGTCCATACGAATAGCCGCATGGTAAAGCTGAGGGAAGGGGATACCAAAAAACTAGAGCGCAAGTTGCGTAAGGAGAAGAATCCGCAAGAAGTTATGAAACTGCTCCACGAGCAATCAATCGCCAAAGAAAAATAGAAATGGAAAGTAGACAATTCAATTTTATTTGGCTCGTACTTTTTCTATTGGTCGTAACCAATAGTGTAGTCGCTCAGGAAGAAGAAAAAGTAGAATTACCTGCGTATTCAAAATATAAGGACCCAACCACCAAAGTTTGGGTAAATACTTATGGTAAAATACGAATAGGGAAACGTTTATTTTGGGATGCACAGACCCATTTTCGTTTTCAAGAAACCGAAGCTACACCATTTATTGGCCAGATCGGTCAAATTTATAACCGTCATGCCATTGGGTATATCTATTCTAAGAAAGTGAATTTTAGTTTGGGTGGGGTAGTGCGTATCAACTTTAATACAGATGAGGATTCCGAAGATAGAAACGTGGTACCCGAGTGGCGTATATGGCACCAATACCAATTTGCCATGCCTTTGTATTCGGCAATGATCTATCACCGTATCAGGATTGAGCACCGCTGGACACAAAGTTTTGAGGAAAACAGTGAGTATATTTTTAGAAACCGATGGCGTTATATGTTCCGAGCTAAAGTGCCGCTGAACAGTCACAAGCTAAAGCCTAAAACATTTTATGTTTCCCCAGAAGCGGAATTGATCATGCAAAGTGGAAAGGAAGTTGTGGGCAGCCCTATGGAGGACCTGCGATTGACTACCACCTTTGGATATATTGCCACACCAAGGTTAACTTTTGCTACCGGTTTAATGTACTCACAAGGGCAGGATTTTACCAATGCCGGATATTATAAACAGGCATGGACCTTACGATTTCACATGTACTATTCCCCTGATTTTAGAAGGGTTAAAAACAAATTGCCAGAAATCCATTTAGACGATTGATGCGTATTTAAAACGTAAAATAAAGAAAAGCATGAAAAAGAATATTATCCTCTATTTGATTCTGGCCGTCACCATTGGCAGTTCTATGTTCTATTTTACAAAATCTAGTTCGCTAAGTAAGCAATTGGAGCAAATGCAAGAGCAACAAGGGCAGATTTCCGAGGAACTGAGCGAATATGAAAAATTGGCTTTAATAGATTCCATGCTTTTAGCAGGTAATTATGATACGGCCATAGAATCCTATACCGCTTCTTTAAAGGTGAGGGAGGAAAATAAAATGGGTATTCCATTACGGATTGCTTTGGCTCAAAAACTAGCCCTGGTAAAAAGCGATGCTCAACCCAAAGAAGATTCTGTGAAAGCGGAATTAGATAGTTTGCCAAAACCTGTTATTGCCACGGCAAATGAGGTTCGTAAATACGATTCTTTAAATTTCACTCTAGAAAAAACTAAGGTGCAATTGGCCCGTCTAAAGCGCCAAATGAAGGACAAATCTTTTGGAGAATATCTAAAATTCAAAAGTGCCAAAGGTAATTTTATGCACTACGTAGGTAAGGTGAAAAACGGAAAAGCCAATGGTTACGGTATAGCACTTTTAGACAGTGGTAGCCGTTACGAAGGACAATGGGTAGGAAATAATCGCCAAGGTGAGGGTACATTTTACTGGCCTGACGGCGAATACTATATTGGAGCTTATGAGAACGATAAGCGTAGCGGTTTTGGCACCTATTATTGGCCAAATGGTGAGAAATACGCTGGCCAATGGAAGGACGATAAGCGCAGCGGAACCGGTAAATTCTTTGATTCCCATGGCGATTTAGTTGCCGGTGGTGAATGGAGCGATGATAAACTGGTTGAAATCAACGATAAGTAAGAAGAGTCACGATAAAATATTCTTTCCATACAAAACAAAAATCCCCGTGAGCATTAAGTTCACGGGGATTTTTATTGACTTCCTTCTTCGGCTAAAATAAATTATCAGGATTCTCTTCGCAATACCTCCAAAGGTGAACTACGTAGTACGGTTTGGATGTTGCTTAGGCCAATTGCTAATACGAGTATTGTAATTCCCGGCAAGAACACCACAAATGGTATTAGCGAGGGCACAAAAGGTTCCTTAAAAACAAATATCGCTAGGCAAAGGCTACTTACCAATGCCAGTACAATTCCCACCAAACTGCCCAGTAGACCTAAGAACACATATTCCAAGGCAGATATTTTTAATATCTGGTTGTTTTTGGCACCCAACGTACGGAGCAAAACACTCTCTTTAATTCGTTGATATTTACTGGTTCTAACGGAACCGATAAGTACAATTATACCTGTAAAAATACTAAAGAAGGCCATAAAGTTAATGACCCAAGATACTTGGTCCAGTATGTCCTCAATTAAAGTAGAGACCTGCCGTAAATCGATAATGGTCACATTTGGAAATTGAGCTACCAAATCCCGCTGCATGAGTGCGGAACCTTTTTCATCTGGGATATTACTGGTGAAAACATTAAACTGTGGTGCCTGTTCCAAAACTCCTTTAGGAAACACAACGGAAAAATTAAGTTGCATCTGCGCCCAATCCACCTCACGTATGCTGCCAACAGTGGTTTCCATTAGAACACCCTGTATATTAAATACAACAGGGTCTCCAACGCTCAGTTTTGCATCTCTGGCAAGATTGTCTGAAATGGAAATGAACACGGGCTCACCTTGTTTTACCTCAGGAGTCCATGTGCCTTCCAGTATTTCTTCGGAAAGGGCAAGTGAATCGCGGTATGTGGTTCTAAATTCATGGTTCAATATCCAACGGCGAATTTGGTGGGTAGTATCTTTTCTGAGCTCGTTAACGGATGTACCGTTAATGTTGTGCATTCGCATAGTGACCAAAGGAATGTTCTTAAGCACCGGGAAACCTTTGTTGGTTATACTTTTTGCTACCGAATCGCGTTGTTTCGGCTGAATATCCAGGATAATAATATTGGCATTTTCAGAAGTCTGTCCAATTTCGGCTTTTGCCAACAAAATATCTTTGGTGAAATATAAAGTACTGATCAAGAAGGTTCCTAGACCTATGGCAACTACCAAAACCACGGTCTGGTTGTTGGGCCTAAAAAGGTTGAGTAAACTTTGACGTGCTGTAAAGCTCCAATGCTTCGGAAAAAAGCGTTTTACCATCTTGGCGAAGAACATAGCTACAAGTGCTAGAACGGCAAATGTAATCATGGTACCGGCCACAAAGGCCAAGGCGTACGTAGCATCTTTTATCAGCCAAAAAGAAAATAAAAACAAGAATACTAGAATAGCCCCGAACACCAATAGCCGTATGGATGGTGGTTCTTGAGACGAATTTTCATCAACACGAAGTACATCTAAGGGGGATACATACCAAGTTCTCAATAAGGGAAGGAGTGCAAATAAAACGGACATAAACAGACCTAGCAACACGCCAATTATCAAAGGTTGTGCAGAAATGGTGATTTTAAGGTCAAAAGGTAAGAATTCCTTAAGCAGATATGGGAATAGCTCTTGAATACCAATACCTATCAACGACCCGATAAGACCTCCAACGATACCTATTCCGCCTATCTGAATCAAGAAAATCAGAAAACTCTGAAGCCTTGAAGCGCCCATACATTTTAAAACGGCAATGGCCTTTAATTTCTCTTTGATGTAGATGTGAACGGAACTGGCAATGCCAATACATCCTAAGAGCAGGGCGATAAAGGCTGCTAGGTTCAGGAATTTGCCCACGTTGTCATAACGCCTGCCCAAGCGGTTGGTAGTGCTGGTATGCGTGTCCAAGTCCGCATTTTCTAGCTCTAGTTCAGGTTCCAGTAAGTCCTGAAGCCGCTTTAAGTTGACCGTATCTTGTACCTTGTAGTAATATTGATATTCCTTTCGGCTTCCAAATTGCAACAGATTTGTGGCTTTAATATAGCGGTAGGGAATGATTACCGGTGGTGCCACCGAAGTTGAAATGGCCGTGCTTCCGGGAATAGCTTTTAATGCCCCTGCAATGGGAATGGTTAGTTCTCCTATTTTTATGGAATCCCCGGGATGCATATCGAACTGAAGCATCAGCGTGGCATCTACCAGCGCACCGCCCGACTTTTGATAAGTTTCTGCGGCGGCAGTCGGTTGGGTGTCTATATCTCCGTAGAAGGGGAAATTACCGTCTAAGCCCTGTACCTTCACCAATTTGGTGCCGCCGTTCTTAGGAAAAACGACCATAGAAACAAAGTTGACCTCATAAGCACCGGGCTGTAACGAATCTATAATAGCCTGCGCCCGTTCCGTTGGAATTTGTTTTGAGTCTATTTTAAAATCGGCACCCATCAACGCTTTGGATTGGCGCTGTATATTGTCCTTTAAATTTGTGCTGAACAATTGTATGGAAACGACCGCTGCAATGCCCAGAATAATCGATGCCATAAATAGCAGCAGACGCACTTTGCTGGCTTTGGCATCGCGCCAAGCCATTTTAAAAAGCCAAGGTGTCCGTAAACTTTCGTTAGATTTAGAATTCATCAAATTGAAGCAGTAGGTTGATTGGTTACTATTTTTCCTCCTTTAAGCCGCAATATTTGCTGCGTACGGTTGGCTAATTCTAAATCGTGGGTTATGATAATCAAAGTGGTTCCGTTTTCCTTGTTCAGGTCCAACAACAGCTGAATAACCTTTTCCCCGGTTTCGGTATCTAGATTTCCTGTAGGCTCATCAGCGAATAGGATGGAAGGTGCGTTCGCAAAAGCTCTTGCCAATGCTACACGTTGCTGTTCTCCACCTGATAATTGGGATGGGTAATGGTGCATACGGTCTTTTAGGCCTACTTTATCCAGTAATTCGGTGCTTTTTTGAGTCGCATCCGAAGCACCCTGAAGTTCCAAAGGAACACTCACATTTTCCAGAGCCGTAAGAGTAGGCAACAATTGAAAATTCTGGAATATAAAACCAACTTCTTTATTGCGTAATTGGGCGCGCTCGTCTTCATTTAAGGTGTTTAAATCCTGTCCGCATAATTCTACCGAACCTGCATTTGGTGCATCCAGACCAGCACATAAACCCAGTAACGTTGTTTTGCCACTTCCCGAGGGTCCTACGATTGAAAAAGTCTGGCCTTTCTCAACATCGAAAGTGATGTCGTGCAAAACTGTTAATTGCTTGTTACCGCTGGTGTATGTTCTCTCCAAACCGGTAATCTTTAATATCTTTGACATTATCTTAATTTAAATACCATTTATGTTCAAGCCGCATAATAAAGATTTCCACTCTAAATTACCAATGTCATTAGGGCAGAAACTCATAAAGTTTAGTTATTTTTTCATAACCTTATTTCTCCTTTCTTGTGGCGATACAAAAAAAGAAAAAGCTGCTGAGGTAGGAAATACTTCGGAAGCAGTAGAAGACACCATAACTTCAGATACCAAAACAAAGAGCATTCTGTTTTTTGGCGATAGTATCACAGCTGGTTATGGGCTTGATGATAGCGATGATGCGTATCCTGCGGTAGTGCAGCAAAAGATTGATTCTTTGAATTTGGATTATACCGTAATCAATTCCGGGGTAAGTGGTGAGACCACCGCTGGAGGCAGAAGCCGAATTGATTGGGTAATAAAACAGGATATAGATATTTTTGTTTTGGAATTGGGAGCCAATGACGGCTTAAGAGGGGTTGATTTATCTGAAACACGTTCCAATTTGCAGGCAATAATTGATGTGGTGCGAGAGAAAAGTGTGGATACTAAAATCATCCTTGCCGGTATGCAGTTGCCCCCAAATATGGGAGAAAAATACACCATGGAATTTAAACAGCTTTTTATAGAAATAGCTGATAAAAATGATATCGCTTTTATACCCTTTATTTTAAAAGATGTAGGTGGTGTTGCTGCATTAAATCAGTCAGATGGTATTCACCCTACCATTGAGGGTCATAAAATTGTAGCCAATACGGTGTGGGAGACTTTACAACCGTTGCTTAAAAGTTAGATGTTGTTATCTGAGATAAAAATAAAAAACCACCCGAAAAAGATGGTTTTTTATTTTTGTGGAGCCGGAGGTAACTGAACCTGTTATGCGATTATATTACTTAACTCTAATAAAATAGGGGTATAACCCTGCATTTCATTATATTTTATATCTTGATTATAGATGATATTTATATTTAATTATACTTTTACTGTCACCGTAACTGTCACCGTAACTGTCACCTATAATTTTAAATTTAAGTAAATGAGATACTCTTTTCATTTGAAATGCCCGAAGCAGGATAGACCTACCTTAATTTATTTTTCTGCATTTTTTAAACAAGAAAATAAAAGATTCATATACTCTACGGGTGAGAGCATTTTACCAAGTGAGTGGGACTTTAATTTAAGACAGCCTAATGACGTTACGGGAAGGTCAGCTAAGGCTCAGAACCACCGTTCAATAAAGATGCAATTAGATAGGTATTCAAATTACTTATTGGAGTTAGCTAGTCGTTATAAACAAATTGGAGAACTGTTAGATATTGAAACAACAAGGAGTCAATTCAATACTCATTTCAAAAGAGTAAAACAACAGTCAAATAAATTCTTCGAAATCTATGAGGTTTTTTTAGAGTCAAAACGTAACGATTTTTCGGGTAACGCCATTGCTCCGAGTACAATACAAAGGTATAAGTGTAACCAGAAGTTACTTGAAGAGTTTCAAGCGCACAATAAGAAATCTATAAACTTGTCTAAGATAAATACTGAGTTTTATAATGATTTTATTAGTTATTGTATTAAGGAAAAAGAACATTCGGCCAATACCCTTCGCAGAAATGTTGGCTTATTCAAGGCTTTTATGAACTGGGCATTAGAAAATGAATATACATATAATTCGGAATTCAGAAAGTTTAAAAAACCATCTCCACAACCTACCGAGGAAGTTGCACTAACTCTGGAAGAAGTGAAAATAATCTTTGAGCATGATTTATCAAGAAAACCAAGTTTAGAAAGAGTAAGAGATTTATTTGTTTTTGGATGTTCTACAGGAATGAGAATAAGTAATTATTCTAAAGTCAAGAAATCAGATATTATCGATGGTCACATTCAGGTTGTAGACTATAAAAATAAGAATAAAGTATTGAAGATTCCTTTAAATGACTTTTCAAAGATTATCCTTGAGAGGTATGATTATAATCTTCCAAAAATTTCCAATCAAAAGTTTAATAAATACATTAAAGAAGTATTTATCGCTGCTAAATTTAATCGAAAAGTAAAAAGAACAATTAGAGTAGGGAACGTTATCAAAGAGTCAATAGTTGAGTTTAATCAAAGAATTACTTCTCATACTGCAAGACGAAGTTTCATAACCATAATGAAAAATAAGAAAATACCTGATAAAGTAATCATGGAGTTTACAGGACACAGAAGTTTGGAGGTGTTCAATAAGTACTATAAGCCAAATGAAAATGAAAAAAAAGACTTTATGACAAATGTGTGGAGTCTAAACGAATAATATTAGAATATGAACAATAAATCAGGACTGAACGAGAATGATTCTGTGAAGGCATTAAAAGAAGGATTTATCTCGGTTCTGCAACAGGAAAATGATATCTTAAGGGGAAAGTATAATTTATTAGAGAAGCACATTACCTCTTTAAACAACCGAATAGATACCCTAGATAAAGAATGTTCAGGGTATTTAAAAGAGAAACTAGCAATCAAGACAGCTAAAGAAAGTTTAGAGATAGAACTTAGAGAACTAAAAATTGAGAATACAATAATACACCGCGAGTTAAATAAAATTGATTTTACTCCAGTGAAGCAGTTTAATGATTTGTACTGGGGCGATAACTATCCTGCGCTGAAAGAATTATTTGATTTTTTGCAAAAAATGAACTGTTTGGATATTAACTGGAGTTATTTTGCTAACAATTTTTCTTTAGAGAATTCTGAGATTACTAACCTTAACACTACAATGTTATCCAAAAAGGAAATTGGATATGTTTTAGCAAAAATAAAAATGTTCTTTCTTCCGGATATAAAGGGTTCTCCTTCAAAATACAAAGCTTGGGTGCAACGAAAACTATTGGTTGATAATTCTCTTATTGATGATGATTTTGTAAAGAACTATATGAGAGACTATAAAAGGGGTAAAAAATTATCAACTGATAATGTAGATTTAATAGATTCTGTAATACTCAAAATTGCAAGTAAATACTATTAGATGATAGAAAGCTGGATTATAAAAACACAAGTTGTTTTTAAGTTGTGTTTAAAGCTTGTCTTGTATTACAATAAAAACGTTAATACGTTGTTTGTGAGTGTTTTGTATTGTATTTGGAATTAACACTTTCCTTTTTTTTCCTTTTTTCATTTGTTCAAATATTTGCTGTAAGCTTTCAAAGAGAAAGTATAACAATAGATTTAGAATAAATGAGAAACATCGTTATTACAACTACAGAGGAGTTGAAATCAACAATTGAGAGTGCTATAAGCAGTCATATTGATGGTTTAAAAATCCTAATCCAACAAAAAGTTAACCCGCCAAAGAAAAAACTCTCGATAAAAGAGGTTGCAGAACAACTAGGAGTAACTGAATTAACCATACGAAATTACATTTCTAAGGGATATTTAAGAGGAGAAAAAATTGGTAGAAGAATTTGGATTGATGCCGCTTCATTACAAGAAGCTCTAAGCGAAGTTAAATCTTTAAAATATCGTAGGGCATGATGGATTTTAAAGATAGTAGAGCTTTCACAGAAAATAGGCTGGTAGATAGATTGGATAAACTTATTGAGCATCATCAAGATATGAAGTTGAAATATCCAGAAGACAGCGATGCGAATAATCATTTTGAGTGGAACATAAAAGAGCTAAACCTTATTAGGAAAATGGTTGTGTTTAACCCTAGATTTATGTGGAAGGAGGTGCAGAAAATTATGGATGCAGCTTACTTAGAAGATAAATCTATTACTGGTTTCACGTGGTTTTTTGATTTTGTGGAGACAGATTTACCCAATAGAGCTTTCATTAAAACCTTAATCTCGCCAAAATGAATAACTCGAAATACTTAAGGATTGGTACAGAATACTTTAAGTTAAGTGATGTGCCATTATATAGCGGAGATACTTATAAGACGCTGCTCAAGTGGAAAAAGTCTGAAATAATTACGGATGAAGGCAAGGATTTTTTGAAGTCAATAGAGAAGTATGATGGGTTTTGCCTTATACCTTCTAACACGGATTATCAACAGTCTATCAAGGATTTTTATAATAAATATGAAAAGTTGGAACATGATTTTGAGTGTGGGAATTTCACTGAGACAGAAGGTTTTCTGCGTCATATTTTTGGTGAGCAATATGAACTAGGGCTGGACTATTTGACAATTCTATGGAGATACCCTACTCAGATATTACCAATACTATGCTTGGTAAGTGAAGATAGAAAAACAGGAAAGACGACTTTTCTCAATTGGTTAAAACTGATTTTTCAAGGGAATATGACCATTAATAAAAATGAAGACTTTAGAAGTAGATTTAATTCGGATTGGGCTTCCAAGCTTATAGTTTCAGTTGATGAAGTCTTATTGGATAAGAAGGAGGATAGTGAGCGAATTAAAAACCTTTCTACGGCAGTTACATATAAGACTGAATCCAAAGGCATAGATAAGGTTGAGTCATACTTCTTTGGAAAATTTATCTTATGTTCTAATAACGAGGATAATTTTATTCAGGTGGACCAGCATGAAATACGGTATTGGGTGATAAAAGTAGAGTCGATACCTGATAGTAACGAAAACCCTAATTTGATGGAAATTTTGAAAGCTGAATTACCCCAAATAATGTATTATTTGAACAGCAGGGAAATTATGTCCCCTAGACTCACAAGAATGTGGTTTACTAAAGACCAAATTTACACTCCAGCTCTTGATAAATTGGTTTCAGGTAATAAAACTTACGTCAACAGAGAGATTGAAGAAATATTGATTGATGACTTTGTAAAGTTTGAAGTAGATGAATTAAAGTATTCTCTCAATGATTTGGTTGAAAAATTAAGTAATAATAACATCCGGGTGTCTGCCTTTAAAGTGTCTGCTGTTCTCAAGAATCAATTTGGATTAAAAAGTAAGAACGGCTCTTATGGAAAATACTATCTCTCATTGATACCTTCTAATAACTCGTTTGTTGTGAACGAGACTAAGCATAAAGGCAGGTACTATACATTTTTAAAAGTTAATTACTTGAAAAGCTCTGATTAGGTGTCGTTTCGTTGATATAATTTGAAAGGTGTTAAAATACAATGTGTTAGTTTAATTTTATGTGTCAACATAGCGTCAACAGTATCAGAAATAGCAATCGTTACCCTTTATTACGAAAGCAGAAAACCCCGTTGTTGCTCAACCGTCGACAGTTGGTTTAGCTTTAATTATTTGATTTCTAGAGTGTTGTTTTTATCATCGGCAGTTCAACAGAACATTAATGCTAGGTTATTCCTAATTTGTCATAAGTTTAAATTGAAAAAACAATCCAAATCTTTTGTCAAACTGTTCTATAGTTTTCTTAAATCTATGCAATTATAACTCCGTCAGGACCTAAGAGGCTATATACTTCCTTTTCTGGCATAAATATATGAACGATTCAAAATGTTCCAACCGATAACTTACAATTTGTTTCTGTTTTTGAGTTAATTTTAATAGTTTATGTCACAAATTTGAGATGTAGTTGAAAGCAAAAATTGAAAATATTTAGTTTTCTTTTAAATAATATTATATGGTGTAATGCCCGTGTTTTCATGCTCATTAAAAAGGGTGTCAAACAGATTTTCAAATAACTTATTGAGACTTTCAATAGAATTATAAATCAATAGATTTCTTTTTACGGATAGATTCATCACAAGCAAAAGCAATACGTAAGCTATTTACGGCGTCTTCGAGATGAAGATTCAAGTCGATATCTTCAACAATTGCCCTATGAAAATATTGTTGCTCTCTTGTACACAGTTCTTGATGGTCAGGCTCGTCTTCTAAGCTAATTATTGAATCCACTTGTTTAAATTGATTCTTTTCATCTAGTTCTGCGGAGTGGTAGAGTATGGTTTCGGTATTCGTATGAGACTCTACGGAATCTGATTTTCCGATGGCAGATGCATTTTTGGCAACTATAGATGCAGACCCTTTAGGGCCAAATACATCTTTGATGAAAAATGCTGTTTCACTTATCATTGGCCCCCAGCCAGCTTCGTACCATCCTACGGAGCCATCTTCAAAACGAATCTGTAGTTGACCGTAATTATAGTTCCACTCGGGAATATCTTCTGTCATCCTAGCTCCAATAGCGTTTACTTGAACAGGCTTGGATTTTGTCATTTGGCACATTACATCAATGTAATGAACACCACAATCGACTATGGGGCTCAGGCTCTTCATGAGATTTCGATGTACATTCCACATTTCACCCTTACTCTGTTGATTCAAATTCATACGCATTACCAAGGGTTTGCCTAAGTTTTGGCTCAATTCTACAAAGCGCTGCCATGATGGATGATGCCTTAGTATATATCCTACAACAACTTTTTTTCCTGTTTGCATTGCTTTTTGGACAATTCTATCCGCACCTGCTACTGTGTCTGCCAATGGTTTTTCCATAAAAACATTACAGCCGCTGTCAAGGGCCATAATTGCGAACTTTTCATGTGTGTCCGGATACGTAGATATACATACCGCATCCGGATTGGTCGTTTTCAATGCATCTTCGTAATCGCTGAATAAAGCATATTCATTGTCCAATTTTTCATTCAATATATTTTTACTCTTTCCAGTGGATACCAAGCCACAAATTGAAAATTCTTTCAAATTGTGATAGGCTATAGCATGGGATGCACCCATATTTCCACACCCAACAACTAAGACTCGAATAGGTTTTTTAGAATTTGTCATAAGTTTTTTTAATTTTAAATTAACTTTAAGGGAAGCTGGTAATGGAAAGTCTATTCTTTTTGATGTATTTTCTCTAGGGGCTTAACCTTGTTTTCTTTGAATAGAATCATAAATAAAATTCCCGTAATTATAGCTATTACTGCAGGTACTAACCAGATTGATAGCCAGTCATAATCTGTAGATGAATTTATACCAGTTGTAAACATTTGAGTTATCCATCCTGAAACATATGAACCTATTAACATTCCTATACCATAGGTTGCAAATGTAATTAACCCTTGTGCTGCATTTCGGAAGGACTTGCCGGCTTTTTTGTCTATATATATTTGACCGGATACAAAAAAGAAATCGTAGCATATACCATGTAGAATTATAGCTGTATATAGCATCCAATTATCATTAAGGTCTACAGCAAAGGCAAAAAGCAGGTATCTAATTGCCCAGGCTATCATTCCAGCGAGCATAACTTTCTTCAAGCCAAGTTTTCGAAAGGCAAAGGGCATTAACAACAAGAACAAAAATTCTGAGACTTGCCCCAAGGTCATTTTTCCAGCTGCGTTGTCAAAACCTATATCGTTTAGAAAGGGGTTGGCGAAGCTGTAATAAAAGGCAAGAGGGATACAGATAATAATTGAGCTTATGAAAAATATGACAAACGACTTATCTTTAAATAGAATAAGCGCATCTAAACCTAAAATTGAGGATAGACTATTTTGTTTACCCTTTGGCGGGGTGTTTGGTAAAAAGAGGCAGAGTGTAGCCAGCAAGATTGAGCATACGGCTGCTATTTGAAACGTTAGATAAGATGCTTCCAATTCCATGAAACCAACTAATAAACCTGCTGCAATCCAACCTAAGGTTCCAAATACTCTTATTAGGGGAAACTCTTTATCTGGGTCGGTCATTTGAGAAAATGATATGGAATTAACAAGTGATATTGTTGGCATGTACAGGAGCGTATACAGAAGAATTAGCCACCAGAAATTTTGAAAATTATCAGTGAGACTAATCAAGTAGAGTGAGATGCCGCCGAACAAATGTAGCGTAGCTAAAACGTTTTTTGCAGAGAAAAACCGATCTGCAATCAATCCAATGAAAAAGGGAGATAGAATTGCCGCTATCGATAAATTGGCATAAGCTGCGCCTACCTGTGTAGCGCCAACTTCCAATGAACTTAACAGATAAGTGCCCATGGTAACATACCATGCCCCCCAAACAAAATACTCCAATAGCATTAAAGCAGACAATTTTATTCGGAGTGATTTTTTCATAGAAAGAGTTAATGGTTTTTTTAAGTATTCTCGGGCTATTTTACACTAATGACTATATGTAGAAGGAACAAATTCATTAGAGGCAGGTATAAATCTAGCTTTTAGGTCTGGTTCTATTTGGTGGTTATCAAAAGGGAACATGGGTCTATTTATTCTTTTATAGTCCAAACTTTTTAAATCTTGATCAACTCCTCCCGGCGTTAGTGCCATAATCCAATCTTTGCGCATGTTATAAAGATCAGGGACCAAATAGCCCATTTTGACTACAATAATATCAGTTTTTAGGGGCTTAAGGCCTAAGTCCGCAAAGTTGGTTTTTCGATTACGGTTATTAGAGACAATTACCCTTACACTGCCGACTCTAACTACTACTGCATTTTCTCCAATGCTTTCAATAAATCCGTTAAGCTTTAAGGGTGGTGCAAAACGAGAATCTATTTCAGCACCTACATAACTGGTTATTTTTTTGCCTACCCCTATGGCTTTTGCCTGATTGAATAAATCTGGACCTGGAATGGAAGCATAAATAAGTGATGGACCATTTTTCGATTTAAATTCGGGGCGTTCAAGTATCTTTTTTAACGTCCATGTTACGTCTCCAGCCCCCCCTGCAGTAGGGTTATCTCCAGAATCACTAATAAAAAAAGGATGTTTTTCACTTGCCAAAGCTTTTTCTAAGCTTCCGTTAAATGAATCTACGGGAGCAACGAAATTGAAACGTGACCGAACATTCCAAAAATTAGACGCTAAATTTTCTGCAGCTAGCCTTACCTGTTCTCTATTGTCACCGGTAACCATGACAACTCCATGATTTCTTGGCTCGTCGGCCCAAGCGTAGCCAATCCAAATGGCTGCATCAATAACTCCATCTGGTTCGGTCAAAGCCGGAATTTTAGCATAGAGGCTCTTGGCGGGTTCCACTCTTGTACTTGTTTTTTCGCCTGGAAGTAATATAGGAATCGGTATCCATGCTTTGTAGTTAGGTTTTTCCTTACCATTTTCAAGTCTATCTAGAAGATTTTCAATTGCTCTTTTCTTGGTTTTGTAACGGTCTTCATGGGGTGCCATACGAAAGCAGGTAATTAAATCGGTGTTTTTTGCGAGCTCCCAAGAAACGTTACCATGAAGGTCCATAGAAGTAGATACTAAAGTTTCCATTCCGATAACTTCACGAATTCTTGCTAAAAGGTCACCTTCTGGATCATCTAAGCCTACAACGCTCATGGCACCATGTATATCAAAATAAAGCCCATCGTAAGGGCCATTTTTTTGCAGTGAATCAAGCGTTTCTTCTACAAGTGATTCGTACGCCGCTCGGGTTACAGCCCCACCTGGTGATGTTGCAGCAACAATTGAGGGCAACCATGTCGCGCGGCCATGTACCAACGAGTCAGGAACCATGAACGGGTAGGTATCTAAAACGGCTTCACCTTTATGGATTCTAAAGGCATTTCTTATGGTTAGGGCAGGCGAGAAGGTACTTGATTCGGTAGCTATACCGGCTATGGCAATTCGAGGCAAGCTTTTTTCTTGTGCATTACATATAGTGGTATAGGAGAAAAGGCTAAAAAGAAAAGGTGTGATTAAAAAGTAAGTTTTCACGGAGTTATCATTTTATAAATTGTAATGAACTTATCTGGTATATTAAAGGCGTTGTTAGTCAAGCTCTTGAATGCGAATATTTTTCCAACGAACTTTAATGCCACCACCACTGTGTATTTGAAGTGCAATGGAGCCTCTGCCTTCTCCAATTTTCCCATCATTAAGTTCAACCATTTTTTTACCATTTAACCAACTGGTTACAGTACTACCATTAGTCTCAATTCGCATGTGGTTCCAATCTGTTGGTTTAAGATGTTTTTCGTCTTCAGGATTTGGTTTTATTAGCCAGCCTCTGCCATCAACAGTAGATTCGTATATGCCCCCGGTATGTAGTTCCGGAGGGGCTACTTCTACTTGCCACCCACGTATGGTAGTACCATCGTCACCGCCAACATGGGAACGGATGAAAATCCCGCTATTACCATTTGCCTCAAGTTTAAAGTCAAGATTTAAAATAAAATTTTTGTAAGGTTTGTTAGTGGATAGATATCCGTATTTTGCTTCTGGGCCACTTTCGCAAACCAGTTCACCACCTTCAACATACCAATATTCGGTGCCGTGTTTTGTCCAACCAGATAAATCTTTTCCATTAAAAATATCCGTACCTTCTTGTGAGTAAACCGTAGTGTAGCTTAGTAAAATGATTAAAACAAATAGTGATGTTCTCATGATATATTTTTCTTTGGTTTAATATAAAATTTTCAAAAATCGTCCATTACTGAAAGCCAATATTTTTCTATTTCCTGTTTTGAAGGCGTTTCTTTTGGTCTAACTAAACGAAACCCAACGAAAGGGGCATCGGTCAGCCACCATATACTTTTTGGCATTTGTGGGTCACGTTGTTTCCATTTTTTGGAGGAAGCGTGCCTATTGGCAGACCGTAGGTCTTCAGGCAAACTCATCCAAGAGCCTCCTCGAACCGAACGAGGATATAGTTTGGTAGGCTTAAACAGAGGGTTGTTAACAGGATTACCCTGTAAATTTTTAAAGTAACTTTCTTTGTATTCATCCATGGTCCACTCTGCTACATTGCCATGCATATCGTACAGGCCGTAGGAATTGGGTAGTTTGCTTCCCACTTTCTGGTACTTTTCGTTACTATTTGCTTTGTACCAAGCATATTCGTTCAATTGACTTGCGTCATCACCGAAATGATATGCCGTTGTAGAACCTGAACGGCAGGCATATTCCCATTCCGCTTCGGTAGGAAGTCTATAGAAATTACCGGTCTTGGCAAATAGCCATTTTGCGTACATAGCGGCTGAATACTGGGTCATATTAATAGCAGGAAACCCTTCTTTTCCCATACCGAAGCTCATATCGATGTACATTGGTGTTGCTGTAGCTACGCCATCTACATCCATCTTAGAGCCGTCCTTGAGGGTTATGGTTCTTTTGGAAATGTTTTGGGCGTTTTCATCGAGAAACTGACTGTATTGTTCCCAAGTTATTTCATAGATACCCATCCAAAAAGAATTTACTTGTACCTTCCGCCTCGGTCCCTCATCGTTGTTTCGTCCCTTTTCTGTATTTGGACTCCCCATGTAGAAAGTTCCCCCTTTGATAGGAGTCATTTTTATTTGAATATCTGAGTTGGGAATTTGCTCTGAATATGGGAGAAATTCAGTATCGACCATTTTTGTGTATTGGCTTGCACCAATAAGTAATAAACATACAACCGATATGCTTATAAGTCGTTTGTGATATTGCATCGGTATTAATTGGTTTTTGTTAATTATAGAGCATACAGGCCCTTACTTCCCTTTCGGGATGTGGATTTTAAGAGTTGATAGGGAAAAGGTGATTGAGATTTAGCCGCCTCCTATAATCTATTTTAATTCTGGAGCAATTTGGTCCATAGATATCACGCTTGGAGGAAGTTCGGTAACCTTTAAATTTCGAAAATGTATTTCAGCTCCTTCCGATTCCAGGCATAAGTAGCCTTTTTTTTGTGATGATTTTGCAAGACCATTTACGAATTTACCGTTTACAGCAAGCTTTACCACACCGTCAACACACACTACATCGTACGTGTTCCAAATACCTTTCCCTTTTGCACGATTCTCAATGGATTTACTTCTTTCTCCTCTAGGGTTATCAGGAATTGTTGTCACTCCACCCACACCAAAAAGTTCACCATGTACATAGGCAATAGGAGGTTGTTTTCCGTCTCGAAGATTGAGATTTACCCAGTCTAATTCCAACATTTGTATTTCAAGACCATCAGGTAAATCTTTGCCTTCTTCTGGGTTTGCATTGCTCCAAGCAAATATTCCAGAATTCCCTCCAGCCTCCATGTGTCTCCATTCTACATGTAGAATAAAGTTTTCATACTGTTTTTCAGAACGTACTACTCCTATTGGCATACCTTTGCAAACTAAAGTACCATCATCTTGAACAGACCATGTTTTTTCTTCGGTATTCACATTTTTCCATTTTATAGTTTCAGCCTCAACTGATTTTGGAGCGTAGAGGTTTTTCATTTCGGTCACAGAGCCAAATTCAAAACTAAAATCATCAGTTTGGGCATTAATTTCGGTAACAACTATTAATGCTAGAGCAAAGGCAATCCGTAATCCTATTTTATTTATATATTTCATAGTCATTTTTAATAATTCGTTTCAGGAAAGGTTATAGAATTTAGGGTAGACGGTAGTAAACCAATCTATGTATAGAATAGACTCCCAAAAAATAATTGAATTTTCGAGCATACTCCTAAATAAATCAACTATTTCACTGTAACATATAATTTTATGATTAGATAAATTTGGTTTTGCCGGGTACGGCTATTTCAGGTCCTTCAAACTTTAAATTCCAGTCGTAAGAATCGGGCCCTAATATTTCAGTTGAATTTAATGCGTCCTCCCAGGTTATAGTCTGTCCTGTATAAGCGGCCATTCTTCCCATAATACCCATAAGTGTGCTGTTGGCACTAAGTTCTCCATCGTTTATGCCCGAACCTTCACGAATGGATTTAAAGAGTGCATCATGTTCCGACTGATACATGTCATTGACTTCCCCATCGTATTTCCAAGAGTTTTTACCTGTAATCTCGTGGCGGTTTCCTTCATAATAAGCATTACCTAAAGACCCATTGATTTCAACTGCATTTTTTGAAGACCCTCCCCGTTGTTGCCTTGTAAAACAGTATCCTTTAACATCATCGGCATAATTATATTCCATTGCGAAATGGTCGAATATGTTTCCATATTTTTTATCAGTACGCCATTGTCTTCCACCCGTTGCGGTGACTGACAAGGGCATTTTTTCACCTAATGCCCAGGTTATCATATCTAAACTATGAACAAACATTTCTACGATGAAATCGCCTGACAACCAATTTTGATAATACCAGTTTCTAAGTTGGTATTCCATGTCTGTCCATTCTGGTTGTCTATCCTTAAACCATAGCTCTCCACCATTTCTAGTAGATGAAATCGATTTGATATCTCCTATGGCACCATCTAAAACTTTCCCGTACAATGCCTGTTTTTGAAGGTCGTATCTAAAACAATAACCAGAGACTAAAGACAGATTTTTATTTTTAGCTTTTTTCGCAGCCTCCAGGACTTTTCGAACACCCGGTGCATCTACTGCAACAGGCTTTTCATAAAAGACATGTTTTCCGGCATCTATAGCAGCTGTTAAGTGATTAGGTCTGAAGCCAGGAGGACTCGCTAGAAGTACGACATCTACTCCGGAATCGATAAGTTTTTTATATGCATCAAAACCTACGAACTGTCGCTCTTTATCAACTTTTATACGCTTACCGTGAGCTTTTTTTAATAAATTCAACGAACTTGTAAGTCTATCTTCAAAAGCATCTGCCATGGCATGTAATATCACATCCGGATCTGCGTTCAGAGCTTGTACAGCTGCGCCTGTACCCCGGCCTCCACAACCGACCAACCCTACTTTGAGTTGTTTCTTTATGGTGCCACTAAAACTATTGGCTAAACCTACTGGCATATGAATTGATCCAGCACTGAAAAGAGCAGCAGCTCCAGCTTTTTTAATGAATCCTCTACGAGTGTCTTTGGAAATTATTGATTTGTCTTTCATATTATTTTAATTTGTGTAGCCGGGGTTTTGTGTGATTACATCGTTTATGTCCATTTCCTTTTGTGGAACAGGCCAACAGTAATCGCGAGTTGGATTAAATTTGGCAACCTGTCCATAATCTAATGTTTCCCATTCACCAGAATTTTCGTTGATGTAAAACATACCCTCAAGAAGGCCAACCTTTGCTTCGCCAAGTTCCCATCTATTAAGGTCGTATAGCCGAAGACCTTCAAAAGCTAACTCCTTGACGCGTTCATCACGAACGATTTGTCTCAGTTCAGCCTGTGTTTTTCCTTCAGTAATAGCTGGCATTTCTACTGTTGGTCGCTGTCTTATAGCATTAATGGCATCATAAACAGATGTATCAATTTCATTAAGTTCAATTTTAGATTCTGCATACATTAGCAATACATCGGCATACCTAATTAATATCATATTTACATCACCTAAGTCTGGGTTCTCTACAAATGTTTCGTAGTCCACCCATTTTTTTAGATTGTAACCATATAAAGTAGCCCACTCACTACCACTAACACGGTCGGGAGTGTCGCTGGTAGGCCATGAGTTATAGGTGTTACTGCCAATGGTCTGCCCGGTGTAATATACATTAAAAGCCCATCGAGGGTCTTTATTCTCATAAGGGTCATCTGGGTTCACAGGCCCGATATATTCGTATTTCTCAAAAAGCCCCATCATAGGTTCAACTGTAGAATTACCACCGATAGATGCTGCTGAATATCCAAAGTTGTTGTAGACACTCCCTCCGACGGCATATTGCCTATCAAAAATTATTTCCGATGAATTCTGCCCAGCGGCATGGAAAAGCTCTTCGTAATTAGGGTACAGGCTATAAACTCCTAAATTAATAACGGCTAAAGATGCATCTCTGGCCAGTTCATATTTGTTATTACGAATGGCTATTCTTGCTTTAGTGGCTAAAGCAGCGCCATGTGTAATCCTGCCAAGATTATCATTGTTGTAACTCATAGGCAATGCTTCGCTATTAATTATAGCATCTAATTCACTTAGTACAAAATCTACGATTTCTTCCTTGGAGTTAGTAGGGCGCTGGTCATTCACATCAAGAGGTTCCAGAATTAAAGGAGCATTACACCAAAGACTGGAAAGCTGCATATAATAATACGCTCTTAAGAATTGAGCTTCGGCTGTTAATCTTGCCATAATATTTGGGTCGCCCTCTTCTACACGACCTATATTCGCTAGAACGTCATTAGCCTTTCGAATACCACGATAATACCTTTCCCATATTCCTGTGATTGTGGCATTGGACGGGTCTATTTCACCAAGGCGCACGTCATTAAAAGTAGGGACATTCGAAGCAGATCTAAAGCCTATATCAGTAATGCCATCTAATTCTATAACAGATTGGGTATTGTCAAGCTCATTGTAAATAGCATTAACGGCTAAAATAGCATCTCTTTCAGTCCTCCAATAAACCGTCTCTGAAACCGCACCGGTAGGTTCAATATCTAGTCCTTCGTCTAGGCCGTCAGCACATCCTAAGAATAGAGCGGAGACCATTAATAGTAATCCTTTTAGTATATCTAAATTTTTCATAATAGCTTTTTTTATTTCTTAAAACACCACGTTAAGACCAACACTCATTGTTTTCGTGTGAGGAAAGAATTGACTTCTTCCTCGAGGAGTTTCGGGGTCAAATAATTTTTGAGCAGTTATTGTAAGCATATTTTCTCCGGAAACATATAATCTCAGTTTTGAAAAAATATCTTGCTTAAAAGTGTAGCCTAACTGAAAATTCTTTAGTCTGGCGTATTTGCTGTCTATTAGCCAAAAATCTGATTTGACGATATTCCATGAGTTCCCCGATGTTACCAAAGGCCAATCGCCATTTGGATTTCTTTCAGGGTGGTATGAACGTTCTGCCATTTCTTTGTGAACGAAGTTCTGAAAAGCAGGGCCTTCAGGTATTGCGCCATCCAACAAATGTTGTTTTTTGAGTACACCTTGCCAAAACATCGAGAAATCGAAGCCTTTGAATGAAGCATCGAACCGTAAGCCGAATTCATATCTTGGGTCCTCATTACCTATGATGACTTGATCACCTCCCGGAGCAATGGATTGTGTAATTTGACCATCACCGTTTACATCTTCATATATGATGTCGCCTATTCCCACGTTTGGGTGAATTGTCGCTGGATATTCAGCCAAATCTTCATTGGTTCTATATAGGCCAGGAGACGTGAGACCTCTTAAAGTATTGATTGAATGGCCTTCTGTCCATATAGAAAAGTTGTCTGGAAAAAATGGACCAGCACCATTTAAATCTTCAATTTTATTAATAACATCGGTAAAGTTTACTCCTACCGAATAATTGAAGCCATCTGGCTTAAAGAGACTTTGGTAATTAATACCTATTTCATAACCATTGTTAGAAACCGCAGCGGCATTTTGTACCGGAGGATTAACGCCAATGGTACTAGATATAGGTAAGTCAAGTAAGATGTCATCAGTGTATTTCCAGAAATATTCGGCGACTAATGAGAGTCTGTTATTCAAAAAAGTGGCATCAAGGCCTATATTAGTCATGGTTGAGGTTTCCCAAGTGATATTTGGATTTCCGGCCGTTCTTATTGCAGAACCGGATACCACGTTTCCACCAAACTGATACCCTTGATTTAAATCGTAAGTACTGCTAAAACGGTTTAACCCAATGTTTTGGTTACCCAATTGCCCCCATGAAGCTCTTAGTTTGATATTACTGATAAAAGTGTCTTCTACCAAATCTTCAATAAAGGCCTCATTCGTAATGTTCCAACCCGCAGAAATCGAAGGGAAGACCCCCCATCGGTTACCATCACCAAACCTTGAAGAACCATCATACCTTATATTACCCTGAATGAGATATTTATCATCGAACGAATAGTTCAATCTACCAAAAAAGGACCGAAGTCTCCATTCTTGATTATAGCCACTGATACCTTGATTGTCAACAGCACCGGCATTCAAATCTCTAAGGTCATTGTTGAAGAAATTTTGTCGACTTGCAACAACATTCTTGAATTTGTTATGAATTTCTTCGTAACCAACAAGTGCCTCTATATCATGATTATCAAATTGTTTGTCATAATTAAGATATAGTCTTTGGCTAAGCTCTCTTGTAGTGTTCTCGATTTCTGTGAGTTCGTTAGTTGCAAACCAACCAGAAACAGCGACAGGTTCACCCGTGACATAGTTTTCCATACCCGCTAGGCTATTCATGAAACGAGAAGTAGATTGGTTATCTAGCTTATAGGTTACATTACCTTCCAATGATAGGTCTTCCCTTATCTTATATTCGAAGCCTCCCTGGGCAACAACATCGTCGGAAAGTCTATTGGTTTCGCCTTCATTGGCCATGGCATGCGGGTTCCAATAGCCAGAGACCAAATCGTACGTGCCATCAGGATATTCCATGACTACATTTCTATTAATGTGGAGTAGACCTTGAACGATTTGTTGCCCGGCAACACCACTCCCGTTTATAGCATGCCCTGGACCGGAAAAATTCCCATTCCGGTACATAAGTCCTAATTTGAACGTCAACTTATCACTGGCATACATATCTGCATTGATAAGCATGGTAGTTCTTTTGTTATTGAAATTCTGAATAATACCGTCGGAATCATTGTAGTTTAGAGATGCAAATATTCTTCCCCTTTCGCCTCCACTGGAGATAGAGAATGCATGTTGTTGCATGAGCGCACTTTTGTTGAATATTCCATCTTCCCAATTAGCCCAAGGAAATTCATAAGGATTTGTACCTGCGACAGCATTTTCAATGTATTCCTCAGAATAAGTGGGTGTACCCCCTGCATTTACCTGAGCCTCATTTTCTAGTCTTAACCATGATTCGGTATCAGCTTTCTCTGGAAAAAAACTAGGGTTTTGAACCCCTACAAAAGCATCGTATGTAATTGTAGTGCCTTTTGCCGCACCTCTTTTTGTGGTTACCAGTATTACTCCGTTGGCCGCTCTTGAGCCATAAATTGCAGCGGATGCAGCATCTTTTAATATTGAAATAGATTCTATATTTTGCGGCTCTACCGAACTTAATGACTGTTCAATCCCATCAATTAAGACCAGTGGGTTTGAGTTGTTTAAAGTTCCAATACCTCTAATTCTAATATCTACATCTTCTACTCCTGGCGACCCTCCTTTGTTTTGAATAGTCAAGCCTGGAGATTGCCCCTGCAAGGCAGTTGCGGCACTAGTTACGGGTCTTTGAGTAAGGCCTTCCCCGTCAACTGAACTAATCGCTCCAGTAACTTTGGCTCTACTCTGTGTGCCATAACCTACTAATATAACCTCTTCTAAGCTGGCAGCATTCTCAGACATAGTTATTGATAGATTTGACTGACCGGCAATAGCCACTTCTTTAGTGGAGAATCCAATATATGAAAATACCAATATGGCATCTTGATTTACGGTAATAGAAAAGTTTCCGTCGAAATCTGTCTGGGTACCATTCGTTGTTCCTTTTTCTAGAATGTTTGCTCCTGGTAAAGGTTGACCATCCGCATCTAGAACAACACCTGTGACTTGCTGCTGTACTTCTTTCCTGTTGGAATCCATCAGGATGGGTTCGTTTTTACTTGATTTTGAGTCTAAATTTTTATTAGTTAATATTATCTGCCTGTGTACAGTATAGTAATCAATGTTAGTGTCGTTGAATAAAAGTTCAAGAACTTGATCAATTCTAATTTTTTTTACGTGTATAGTGACTTTTCGTTGGAAGTCCACTTGACCACTCTCATACATAAACCTGAATTCAGTAGTAGCTTCAATTTTATTGAATACTTCTTTAATGGTGACATTATCAAAATCTAAGCTTAGAAAGGTGTTTTGGCTATATGTACTCGCTTGTATATTACAGAATGAAATTAATAGAATTACAATGGAGAGTTTAAGTTTTGTACAAGGTTTTAGAGAAAACCAGGTCAGTAATTTGCTCATTTGGTTTTTTTTCATAGTTAGTTAGTTTAGATAATTATGAGTAGTAGAATAATAATTTGTGGTCTATGTAAAAGTTTAACCGCATTTGAAGATTTAATTCATAGAAATATTTTTTTAGGTTATTAATCTATTAATACTTTCCCATCTACAATTTTGTATGTGAAAGGGTGGATTTTCATTAATGACTTTAGTATGTCTTCTATACTTTCGATATTTACATTTAGACTTGCGTTTAGCATTTTTGCGGCAAGTTCTTTGTTATTGTTTTGGATCATGATATTGTATCTACGCTCCAGTTTTTGTGCAATTTTACTAAAAGGCACATCTCTGAATATTAGTTCTCCCGTAATCCATCCGGTATACATTTCAACATCAACTTCCTCAATTGTAGTATCATGACCGGTTTTATTCCAACTTCCTTGGTCTCCCGGTTTTAAAATAGCACTCTCATTTGGTGAAAAGGAATTGGTCATATCTACTGATCCTTCAATAAGTACAGTGTAGATTTCTTGGTCTTCAGGGTACGATGTTATATTAAACTCAGTTCCAAGTACCTCTACTGCGACGGCATCAGCATTTACGATGAATGGATGTAGAGTGTCTTTGGCAACTTTAAAGTAGGCTTCACCTTGTATGTATACTTCCCTTTTTGTGCCTTTTAAAAACTTGATTGGATATCTGATTTTCGTTCCTGAATTTAGGTGCACGAAGGTGCCATCCGATAATTCAATATTAAAAATTTTGCCAAGAGGTACTTGTAGTTCATTAAATATGACTTCATCAATCTCAGAATTTGAGTCATAACGTAAAGTATTGCCGCTTTGCTTACCTATTAACTTACCGTTGAACGAAATAATTTTTTTGTCGTCGGTTTCATTAATGGAAGTGATATTGGTTTCATCGACTCTTAGTGTTATGGAATTTTCAGATGGCTCATAGGTTTGTAATTCGTAATTTTCTTTTTGGATCATAAAAAAAGTGGTAATTAATCCGATAAAAATTGCCGCATACTTTAAAACCGTTCTCCAAACGGGGGTGGACTGAGTCTCTTTTATTAATATTTCTTCTTTTATACTACTCCAATCTTCAGAAGCATCTATCTTGTTTAATAGAAGAAAAGACTCATTTAGCAGACCTTTATTATAGAGCTGATATATAATCTGTTTTTCGTCATTGGATAGGTTTTTTAGGTCTTCCAAATCCAACTTTCCATTCTTTTTAATATGCTCTAAAGCCAACTTTAGTTGCTTCTTTTTTGACATTTTTGAAGTTTGTTTCTATTAAGTCGTATAAATTGTGTTTTGGGGTGACAGATTTTTTGGTTTTTAACAAAAAAAATAAATATTCTCGCTTTATGAGTGTAATTGAATATAATTGAATAGGTTTATCCTTAAATTGTTGAGATATTTTTTTAAATATTTAGGGGCTAAAATCAATAGGGATAATGAAATTACAGCCATTGAATGTAGAGGGTTTAGAATT
Source organism: Zobellia amurskyensis (assembly GCF_009725985.1). GTDB lineage: Bacteria > Bacteroidota > Bacteroidia > Flavobacteriales > Flavobacteriaceae > Zobellia > Zobellia amurskyensis. The sequence continues at coordinate 107,410 of NZ_RCNR01000004.1, forward strand.
TTTTTTTAGAGAGCATTACGCTTATTTATGCTTGGTATCGTTAGCTATCGTTAAGGATTCAGATGTCTCTAAGGATATTGTACAAGATTTTTTTATATCCTATTGGGAGAGAAGAAATCGTGTTAATCTAACAGTTTCTTTTAAAGCGTATGCAGTAAGGGCTATTAAAAATTTAAGTCAGCAGCATCTGAGAAATATTACGAAGGAAGAATCTCTCATACAGGAACTATCCTATAGTAGAAATATTAATCAAGAACATACTGAAAAACCAAGCAATAGGCAGGTACTATATGAATTGGTCAATAAATTGCCTGAAAGTAGAAGAAAAATTTTCATTTCTTATGTTGTCTATGGACAAAGTTATGCTGAAATAGCAGAAAATAATGGTGTTTCGGTGAATACTGTTAAAACACAAATGAAGCGTGCTTATCGTTTTCTAAGAACAGAAGCAAATCCAGATATTTTATATTTAGTTGTTTTAAAATTGCTTGAAAATTAGGAATGATTTCTTGTAGGTGTATTCTTCTGTTTTAAATTGCAATATCTCAGGTGGAAGCTATGAAAGCGATATTTTTACACCTAGTCCTAATATTTCTTCAAGTGCCAAATATAGACGGTCGATAGTGAACTCTAATAGTTGCATTTCAAAGCACACCTTACTCCTTAATTTCCCGTCGTTACAAATTATAGAGGGCAAATAAGATTTTTTGTGTTAACTCGCTAACTTATCTTCTACTTATCAAATTAGTAACCTGGTGTCACCTTAGTAGAACATAAATATTTCGTCACAAACAATATTCCATATATGACGAGTTGATATAAATTACTATTTCAAATTATTAATTTGCATTTCACTTGATTGTTTATGGTAAAAGGTGATTTTTAATAGGGTTTATTGCGGTGCGGAATCATTCTAAAAATGTTTCATTAGAGTATTTAATATATGCCTTATAGTTACATTGGTAAATTTATTATGGTTGTTACTGGGGTGAGCATGGGTGAGATAATGGTTGTAGAAGGGGGTAATTACAGTTGTGTCTAGGGTAAGTATGATTGTGGTAGTGGTAGTAGACATGGAGTCAAATGGCTGTATCCTTGGGATATAACGGTTGTACCACGGTTGTACCACGGTTGCACCACGGTTGTACCATGGTTGTACCATGGTTGTACCATGGTTGTATCCCCGGCATTATATTTCTTGTGTGTTCTTCATTTTGAATTTCTCATTCTCATAGTTTCATCCCATACATTGCCGCATCCAATTCCTTCCAGTTGGGGGTATGCTTTGAAAGTTCTGCCCAAAACTCCTTAGAGTGACTCTTTATCTTGGTGTGTACCAGTTCGTGAACTAATAGGTAATCAATTAAGCTGTAAGGTAGTTTAACAGCATCAATGTTTATGATAATATCATTGGATGGGGTGCAGCTTCCCCAACGTTTTTCTAGTTTTCTAATCTTGAAATTACTATAATCCAATCCTGTTTCTTTAGCTAATTTTTTGATTCTTGGCTTTAGCTTTTCTTCTGCTTTTATTCTTAAAAAGGTTTCAAAGGCGGTCTTTAATTCTAATTGACTTTTTAAAGTTTTGGGAAAGGATACTCTGAATTTGGATTCTGTAAAATCAATTAGTATCTCTTCAAGGGAGTTGTTTTCGAAAAGTTCTACATAATATTTTCTTCCTAAGTACTGTATTCTTGAGCCTGTTACAATATCATCATCTCCAATGGAACTTACCAAGTCCAATTTATCGAGTATCCATTTAGCCTTTTTAAGTATTAGTTTTTGAGCCTTCTCTTCAGAAATGGACTTACCTTTTAAAACTACACCTTCATCCTTATCAACAGTGATGTAGTGCGATTTAAGTTTCTCTTTTTCTTTAAAGGAATACTTAATGGTTTTATGTCCGTATTGTACGTTAGGCATCCTTATTCTTAATTAAAACTTCCACCATTTCTTTTGCCTTCATTTTTGCATCTTCACGGTCTATTTTGGCTGTGGTCAAGTAGCGTCTTATCTTATTTTCAATATCTTTTTTAACTTGTCCTTTTCGTTGCCATCCAACAATATCTAATTCGCCTTTTATAAGATCAAATATGGTCTTTGTAGCGTCTTCTGCATCTTCTCCGAACAAGACCTTCATAGAGTCGTAAACGGCTCTCTCACGCTCTGTAACAAAGCCTTTTTGTTCTCCTTCCTTTTGTTGGTCAATTATTTCATCCTGTATGTCCGTGTAGGCTTTTAGCAATTCTAATTGCGTGATGCGCTGTTCGGTTTTCATCTTCAACAGTTCATCTAATCGCTGTGCCAAAGGTTTGTAGAAGTCAGGGTTCTTATCAATACCTACTTTTATAGTATGCTTTAAGTTATTTCGCATCTTCAACTCCTTGGTGGCTGGTGATGCGTTCATGATTTCTTCTTTAAACTTATCCTTGTCAATTATAGATATAGGTTCCGCTAGCAGGCTTTCAACTCCTTGCGCTTTTAGGTGTTCGTCTATCATAGATTGAAGCATCTTGCTCTCGTCTTTGGTAATTTTCAGCTCTTCATCCTCTGGATAGGCATTTCTGGCTCTTAACTTTATCTCATTAAAAAGTTTAAAATCTCCTTGATATTTTAATGCTTTGGTATTGGGGAGGACGATATTAATCGACTTATTGAAATCCTTTAGCAAGACCTTGAAATCATCACGCTTATTGATTGGTTCAATGAACCGCACAGCGGCATCGATATAGTCCTCACGGTTATAGTTTCTGTCAATCTTCATTGGTTTAAAGAAATCTACCAGCTTGGTATGGTTCATTTCCAATTTGGGAAACTCTTCATTGATGTTCTTTAAAATATCATCGGGTCTTATATCCCCTGAAAAGATTTCCAATGCCTGAATTAAATACGCTGTGATACCGTTATAATCTACTATGTAACCTGCATTCTTTCCTTTTCTGGAACGGTTGACCCTTGCAATGGCTTGTAGCAGGTTATGTTCCTTTAATGGCTTATCTAAATACAAACAGGAAGCAATAGGTGCATCCCAGCCTGTCAACAGCATATCCGATACTATTATAAAAGCGGTGTTATCATGCTTCTTTTTCCCTGATTTTTCCTTTTCTGCTGCGTCACCAAAGGGTAACTTAAAATCATTGGTAGCATTTTTAATATCTTCTGGCGGAACGACTAAAACTGGTCTTTTATCATTTGGATTTTCCTTGTTCCACTCTAAAGTCTCATAGTACGTTTTTGCAATACTATCCGACTTTGGAGAACCCATACTAATCACCACCTTAGAATCAAAGTTGTGATAGCCTTCTGATTTTAGCGACTCTAGTACTTCTTGATATTTAATTGCTGCCTCTCTGCCACTACAGACTATCATGGCTTTATGACCATCTGGGAAAATCTTATCCCTATAATGGTCAACCATATGTCTGCCTATGGCATCAATACGTTCTGCCGATAATTGGTATTTGCGTAAGGCTTCCCTTTTCAGTTTATCCTTTTTGTCTTCTGAAAGGTGACCAAAGGTTTCCTCAAACTCTTGGTCTAGTTCTTCTTTTTTAACATCTAACTTGGCTATTCCCTCGTCATACAATAATTCAACAGTTGCCCCATCAGCTACAGATTCCATTATGGTGTACACATCAATATATTTACCACCATAAAACTCGGCAAGGGTAGATTTATCTTCTTTGGAAATGGGTGTTCCCGTAAAGGCAACAAACTTAGCATTGGGTAAAACGGTACGCATAAAGGATGCTAAAAACCCATAATGGCTTCGGTGTGCTTCATCCACCAGAATGTAAAGATTCTCCTTTTTGGATAGTTCTTCCAGTTCTATTTCTACTCGTTCAATCTCAACCCATTTACCCTTTTGAAGTTCTTTGGTAATCTTAGTGAGGGTTTTCTCATTTAAGTGCTTTTCAATCATCAGATTGCCACGCTCTTCCAACTCGGTTTGGTCGGTTGAGGTGGTTGCATCCTTATCCGTTTCTTGAAACTTCTGCAAGGTAGTTGTGATGATTCCCCCGTAATCGTTGCGCAATAATTTATCCAAATGGACTACAGAAGAGGCTTGGTTCACATTCTTGAAACCCACATTTTGAAAGGTAGTGGTAATCTGTCTGTCCAAGTCTTTGCGGTCTGTCATTATGAGTACCGTAGGGTTGTCAAAACCGTATTCGGGTGCTTGCAGTTTACGGGTTACATATGCCATCGTTAGGGACTTACCAGAACCTTGCGTATGCCAAACTACACCGCCTTCACCCCCTTGTAACCGTGCAATGGTTTTGTTGGTGGCTCTTAGTTGTTGGTATCTAGGCAGCTTTTTAACGGTACTGCCTTCTTCAAGTTCAAACAAAACAAAGTGCCGAATGATGTCCAACACCCTCTCTTTCTTGAAAAGTGCTATGATGAGTTTGTCTTGGTCTTTCTTGGCTTGGTTGATAATGTCTGTATCTTCCTTACTGGTCTTAAAGACAGAATAAAACTGCTGTGGAGAGTTAATTGCTCCATACCTACCACCAACATCCCAAATACCTGCACAGATTTGATTGTAGTGAAACAGTTTTTCCGAGTTTTCTTGGTAATACTTTAAATCGCTGTAGGCTTTGTCCCAAGCGTTTTGTGCCGTAGGCGACTTGCATTCAATTACACCAATAGGTAAGCCGTTGATGTATACTACCAAATCAGGTATGGAATGTTGATACCTTCCATGATACTTCATCTGATTTACCACCAAAAAGTCATTATTCTCTGGATGTAGGTAGTCTATAAAGTGAACCACCTTAAATTCTTCAACGCCATCTATGGTCTGCTTCACTGAAAATGTACCCCCTTTAATGAGTTCCCAGACCTTTTCATTGATTTCCATTAATGATGCCCCAGTAACGGTTGTTATCTCATTGTATGCTTTGTTGAGGTTGTTATCATTAATCCAAGTGTTGAGTCTTTTGATGGCAGCCAACAGCCTGTCTTTTAAGATAACCTCCGTGATGTCTGTACGTTCATCTTTTTGGCTAGCATCAAAGTACTGATACCCCATTTGCTGGAACAGCTTTATGGCGGGCAACTCGCTGTGTATGTATTCTGGCGATTGACTCATTTTATTGTTTTATCGGACACTTTATCGGACATTACTATGTTATTTATTGTTTTTTGTCCGATAACTTATATTGCGTTCCTCGTTTTTCCCCTATTTTAAAAACTTTTCCTTCTTCTACTAACTTATCTATAGAACGTTTTAATTTTTTTTCATGAATCTCCAAGCCTACCCTTGTATGGATATCAGATCTAGCTGCTGGAGCATATATTTTTAAATTTTCTAAAATTAAGTGCTCTAAACGGTGTGGCTCAATCTTCTTTAAATCAGTTCTACCCTTAAAATCAACTTCTTTCATCCCAATCGGCAGTAACACCCGAAACAACCCGTAAAGACTTTTTATCAAAATGACTATTCTCTTCCATAATTAATATGTTTTATAACTACACTTTCACTCGAACCTTACCCGTTAACAACTGCTGCATTAGGCCTTTTTTTAAATCTTGGTAGTTGATTTTCTTTTCTGATAAAACCTCTAGTTTTTCATCAAAACAGGAAAGAATTTTAGAAATATTACTCTGTTCTGTATTATTAGGTATCAAGAACTTGAATTTACGTAAATCGGTTAGCGATAAATTTTGTCTAGCAGAACCATTCTGAACACCAAGTAGGCGGTTTATAGTGTCATTCCCTTGTAAGTAATGAAGAATAAACTCTGCAGATACTGATTCTTTAATTCTAAGAAGGCATATTGCCTGATTAATATTTGCATATTCGTAATGACTGGCATATCTGCAACTTCTTCCAATTGATGCACCAACTATATTTATCAGTATATCACCATTTTTCAACTTACTTTTCTTTACTTTTTCATTAAATTCAATTGGTAAGAACTTAGGATTGCTTATATCCAACAATCCATCTCTTACGTTCTCTGAGGTAACAAATAATAATCCATCATCCTGATAATCATATCCTTGCCATTTTGGTGATGCACCCTTAGTTATAAGTGTAGATATTTCTTCTCCTGACATGACCTCCCAACTCTTTGGAATCTTACCCAAAGGAGAATCTTTAAACTCGGTATGCCCAATACCTTTGGTAAGCAAGCGTTGCATTAAACCTTTTTTAAGTTCTTGGGTTTCGGTAATTTGTTGGTCTATCACCTCAATTTTAGCATCTACCGTGCTTAGTATTTCTGCAATTTTTTGTTGTTCTTGGAGAGGGGGTAAGATAGCTGATAATCTTCTTAATTCTGTTTTGTTAATCTTTGGATGCCCACTACCAGCAATAATCTTATCTATTTGCCTTAATCCGATTGATGAACGTAAATAAGCATGTAAATACTCTGGAATAACATGCTCATTGTTTGCCCGTATTACAATCATATTGGGTGCAACAGTAGCCTCCTTTTTAATTTTAGGCATCATCCATACTTCGCCAACATTCGCCCCTATATTGGCAAATAATATTTCTCTGCCAAATAGATTTGATTTTGACAGGAAAGTATAACTGTCTTTATCAACATATTTTTGCTCTCCATGACCTAAACCCTTTCTTAAATCAGTTAGCCTAACATAAATTGCATGATTTGGCTCGCTAAAAACATTTACGTTTTCCCTTAACGAAGCAAAACTTCCGGCTGCAACATAATCCGTTACTTCATCGGTAAATTCTGATAGGCTTAAAACCTTCCATTCTTTAGGGATTTCTCCTATTGCTGTTTTTTTAAAGCCTTCTTTCATATACCCAATTCCTTTAAAAAACCTGCCAACTTCTTATCAATATCGGCTTCTTTTTCCTCTAATGCAGCTAATTTTTGATGAACGGCTTTAATATCCACTACGGGTTCAGGTTCGCTTGTATCAATAAAACGAGAAATGTTGAGGTTGTAATCGTTTTCGGCAATTTCTTTAACATCAACTATACGCATGTATTTATCTACATCCGCAGCACCATCGTAAGCCGTTACAATTTTGCTAACATGCTCTGGTAACAACTCATTCTGGTTCTTTCCATCCTTAAAATCGCTACTGGCATCAATGATAGTTACTTTGCGTTTTTGTGCTTCGGTTTTGTCTTTGTTGATTATCCAAATAGAAGCTGGTATACCAGTATTGTAAAACAAAGCACTTGGTAATCCTACAATACCTTCTACCAAATCAGCTTCCAACAAGGCTTTTCTAATTTTACCCTCTGTGCCGCTTCTAAATAACGTACCATGAGGCAATACTACACCAGCTTTACCATCTTGCTTTAATACGGCAATCATATGCTGTAAGAAGGCTAAATCGGCATACCCTCTGGGAGGTATCCCGTATTGAAAACGTCCGTAAGGGTCGCTCACCACCTTATTATAATTAGGTGATACTTTCTTTTCCTTTCCGTTCTTATCCAGCTTTACCTCAATAGAGTTTTCGGCTGGTGTCCACCACGCATCCTGTGAAAAAGGTGGGTTGGCAATTACCCTATCAAAAAGGGTCAATTCATTGTTGTCATTCTTGTGTTGAGGCGTGGTCAGGGTATCGCCTTTTCTAATATCCGCATCCATAAAGTTATGCAGCAGCATATTCAACTTACCAATTGCCCAAGTACCCAAATTCTTTTCTTGTCCAAATAGCGAAACATTAACGTTGTTGCCTACTTTACCATTTGGTTGCTGTGCAATGTATCTGGCAGATTCAATCAACATACCCCCAGAGCCACAGGTAGGGTCGTATACCTTTTGCTTGGGTTCTGGTTTAATGAGTTGTACAATTAACTGTACCACACCTCTCGGGGTGTAAAATTCACCACCTTTCTTGCCTGCATCATCAGCAAACATCTTAATCAAATACTCATAGGCATCGCCTAAGAGGTCATTAGATTCTAGGTGGTCATTGCGTAATGAATGTTGGTTAAAGTGCCTTAACAAACGCTGTAATAATTCATCGGATAGCTTCTCTTTATCTCCAAACTTGGTGGCGGTCATAACCCCCTCCAAAGAGGTGTTTTCTCGTTCTATAGCTGCAAAGGCTTTGTCCAATGCAATACCAATGTTCTCGGTATGTTTCTTTATATTCTCCCAACGTGATTCTTCGGGCATCTGAAAATATGTTTCGTCTTCGGCATCTGCTCTGGAAACTCCCTCACGCTTCATGATATTTTCAACTTCTTCTTCAAAAACATCATTGGAACGTTTTAAGAAAAGTAAGCCGAAAATATAGTTTTTAAAATCTGAGGAATCAATACTTCCTCTTAATATATTGGCAGAATCCCATAACCAAGATTCTAGGGTGGATAGGTTTAGTTTGTTTTGTGTCATTTTTAATAAGTGTGTGCTGTATACTTCAAAAGTAGTTAAAGCCTTAAAGATACCAATTTGACATAAAGAACCATGGTTCAATAAGGGCTCAAATAAAAGAAAATGAAATGAAGTTTGGTTACACTTTTCCGTAAAGGAAGAGTTGTTTTGCTGTAGAAAATTTGACTGCAATAGATCGTTTTAATGAAATTATTGGAGTCTTAAGGGGAAAAACGACTGTCACCTAAACTGTCACCTTAAAAGTAAAAACCCCGTAAACAAAGGGCTTACGAGGTTTAAATGTGGAGCCGGAGGGATTCGAACCCTCGTCCAAACAAGCAATAATAGAGCTTTCTACATGTTTAGTTCCCGATTAATTTTCGATGCATACCTGACCGGAAACGGCCTAATATACACTTAGCTTCTTAAGATTTTGGTGCTACTATCAAAGCGCTAGTAGCCTTATATCGACATTTATGGTGCTCCGGATTGAATCGCCGTCGACAGAGGCTATTCAGGAACATCTCGCTTCTCTACCTAGTAGAGACGAGGCTAAATCCTACTGTAATTCAGATTAAGCGGCAAGAGCGTAATTGTTTTCGCCAATTAAAAGTGTGAAGTATGATATTAATGAGCTGTACCCCAGCGCTCAACATGCTTACAATACCATTGGTCTCGCTGTCAAAACCAGTCGGCCCCGTAAAAAATCCATAATAGTGTAAACTACTACGGTCGGCAAAGATACCCCAAAAAGTATTCCAAAAAAAGTTTTGATAGGCTCCAATCATAAGTTACATTTGAAACCATAGTCCATCCATAAGTTATAAAAGTCCAGTATCATGAAGTTTGGAATCATTCGGGAGCGTAAAAATCCACCAGACCGCCGCGTTGTATTATCACCGGAGGCCTGCCAAAAAGTCTTGGCCAATCAGCCAAAAGCAGAAATTATTGTAGAACCGTCACCTATTCGCGTTTTTTCAGATGCGGAATATGAGGCTAAAGGGATTACGGTCGCTTCCAAAATGGAAGAGTGCGATGTGCTTTTGGGCGTAAAAGAAGTGCCTATTAAAAACTTGGTTCCTAATAAAAAATACTTCTTTTTTTCGCATACCATAAAAGAACAGCCGTATAATAAGAAATTATTGAGAGCGGTACTGGAAAAGAATATTGAACTGTACGATCATGAAGTGATTACCAATCAAAAAGAACAACGTTTGGTGGCCTTTGGTCGTTACGCAGGTATTGTTGGGGCGTATAATGGCTTGCGTACATATGGACTCAAATACAATTTATATCAACTGCCAAAAGCTGAAATGTTGGCAAACCAGCAAGAGCTGATTGCCGAGCTCAATAAAATTAATCTACCTAACATAAAAATTATTCTCACCGGAAGAGGCAGGGTAGGCAACGGAGCACGAGAAATGTTAGACGCCATGAACATAAGAAAAGTGAATGTTACCGAGTACTTGGAAGAAACGTTTGATGAGCCTGTGTATTGCCAAATAGATGCATCGGATTATAATAAACGCAAAGATGGGGTAAGGGGCAATAAGGCCGATTTTTTCGCCAATCCAGAAGAATACAAAAGCAATTTTTTTCGCTTTACCCAAGTTTCCGACTTTTTCGTAGCAGGACATTTTTATGGGCAGGGAGCCCCGTATCTTTTTACTAGGGAAGATGCCAAACAAGATGACTTTAGAATTAAAGTAGTTGCAGATGTTAGTTGCGATATAGATGGTCCTGTGGCGACTACCATACGACCTTCTACCATTGCAGACCCAATTTATGGCTATGATCCCCAAACCGAAACTGAAATTGATTTTAAAGACAAATCTGCTATAGCGGTTATGGCGGTAGATAATTTGCCCTGTGAAATTCCACAAGATGCTAGTGAAGGATTTGGGCAAGCCTTTGTGAAGAATGTAATTCCCGCATTTTTTAACGGTGATAAAGACGGGGTCCTGGAAAGAGCCAGAATGACCAAAGGTGGCAGGCTAACTCCACGTTACCAGTATTTATCTGATTACGTAGAATCGTAATATAGCGTAAATAAAAGGTTGATTCATTGTTAAGGTATTGTTAATAATAGCTATATTGTCGAGCTTTTAAAACAAGAACCTATGACATTCAATTGGATTGCCGGTCGCGAAATAGATGAAAGATTACATCGCCTGTGCATTGAACTTGAGTATGAGTTCCGTCCAAAAATCATTAAGTTCTTGATCGCAAATTTTGATATGGAAGGCTGTTCGGATTTTTCCTGTTTCCATTTTGATGTAAATCTTGTATCCAAAAGGGTGACCTTATCAGATGATACCCCGCTTATATACCTGCAACAGATTAAACCGGATTTTGACCAAAAATTGAAATTAGCTTTCGCAAATAATTAATCAATAGTTACCTTCCAATCAATAGTTGGCTGTTGTCTTGGCGCCGTAAAGCAACCAAGAGCCTTTAATTTTAGAACTATTTCAGTTTTAGTGTCCAAAGTCTTTATCAGTAATTGTTTAGTTTCCCCGGAAGCTATTTCAAATACCGGAGAGCTATCATAAAACGTGTATTCCATTTGATTTTCAAAGAGTAAATCACTGCTCGTTACATTTTTCAATTGAACTTCAAGTACTTGGGATTTTGGTCTGTATTCGGATTTTACTATCTCAATGCTATTTTGTAACAACGGTTTTAGAAACTCGGCTTTGCCAACCATTAGGTCATTGTAAACCGCAACCGTTCTACCGGCAAACAGTGCCTCCTGAATACTCTCCATATTCTTCTCTTTTGCGAAAACCAGCGTAATAGGGCGGTGGTTTCCTTTTTCGGTATAATCCCAATCTATTAATCCGTGAATGTCACTGGTGCCCATTATGGTTAAATTATGTTCTAATGCCAATGTTAGTGCCTCTTCGGAATAATCAATGGAATTAATCACTTCAATACCATGTAGTTCCCCATTCTTGATTCGTTTTTCCTGAAAATTGCTTAAAACAGGGGTTCCTTTGGGGCTTTGTGCATACCAAGCCGGGTGGTTCCAGAAGACAAAAGCATTTTGTTTTTTGGCTTCTGAAAAAGCTTTTTCCGCCTTGTCTACATTTAATAAGTTGGCATCTTGAATAAAAATAGCATTGTTGTGTCCTACAGGAGCCGAACGTGTAATTTCAGAACCATGAATGATGAGCAGATCATGTTCTTTAGCTTCGGCCAAGGCAAGGTCATAGGAACGGTTGCGGTTAGGGTGTGGAATATCCGCTTCGTGGGGTTGGTACTCTAAATGTTCAGTAAGCGATATGGCATCTAAGTTTTCACGCAACGCTTCTTGTACACGTATGGTAGGCCAAACGTTCCCATCCGAAAAAACGGTGTGCTGGTGCAAATCCGTTTTTAAAGTTTTATACCCGTCAATATCGGGGTAGGTCATGGGTTGTGCCCCACTGTGGGAATGTGTTTGCGAATAAGTTTGCTGAAAAGTAAAAAGGACGACTAAAAGCGCTAATTTTTTCATGGAGTTGGTTTATGTTGCTAAAATATACAACAAGAACCGAAACCTTTTACAAGATGTATTAAGTAAAGTTAAAATTTAGAACTATCTAAAGATGCTGTACCGTGTCCTCGTAAGAACGGTTTAAGGGCCCAAAAAGACACCCAAATAAAACTTCCGAATCCAAAAATCCACAACCAGGCATCTACCAAGAACAGAGAATTGAAAAGGCTTTGGGCCAAAACCAAAGGCTTGGTCACAATATCCCAGGAGTTAAAACGCAAGAAACGACCAAGAAAAACACCATAACCACTCAATAAACTAACGAAGAGTAATATGGCATTGGCCAAAACAGGATGGTTCCTTTTTCTAAGGTAACTAAAGACATCCATCATAGAGAGTATTCCCAGTATTAATCCGTTTAAAGAGAAAACAAAAAAGAGCATTAGATCTAGCCAAAAGGTAGGCCTTGAGCTATCTAAGTGAACAAAATCTGTAATGATATATGGGCTGTTAGGTAAAAAGAGAACCCATAATAAAAGGAGTATGACGCGTAGGGTTTTTGATTGTCCTACTTGTACATTGAATAAAAATTGTTTGGACAGAAAAAGCGGAATAAGCGCTAAAAATAGATTCCATAGTAAAAAAGTAAAGTCTATGGATTGGGTTAAATACACCCGTAATGCAAGAAGCACCGTGCCCAGTGCTGTGAGCAATAGTAATCTTTTATGAAATAAATTATTTTTTAAAGCGCTGATAATCATGAAAAAAAATGAAGATTTAGTCTATAAAGTACAACGGGTGGTAGCTATATTTGTTGTTGTTTAACCAGATTTTAACCTATGAACCCAGCAGAAAACTATATTCTTGATAAGCCTGAGCCTTATAGAAGTATTTTACTGCATTTGCAATCGGTCATTGAGCGAATTTTACCAGAGGTTGAATTAAAGTTCAAATATAGAATTCCATTTTATTATATCAATGGAACGCCCTTTTGTTATTTGAACCAAAGCAAAGACTATGTAGATCTGGGCTTTTGGAAAGCTGCTCATTTAACCGTTCATCAAGAACATATGATTTCCGAAGGACGTAAGGTTATAAAATCTTTGCGCTATAGATCATTGGAGGGTATAGACGATTCTATTCTTATCGATGTCATTAACGAAGCATATGTGGTTAGAGACGCTAGATTTTATAAGTAAAACTTAAATTCAAAATTAAGTTAGGGTAAAGAAGTTTGTAAATTACTCCGTGATTAGTCCTTCATTTTTATAACGCTCAATGAATTGGTTATCGAGTTCATCAGAATCTTTATATTTTTTTCGTAGTTCCCTAAGTTTTTCTTTCATATCGGCTACTACATCCGCATATTTGGGATCACCATAGACATTATTAGTTTCGTTAGGGTCTTTGGAATGGTCATAAAGTTCCCAGACATCAACATCATAATAAAAATGAATAAGCTTGTATTCTTTTGTAGCAATACCATAGTGTCTTTTTACAGCATGTTCGGCAGGGTATTCGTAGTAGTGATAGTACACTCCGTCTCTATTCCATTTTTCTTTTTCTCCTTTTAATAGGGGTACGAGGCTTTCGCCTTGCATGTCTTGCGGTGCGGTAACAGCTGCAACTTCTAAAAAGGTTTGGGCAAAATCAAGGTTTTGTACCATTTCTTCCTCAGTAGTTCCCGGGGTAATAACATTTGGCCACTTTATTAGCAAAGGTGTTTTGAAAGATTCATTGTACATAAAGCGCTTATCGAACCAGCCGTGTTCCCCCAAATAAAACCCTTGATCGGAAGTGTAAACCACAAGGGTGTTCTCGCTGAGGTCGTTCTCGTCCATATAATCCAACAAGCGACCCACATTTTCATCTACTGCTGCTATAGTCCCCAGATAATCTTGCATGTACCGTTGATATTTCCAAACCATTAAGGTGCTATCGTTCATCTCAGGAAAGCGCCTCGCAAAGTCTTCGTTAATAGGGTCGTAAACAGCATCCCATGCCGTTCTTTGTTCAGAGTTGAGCCGCCCTATGCGGTTTCCTATGGTATTCCAGTTCTTAATATCAAGTTGTTTTGCAATGCTGTCGGTCAGCTTTAAATCGTATGAAAGTTGCATATGTTTTAATATGTTCATCTCAGCTGGGCCAGCAGTGGTCTCGCGGCTCACATAATCATCAAAAAGTGTTTTAGGAAGCGGGAAAGTCTTTTGTGTAAATTCTTTATAATGGCGTTCTGCGGGCATCCAAGTTCTGTGAGGTGCCTTGTGCAGGTACATCAACATAAAAGGTTTTTCGTTATCCCGTCGGTTTTCAAACCAGTCAATAGCAAGGTCGGTAATAATATCGGTGACATAGCCGGTAATCGTGGTGTCACCAGTGGCGGTAATGAACTTAGGGTTGTAATAATCGCCCTGGCCTGGCAATATTTTAAATTCGTCAAATCCTTTGGGATTGTTTCCAAAATGTAATTTCCCGAACATGGCCGTTTGGTATCCCGCTTTCTTTAGTAGTTGAGGGAAAGTAACATTGGTCGTGTCAAAAGGGGAGATATTATCAATTTTTCCGTTGATGTGCGAATGTTTTCCTGTCAAGATTACGGCCCGTGAAGGAGCGCAGATCGAGTTGGTAACCGATGCATTGGTGAAAAGCATGCCTTCCTTGGCTATACGGTCTATATTCGGAGTTTGGATTAATCGTTCATCATAGGCGCTGATAGCTTGATAAGCATGGTCATCAGACATGATGAAAACTATGTTTGGACGTTTTTTGACCGTTACATCTGGTCCGGTTTTACAAGAATAGATAGCTATTAGTAATATCAAAACTGCGAATCGGTATAATCTCATTTTATGGGAATATGATTTTTGTAAAAATCTAAAATTCAGATTTTTTTTCGATTAACGCGTCTGTTTATGCTTTATATTTTTTTGAATAATATAAGTGAATTGTTCTGTATGTCCGTCACATGCTTAAAAACGGTTTTTAAATTTTCATAGTCATCTGCGATTATATGTGGGGAATTTATAGAAAGCTCGAATAGAATAGTTATATGCTTACTGTTGCTTTGTGCTTGAAAATTCATTTTGACCAAGTTGTCTACCAATTTTACGGTTTTGGAATTTGGAAGTTCATGAACTAAGTAACCTTCAGGAATGGTAATGACCATTAAATATTTGAATTTACGAGCATAACCAAAATCTACAGGGTAAGCCCGTTTCTCAAGCAAAAAGGGATTTTCAGGAAAAAAGCGTACCAAAAAAGGATTGAAATAGACCATTTCTCCATTTAATACATTGGGTATTTCAAACTCTAGGCGCTCAGATGTTTTTTTATCACTTTGTTTTTCCTCTTTCTGCTCATATGAAGTAATTCTAATATCGCCTTCAAAGCTTTCCTCAATGCTATCTAAATACTCATTGTTAGTTCTATTATCAATATTCTTGCGTGTGCTAATGGCATTGTAGCCTGTATTGGTTATGTCTAGTAGACCCGTTGCTTTTTTGTCTTCGGTATCAAAATCTAGCTGAAGACGTATTTTATGTTGGTTGTCGTTTTCGGTCTCTACTGTGTGCCAGTAACTATCATTCTTAAAATCCATTACCCTACCATAATAATTTAAGGCTCTATAGGGCAACATTCCAAATACTAAATACTTATCGGTAGCGTCTAGCAAGTAAGATTTTCCATCAATGTCCAGTTTGGCAATACAATAGTTAAAATCGCTCATTACTGGATGGGATTTTTTGGGTAAGCCGCTTTTACGGGTAGACATTAACATTAAATTGGTCTTAATATCTGCTGCATTTAAAAGGTTTATTAAAGACATGTTTATTTCAGAAACACTCCCACGACCTTCGTCAAAAGCTTCTTTAACGCGGGCTTTTCCGTAAATACCATATTCCTCGTTCCAGCTAAAATGATTTTGGACAAATGCGTAAATGTTTTTAGCACGCTGTAATTTATCCGGCTCGCTCAATAGGGTTTCCGGTACATGGTTTTCAAAGAACCCTTTTTTGGTAAGTTGTCTTCCTATGTTCTTGTCGGTACGAAACTCTTGGTCAACGTCTTTCCAGCTTTTGGTATAGCGGTCAATTATGCCATCCAGCCTCCTGTGTTCGGAAAGTTCAAAATCAAGGCGAGAAATATAATTGGAGGGAGCTAACATGAATTCTTCGGCAACTTTAAATGCCGGAATATCCTTCATAGCATATGTCAATATTTCGCAATCCGCACTTCTAGAATACCCATCAATATGAAAACAATTTTTTTTAATGTCCGCTTCGTTTATGTCCAATTTTAAACTTCCTATCAAAGCACGGTTATAGATATAGTTTCCTGGGATTTTAGCGTTGAACCCGCTATATATTTTTGGGATATTAGCTTGAAATTCCCATCCTTTAAAATTGTAAATAAAAGGAGATATTAGTTTGTATTTGTACTCCAGAATGCTTCCTTCCTTTAGATTGGGAAAAGTAAAGGTCTGTTCCGTAGCAAATTCATGAATATCCTTTGTGAATATGTTTTTGGAAAGTACTCGGGTTTGGTTGGCCCCGTTATGCGTTATAGCTTTTAGCTCTTCTAATTTTTCCGAAGATTTTTTGCTTCTCCTTAAAGGAATTGAAATAGTGGCTTGGTCATAGCCTCTTTCATTAAAAATTTTAATTTTTATATGGTATTCCTTTACAATCTGTATCCTGTCATTAATGACCTCAAAGTAATTGTTGCCACGTTCATAAAGCACTACCGCATTAGCTGTGGAATCTTTGGGGTAGACCATCATTTCAAATTCGTCCGGTCTTATTTCCCCGAACGTCTCATGTTGTTGAGCTTGTATAGCAGTGATGAAAGCGAAAAAAAGAACATAAAAAGTGTATCGAATACGCATATTGACGGTTTAATCAATTCGATAACCTTTTTAGATGTCAATTATTGTGAAGTTAAGCCGATGGGCAGATTTTTTTCGACAATCAATTCGGCCACACATTCCTGTAAAATAACTCTTATAACCCGTTAATTGTTTTTCTAATAGCTGTCAAATCGGTCAATAATTTTTTCATCAATCCTAAGTCGAGCATATTAGCGCCATCACTTTTTGCATTGGCACAATCAAAATGTGTTTCTATAAAAAGGCCGTCTACTCCCGCAGCAATTCCTGCTCGCGCCATTGTGCCAATTAATGAGGGCCTGCCGCCTGTAACACCTGAAGATTGATTTGGTTGTTGTAATGAATGGGTTACATCCAATACAACCGGGGCAAATTGTTTCATAGTAGGTACGCCTCTAAAATCAACTATCATATCTTGATAGCCAAACATGGTGCCACGATCGGTAATAATTGCTTGTTGGTTACCTGTTTCTGTAACTTTATTGACCGCGTGTTTCATGCTTTCCGGACTCATGAACTGTCCTTTCTTAATGTTTACGGCTTTTCCTGTTTCTGCAGCTGCAACCACCAAATCCGTTTGGCGTGCCAAAAAAGCTGGAATTTGTAATACATCTACGTATTCTGCGGCCATAATAGCATCTTGTTCCGTGTGGATATCCGTTACAGTGGGTACTTTAAAGGTTTCAGAAACTTTTCGTAATATTTTTAATGCCTTCTCATCCCCAATACCAGTAAAAGAATCTAACCTGCTTCTGTTCGCTTTTTTAAAACTACCCTTAAATACGTAAGGTATTTTTAAATCGCTGGTAATGGTAACCACATGTTCGGCAATTCGCAGCGCCATGTCTTCACCTTCTATGGCGCAAGGACCAGCAAGTAGAAAAAAGTTGTTGCTATCGGTATATTTTATTTGAGGAATCAGGGATAAGTCCATTTGTCGAATATTTTAAACAAAGATACTATTTTAAGAAGCTTACGGTTGTATTTGGATAAGATTGTCTAAAACCCAAATCAAAATGTATTTCAAACAAAGCCTACCCTTGTTTTTACTGCTGCTGCTTGTGAGCCAAGCCAATGCTCAGTTCGGTAAAAATTGTGAATTAAGACAAATGAAAATCAATCTTTTAAACCCTGGTTTTGAATATGAAATGGCAATTGGCACCAACACTACGTTTGATATTAAAGCAGGAATGCAAGTCGCTTTAGATCCTTTAGTTTCCAATGTTTATGATGAGTTAGGCTTTTTTCCTGCTATTGCTGCGCAGTACAGGTATTATTACAATTTTGAAAAAAGGCAGCGAAATAGAAGACAGATTTATGGCAATTCCGCAAATTATGTGGCACCCGCTGTTGCAGCATTTTTTCCCGGTACAAGAACTGTAGGAAATACGGATGTAAAAAGTGCTTTTGGTTATGCGGGATTGGTAACTGGTCTGCAACGTAGTTATGATTCGGGATTCAATTTTTCTTTTGATGCTGGAGCGGCATTTTACACAGGGCAGTTTAAAGGAAGTATCTATCCGCTAGTTAACTTAAGTATTGGTTGGATCATAAGTGAAAAACGATGGTGCGTAGGGCGGTGAGGTTTACTGAATGGAGCTAGGGTTTAGATAAAAATAGAACTTGGTTATCGGTATGATTTGTCTACCAATTAAACAATGTTTATTTTTCCTGATGAAAAGTAAGAAAAATATATTTTAGGCTTGGTATTTGATAGCTTCAAAACGTAACAAATACCGGAACACTCTTATGAAAAACATCAATTTTTTATTTATTTTTTTTGCCTGCACAGTTTATCTAAGTGCTCAAACACAAAAAAATGTAGAGGAGCATCAAGTTCAACTGGGGTTGCCTATGCCCGCTATTCTGTACGAAAAGGGGTTAGGCAAGAACACAACTGCCACCATGGAGTTCGTTACAGGTTTTGGTTTAAGGGGTTGCAGTGGATGCCAGACAGATTTTGGTATCTATCCCATTCTTAGAGGGCAACTACGGTATTATTATAATATGGACAGGAGATTGGATAAGGGGAAAAATATATCGGGTAACTCCGGCAATTACATTGCAATGTTAATGGTTTACCAAGATAAAAATCCTTTTATAGGCGATTTAAGATTGTCTGAAAGTATTTTAGGGGTTGGGCCGGTCTATGGTCTTCAACGTACTTACAGACGGGGATTTTTCTATCGTTTAGAAGGTGGACTAGGTTACTTTCAAACAGAATCTAATCAGTCTATTGGTGCATTTTTGGCCGCGCGTATAGGTTGGACGCTGGGGAAACGGCGTTGATTTATACATAACTTTTTCTTGTAAGCTTTTTGTGCTAAAAAGAGCATCACTAATGGATCTTGGTTAGAATTTGAGTGAACTCTCTAGAAATCAACAACATAAAAATAACATAAGTTTGTGTTACTGCTTGAAAAATAGCAGTATCTTTGCACGCTTAAAATAGCGGCGGACTGCTATTAAATAATTACATATGTCAATAACTAAAAACATTGCGATCATCGCACACGTAGACCACGGTAAAACAACCTTGGTAGATAAAATTATGTATCACTGTCAATTGTTTCGTGAGAATCAAAACACAGGAGATTTAATTTTAGATAATAACGATTTGGAACGTGAACGTGGTATAACTATTACCTCAAAGAACGTATCTGTTGTTTATAAAGGCACTAAGATTAATATCATTGATACTCCTGGTCACGCCGATTTTGGTGGTGAAGTAGAACGTGTTTTGAACATGGCAGATGGTGTTTTGTTGTTAGTGGATGCTTTTGAAGGTCCTATGCCTCAAACACGTTTTGTATTGCAAAAAGCAATTGACCTAGGTTTGAAACCTTGTGTGGTTATCAATAAAGTAGATAAGGAAAACTGTACACCGGAAGAAGTTCATGAAAAGGTTTTTGACCTTATGTTTGAATTGGGTGCAGAAGAATGGCAGTTAGATTTTCCAACCGTTTATGGTTCGGCCAAGAATAACTGGATGAGTGATGATTGGAAGAACGAAACAGAGAACATAGAGCCATTGTTAGATATGGTTATTGAGCATGTTCCTACTTTTGAACCAAAGGAAGGTAACACTCAAATGTTAATTACATCTTTAGACTTTTCTTCTTTTACAGGACGTATTGCTATCGGAAGATTGCAAAGGGGAACATTAAAAGAAGGACAACAAATTTCTTTGGTAAAAAGAGATGGGTCTATCGTGAAATCAAAAATTAAGGAGCTCTTTATTTTTGAAGGTCTAGGAAGACTTAAGGTAAAAGAAGTAGCTACAGGAGATATTTGTGCTATAACAGGTATTGAAGGTTTTGAAATTGGTGATACAGTTGCTGATGTTGAAAATCCAGAGGGTTTAAAGACTATTGCTATTGATGAGCCAACAATGAGTATGTTGTTTACTATTAACGATAGTCCGTTTTTTGGTAAGGACGGTAAATTCGTTACTTCTAGACATATCAAGGAACGTTTGGAGCGTGAACTAGAAAAGAACTTGGCACTACGTGTTAATGAAACAGATAGCGCGGATAAATTCTTGGTTTTTGGACGTGGTGTATTGCACCTTTCTGTATTGATCGAGACTATGCGTCGTGAAGGTTATGAACTTCAAATTGGTCAGCCACAGGTTATCATAAAAGAAATTGATGGCGTAAAATGTGAGCCAATAGAAGCATTGACTATTGATTTACCTGAAGAAGTTTCCGGTAAGGCAGTAGAAATGGTTTCTATTAGAAAAGGAGAAATGACTAGTATGGAAGCTAAAGGTGCTCGTATGATTTGCGAGTTCTTGATTCCTTCTAGAGGTATTATTGGTCTACGTAACCAATTGCTAACGGCTACTGCTGGTGAGGCAATTATGTCACACCGCTTCTTGGAGTACCAACCTATGAAAGGTACTATTCCACAGCGTCAGAATGGTTCATTGGTTTCTATGGAAAATGGAAAAGCTATACCTTATTCTATTGATAAACTTCAGGATCGTGGTAAGTTTTTCGTTGATCCGGGCGAAGATATTTATGAAGGTCAGGTAATTGGTGAGAATTCTCGTGGTGATGACATGACGGTGAATATTACTAAGACTAAGAAGATGTCTAACGTACGTTCTTCAGGTGCTGATGATAAAGCAAAGATTGTTCCTGCTATCAAGTTCTCATTAGAGGAGGCGTTAGAATATATTCAGAAAGATGAGTATGTAGAGGTAACACCACACTTTTTGCGAATTAGAAAAGTGTATCTAAAAGAAGTAGATCGAAAGAGATACAAAATAGCATAATATAAAAAGCCCTGAATATTCATTCAGGGCGTTTTTTTTTATAATTTTTTTGAAAGGTCTTTAGATGAGGGGCGACTCATTTTTTTAAATCTTAAACATATTATATGAAAGTATTTATTGCGGGCATGTTGACAACTATAATTTTTATGTCATCCTGTAAAGAACAACCCAAAGAAGAAAAATTAGCAGCACAAGAGATGAGTAAAGAAATGGTTCAAGATTTTACCGTTCCAGAATCTTGGGTCAATAACCGTGTTTCTAAAGCAAAAGATAGATTAGAGAAGACCGATGCCGGAAAGATCGTTTGGTCAGCAATGGGAGCCCACGGCGGACTTAAAAATTGGTACGGTAACGGAGCCTTGTCTTTCCGTTTTAACTATCAACCTTTGGATGGCAGTACCCAACGGGACAGTTATCAAGTAGTAGATGTATGGCGCAATAAAGCTGTTCATACAAGTGTTACCGATAGTACAGCAAAGTTTGGCTGGGATGGAGAAACAGCCTGGGTGAAAGCTAAGGATTCTACCGCATTTGCGTATGACACAAAATTTTGGGCTTTGACACCGCTTTATTTAATGGGGCACCCCTTTATCATTGATGGCGAAGGTGTAAATCTAGAGTTACTACCTGAAACAACCTATAAGGATAAAGCTAACGATGTAGTGAAAGTAACTTTCGCAGCTGGTACGGGCGATGCTCCTGATGATTATTATATTTTACAGTTTGATAAGGAAACACATTTGTTAACTGCTACTCGTTATATCGTTTCGTATCCTGAATATTTTAAAGATGGAGGTCACAACCCTGAAAAGTTTATGGAAGTTGGTGAGTTGGTAGATGTAAGTGGTGTATTGTTGCCTAAAGAGTTAAAAACACATTGGACAACTAAAGATGGTGGGCAAGGGGAATATATCACACAAATAGATATCACAGACGTTCAATTTGTGAAAGATATAGATGATGATTTCTTTGCAGTTCCGGAGAATGCAAAAATCAAATAAAAAAAGGCCTTGATCAAGGCCTTTTTTTATGTTCTATGGTTTTATTTTTTAGTGGTATGATATGTTGTGAAAAGCTGCGGCAGCTGCTCCTACAATTCCAGCATGGTTTTGTAGGCCTGCGGGTATTACGGGAGTATCTATGGTGATGTAATCTTTAAATTCATCAAAATCTTTTGATGCACCTCCTCCCAGAAGAATAGTATCGGGAGATACGATTAAATCTACTAATTTCAAGAATTTATTGAAGCGCTTGCCCCATTTTTTATAGGATAGGCCTTCTCGGTCTTTAGCGGAACCCGCCGCCCAGAGCTCTATTTTCTTGTATTTTTTATATGGAATCTGTCCTAGTTCAAAATTAGGAATCAACTTTCCGTCAAGAAAAGCGCCACTGCCAAGTCCGGTTCCAATAGTAATCATTATTACAAGGCCTTCCATGTCCTTTCCTGTTCCGTAGTTCATAGAAGCATAGCCGGCAATATCGGCATCGTTTACCACGGTAACGTCAAGTCCTGTTTTTTTGCTAAAAAGCTCTTCCACATTAGTGTTCAACCAGCTTTTATGAAGATTTCCCGGAGACTTGCAGACCCCTTTTTTAATAACCGTAGGAAATCCAACACCAACTTTGCCCTTGTAATCAAAATGTTTTACGATCTGCGCAATTACATTGGCCATATCTTCTGGTTTGCGAGATGCGGGCGTAGGTATGCGATGACGTTCCGAAACCAATTTTCCGGTTTCGATATTTACAATGGCACCTTTCATACCAGAACCTCCTACATCTATACCTAAAACTTCCATTATTCTTTTTTAAAATTTATAGCGACAAAGTAACAAAAACTTTTGCGAGTAATCCAATGATATGGACTTGCGCACATTTTATTCGGTAACTGTGAAAATGCCTGTATCGCCTTTTTCTAAAAGTGGCATTAATTCTTTTACGATTCCGGAATTTTCTTTGGCAATGTTTTTATCCTCCTTGGCATTTCCCTTGTGATGGTCGTAAAGCTCAATTACGGGTTGGTCGTCTCTAAAATATTTGGTGAGCCTGTAGTTTTTAGTTCGCATAGAGATTCCATTTTTAAAATAACTGTAAGCAACTTCTTCGGTATCCGGAATGTTATATTTTATATGTTTTTCAAAGCTTTCTCCATCGGTAGGTTTTATTTGGTCTATGCCGCACATGTCCAATAGGGAGGGGTAGATATCTACACTTTCTACAATGGCCCGTACTTTTTTTGCTTTGTGTTGGGGTAGGGTTGAGTTAATAATAAGTGTGCTTTTTAAGGCATTTTCAAAAAGAGTGTGTTTTCCCCAAACGCGTTGGTCGCCCAAATGCCAACCATGATCGCCCCAAATAACAATAATTGTATTTTTATCTAAATCTAGATTTTTTAATTCTTGATACAGTTTGCCAATTTGCGCGTCTATGTAGCTGATTGATGCCAAGTATCCATGTCTCAGTTTTCTGGCATAAGCATCCGATACCTGAGTGTCAAGACCTGCCTTTTCTTCGCCTAAAGCGTACTGATTAAACTCGCCGCTGGCATGTAAACTCTTTAAACTGATGTTCTTTGGGATATCCGGATTTGAAGACAACGGAATTTTATCCTCATCATAAAGGTCCCAGTATTTTTTGGGAGCATTAAAAGGAAGATGAGGTTTAAAGAAACCAACGGCCATAAAAAAAGGTTCTCCATTTTTCTTTAGTTCCTTTAATTTTGAAATAGCAAGATTGGTAGTTAGGCCATCAGGATACCCTTGATCATTAGTTTCACCAGCTTCGTATGGTTTCACCTGTTTTCTTAGGCTTTGTCTGTTCTCTCCGTTCTCATAGGCGAAGAAAGCGTTCCAGCCGGTTTTCCATTTGCCCGGATCAAAAAACATTTCGCTCCAACTGTAGGGGAGTTCTCTTTTTGTAGAGGGTTGTTCTTCATAACCGTATACGAGTCCATCTGCAGAATGGCTTATTTTTCCAATCCCTACGGTATGGTACCCATCTTGTTTAAACCGATGGATAAATGTTTCCGGAACCGATTTTTCAGGCTGATCGGATATTTCTTCAACGATAGCGTTGTTGGATATGTGAATAGGTTTTGAGGGTCTCATACCGGTAAGAATAGCATGCCTAGAAGCGCCACAAGTAGGTACTTGAACGTAATGGTTGGTGAATAGTGCGCCACTTTTGGCTAAGGCATCTATATTGGGTGATTTTACATAATGTTTGCCATAAGCGCCAAGTTCGGTACGGAGGTCATCTACGCAAATAAATAATACGTTGGGTTTTTCTTTGGTTTGAGCGGATAATTGACTGCTGTTGCCCAGGCTTATTAGGAGCAATAGAACGGCAAATTTTTTAAGCATTTTAGGTGGCTTTGGTGAATGGAAACTAAAGATACAGATTTTAGGCAAGCTCACCGTTTTGGTGTAAAACATCAAAAATTAGCTGATCTACCTCGCTCAAGTTTTCTTTGTCCGCATATGAAAGCCAAGCTACTTCATAAATTTGGGAATCCGGTTGTAATTTGCCTTTGTGTATAGCGGTATAACAGGTCATCCGGGACAGAATTCCGGGTTTCTTACGATGGGCCTGTGCTTCAAAAATACCAACGAACTCCATGGAGGGAATATCAATGTCTATATTGAAAATTTTCTTAGTGCTTTGTACAAGTGTTTGTGCATCGGTATCGCCAATAATGCGCATCCCTTTAGGTATAAAATAGAAATCTTTGTTTACTTTCTTAAGACAGAGTATTTGGCCGTCTTCAATATGTATCCAGGCTAGGTGGTCTATGATGTCCTCGGAAGGTTCTACATAATAATCAATGGAATTGAGGGAGTGGTTGGGGTCTATAATATCTAAAATCTTGTCTATGAGTCTTCCGGCAGCAGTAAGGGTACCTAGTTTTTTATTGCGCCCCAATGCACTTGAAATGGTCTCATCTCTATTGCCGAATTTGTAACCGTTTTTATTCGTCCACAAGATGTTCATTAAATGCTGCATCATAACATTGCCCAACTGATCTATAGAAATGGCAATTTTCAATAAATACTCGCCAACGCCCTTTATGCCTCGGGTAAATAGACTATGAAAAATACCGTACACGAAACCAAGCGGTCCTGTGATTAATAGTAAAACAATAGAAATCAGAAACAGGAGGGCACCAATAAAAGGGTTTACGGGTTTGTCCAGTCTGTAGGTTCGTTTTTTTAAAATCATGATGTAGGCTTGAAGCCGCCATAACGGCAAATCTTTTATCGTAATTTAAAGATAGCCGTTTCAATTTGTTGAACCATTATTTTCGGTCGGTAATCAATAATTAAGTTTCAGCTTTAATGGTAAATGGTCCGAATACCCTTTGGGGCTTGAAGACTTGTATTTAAAAGGTCGGGGTCTTCCGCTAGAGGTGGCGAGGATGGGGTTGTCAACAATATCAAAAGTGTCTATTTTCGCTTTCACGCCATTACCTGATAGGAATCCGCGAGTTACTACAAGCTGGTCAAGCATTTGATAGCGATTGGCGAAGACGGTACCATCAAACAATCCGCTTAAGAAATAAGTTCCCGTATTACCGGAAGAAGATTTGTTCATAATTGACGTGCTTAAATTATAAAGAAAAATCTCTCTGGCCCGGTATTTTGAAGTATGTACGAACTTATCAAAATCATTGGTGGCGCCTGTTACTTTATCTAGGTCTCGTGAAGCTTTTAAATGTTGAACAATGCTACGGTCAAAAGGCTCGTCATTAAAGTCACCTACCACCAGAACCTTGCCTTCCCATTTGGATTGAATAGCCGCGAGATCGTCATTGGCTTGGAGCGACTCATATGTAGCTGAGTCTACTTTGGTGTGGGCTTCCACTAAAAAGGAAATGTGCTCGGCAACGGCAATGCGTAAGGGTTCTGAATGGTATTGCCCCCTGCTTCGTGAGGGCCAGTGCGATGCAATGACAACAAATTCTTCGCCTGTATCATTAATTCGGAAAATTACTTCAAAGATATCTCGGGTACGGTATCTAAGATGGACTAGGTGAGATGCTCTTGAGACAACCGTAAGTTTGCTTGGGTTGTAAGCCATGGCTACGTCTATACCTCTTAAATCGCTCGTGCCCGAAGCATCAAAGACAACGCTAAGGTGGTTCATTCCCGCCTCTTCCAATAATTCCTGTAAGAGCGTGTCTTTTTCTATTTCACAAACGGTCAGTAAATCAATTTGTTCGTTGGGCCAGATAAGATTGAGGCCTTCCGCCAGGTTTTCTTTTTTCTTGTTGAATACACTTTCGGTCCAACCTGCTGCAGGTGTAAAACTGAAGTCGTTTGAAATTGGATCGTCATCCGTATCAAAAAAATTTTGGAGATTCCACCAAGCGAAGTTGATATGAGCCATAACGTTTTTGGTTTTAGAAAATTACTTTACTAAATAGCCATGCCGGGCATCTAAATAAAAATGCCGAAAGCTGACGTCTGCCCTAAAGTTATGAAAATTAACAGCTTTGTGTGTCGCCCTTTTGTAGGGATGCGGTTGTTTTATGTGTAATTGGAGTTATAAGCTACACAGCCCGCTGTACGACCTCAAAAATTTTGTTGCCGTCGCATTTAAGGGTCTTTGACGGATATTTTAGAATTAATGCATAATCATGCGTAGCCATTAAAATAGATCTACCGGACTTATGTATCTCCTGTAGAACCTTCATTACCTCCACACTGGTTTGTGGGTCTAGATTCCCGGTAGGTTCATCTGCCAAGATAAGTTCAGGGTCATTAAGAAGTGCCCTTGCGATAGCTACACGTTGCTGTTCCCCACCCGATAGCTGATGAGGGAACTTAAACCCTTTGGTTTTCATACCCACTTTGTTCAGGACGTCCTCTATTTTTTGGTCCATTTTGTGGCTGTCTTTCCAGCCGGTGGCCTTGAGTACAAAATACAGGTTTTTATTAATATTACGATCAGGCAATAGTTTAAAATCTTGAAAGACGATACCTATTTTACGACGTAGGTAAGGAATGTCTTTTTCCCTTAATTTAGTAAGGTCAAAATCTACAATACTACCGGTGCCTTGTTTAAGAGGAAGGTCTCCGTAAAGCGTTTTCATAAAACTACTTTTGCCACTTCCTGTTTTGCCTATTAAATAAACGAATTCGCCTTTAAGTACATCAAGTGTTACTTCGTTCAAAACAAGACTATCCTTTTGAAAAATAGCCGCATCCTTTAGCTCTAAGATCGTTTCTGACATGTTTAAGGGTACCGGGTTTAAGGTTAATTTGTTAATCAATCGTTAAAGGTAGGGCGTAGTTCCGCATAGTGATCGCCAAATCTCGAACTTTGAATCGTAATATTGATATAAAAGTAATAAGTTAAAAACTAACGTACGGCAGGCATTGACAAAATCTTTTCGCTTTTTTGAAGATTGTCCGTGGAGTGAAATTATTAAGATGAAAACACCCCTTGCCATATACTTAGATGCAATATTCAACGTTATTAAAATTAATTAACGGTAATACATATTTCTAGTTAGAACACTATGCTAAAAAAAATCACCGCGCTTATCCCTGTTTTTCTGGGGATGGTTTCTATGGGAATCGCTCAAGAAACTGAAATTTATACCCACGATCAAAAACAATATCAAGATGCCTTGGCGCTCTATAATAACGAGCAGTACCAAGCGGCACAATCTATTTTTGCTAAGGTCAAGGATAATACAAAAAACCTTGAGACCAAGGCCAATAGTGCGTACTATGAAGCCAATGCCGCGGTTAGGTTGAACCAGTTGGGGGCTGACCGGTTAATGGAAGATTTTGTGGCCAATTACCCAACATCTACCAAAAGGAACTCCGCTTATGTAGATGTTGCCGAATACTATTTTGAGACCGGAAAGTATCCGTATGCTTTAAAATGGTACAATAAGGTGGAGCAAAGTGCACTGTCTCGTAAGGAGATGGACAAGTTCAATTTTAATTATGGGTACTCCCTTTTTTCCTCTGGAAAGCAAAAAGAGGCAGAAAGTTACCTTCAGAAAGTAGAAAACTCACCCGTTTATGCTTCTCAGGCTAAATATTATATGGGCTATATAGCGTATCAGCAAGATGATTACGATACGGCCAATCAACGTTTTGACCAGATAAAAGATCCTGACATTCTTGAAGAGAAGATGGATTATTATCAAGCCGATATGAATTTTAAGCTGGGTAAGTTTGATCAAGCCATAGGTTTGGCAAAGAAGCAAATGGCAAAGGGTGATCGAAAAGAGAAGTCGGAGCTTAGCAAAATTATAGGCGAGAGCTATTTCAACTTAAAAGAATATTCCAACGCCATTCCTTACCTAGAAGATTATCAAGGTAAAAAAGGCAAGTGGAGCAATACGGATTATTACCTTTTAGGATATTCGTACTACAAGCAAGGCGATTATGCCAATGCCGTCCAGCAATTCAATAAGATTATTGGAGGAACCAACAGCGTTTCTCAAAATGCATATTATCATCTAGCGGAATGTTATCTGAAGTTGGATAAAAAGCAAGAAGCATTGAATGCGTTTAGAAATGCTTCTCAAATGGACTTCTCCCAAGAAATTCAGAAAGATGCGTATTTAAATTATGCGCGTTTAAGCTACGAAGTAGGTAATGCTTACGAGCCAGTTCCGCAGGTTATTACGGATTACTTGGCAAAATACCCAGACAGTGCCAACAAAGAAGAGATGCAAGAGTTATTGGTAGATTCATATATCACCTCTAAAAACTTTGCAGGAGCCATGGAGCTTCTTGAGAAAAACAAGAACTACGCCAGTAAGGCTACCTACCAGAAAGTAGCATACTACCGTGGTATTGAATTGTTCATGAATGCTGATTACCAAGGTGCAGCAGAGAATTTAGGGAAGTCGTTAGGTAGTGCCGAGGGCAATCTTTTTAGAGCTAAAGCCAACTATTGGAAAGCAGAAGCGGAATACGCCCTCAATAATTTTGATACGGCTTTGGTAGATTATATTCAGTTTCAGCAAAACCCATCGGCTAAAACTACGGAAGAATATAAAGAGCTGGATTATAACTTGGCTTATACCTATTTTAAGTTGAAGGACTATAGTAACGCCATATCCTATTTTAACAATTTCACCAATGCAGGTTCAAATGATACACAGAAGTTATACGATGGTTACCTGCGTTTGGGAGATAGTTATTTTGTGACCAGTAAATACTGGCCTGCAATAGAAACGTATAATAAAGCACTTTCGCTTACAGGAACAGAAAAGGATTATGCAGCTTATCAAAAAGCCATCAGCTATGGTTTTGTTGATAGGCGTGATACTAAAATTGAGGAGTTAAGAACATTTGTTTCGGCGTACCCGAAATCTAGTTTAAAGGACGATGCCCTTTTTGAGTTGGCCAATACCTTAATTTCTACAGGACAGGAACAACAGGGACTTCAGACCTATCAACGAATGATTACGGAATATAAAGCCAGTTCATTGGTGCCGCAAGCTATGATGCGTCAAGGTTTGGTTCATTATAACGCCAACCGAAACGAACAAGCATTAAAGGAATTTAAAGCGGTAGTTCATAATTTTCCGAACACACAAGAAGCTATTCAAGCTGTATCTACGGCTAAATTAATTTATGTTGATTTAGGTAGAGTTGATGAGTATGGGGAATGGGTTTCAAAACTAGACTTTGTAGAAGTTACGAATAGTGAGTTGGATAATGCCACTTTTGAATCTGCGGACAAACAGAATATGGAAGGCAAAAAAGATGCCGCCATTAAAGGGTATGAAAATTACATAAAACAATTCCCTAACGGATTGAATGCGGTCAAGGCCAATTTCAATTTAGCTCAATTATATTTTGCAAAAGGGGAAAAAGAGCAGGCATTACCAAATTATAAATTCGTTGCCGATAAAATGGGAAGCGAATATGCGGAGCAAGCATTAACGCGGGTGTGTGAAATTTACTTGGGCAAGGAAGACTATGCTTCGGCATTACCTTACCTGCAACGTTTGGAAAATCAAGCAGATATTCAACAGAATAGAACTTTTGCCCAATCTAACTTAATGAAGGGATATTATGAGCAAAAGGATTACGGCAAAACGTTGGCCTATGCTGAAAAGGTTTTGGCTACCCCGATTATAGATAATCGTATTAAAAGTGATGCGCAAATAATGATAGCCCGTTCTGCGATTGCTACGGGTGATGAAGCGAAAGCAGAAAAAGCCTATGCCGATGTGTTGAAAATAGCATCGGGTTCTACTGCGGCAGAAGCGTTGTATTATGACGCTTATTTTAAGAGTAAGGCTCAGGATTACGAAAACTCTAACCTGTCCGTGCAGAAGTTGGCAAAAGACTATTCCGGTTATAAGGAATGGGGCGGAAAAGGTCTGATCATTATGGCCAAGAACTTCTATGCCTTGGGAGATGCTTACCAGGCTACTTATATTTTAGATAGTGTAATTAGCAATTTCAGTCAGTATGCGGAAATTGTTTCTGAGGCCAAAGCCGAACTTTCTATTATTAAGGCTAAGGAAGCGCAGAGCAACTCATCGGTGCGAACTGATTAAAATTAGAAACAGATTTAACAAGGTTAAAAATTGAATCCGAGTGGAGTTCTTAGAACCGGCTTCGCTTTTAAGGTGTAAATTCAAAAAAGAACACAGAATGCACAAACATATAAAGCTTACACTTATTTTCCTTACAGGTGTTTTTCAGTTTGCCATAGCGCAGGAAGAAGAAAAAGACGATATAGGTACGGAAACCGTTACCGTAACCAAGGCGTATACACCAACAATTAATGATGCGTTCAAGATTAAGACCATGCCTGATCTTAACGATTCTATTGTGTTGCAAAAGAAGAAGATCAACTATAGTATTTTTTCTGTTCCTGTAGCATCAACATTTACGCCGGCCAAGGGTAAAGCTTCGGCTGTAAAGAAAACACCGCCACCGGTATTGTACAACTCCTATGCTTCTGCAGGTGTGGGTAATCCGGCTAATTTAATGGGTAAGTTTTATACCAGTAGAACCATTGATCGTGAGTCTGGTTACACATTGGGTCTTGAACACAACTCATCTCGTGCAGATATTGACGGTGTTGCTCTTGATAATATTTATTCCAACTCTAGGTTAGATGCCGGTTATACTAGACGCGACAGTGATTTTGATTGGGGCGTAGATGTAGGTGCCCAACATCAACTTTACAATTGGTATGGTATTCCTGATGCAACTTTTACAGAAGAAACCGTAGATGGTATTGATGAGCGTCAGAATTATTATATGGCCGAAGCATCGGGTCACATAAATGTTGAAGATTCTTATTTTGAAAACGCAAAACTAGAATACAGAAGGTTTTGGGATGCTGTTAAATCCGGTGAAAACAGGGCTGTTTTTAATACTGGTTTTTCATTTCCAGTGGCCGACGAAGATTTTAGGGTAAAAGCCAAGGTAGATTATGTAAACGGTAGTTTTGAAAATTCCAGTTTAAATAATCCCACCAATACACCAGAGATGAACTATAGCAATTTGCAAGTAGGCATCAATCCAAGTTTGGCATTGGTAAACGAAGATTTTTCCTTGAACCTGGGTGTAAACCTTGTATATGGGCTAGATGCTGAAAATAGTGATAGTAATTTTTATATTTATCCAGCGGTTACCGCATCTTACAGATTGTTAGATGATATGGCCATCGTGTACGGTGGGGTGGAAGGTGACTTAATGCAGAACTCATATTATGGTTTTGTAGAGGACAACCCGTACGTATCTCCAACATTGACCACTGTTCCTACGGATAAGAAGTATGATGCCTATATTGGTCTTAAAGGGCAAATCTTGCCCAACTTAAGTTATAACGCCAAAGTTAGTTATACCACGGAAGACAGAAAGGCATTGTATAAGCTTAATGCTAGAAATGATTCAAGAACCGATGAAAAGGGTTATTACTATGGTAATTCCTTTGAAGTATTTTATGATGATGTAAAAACCATTGGGGCTTTTGGAGAGTTGAATGTAGACGTAAACCGGAATTTTAGTCTGGGTGTAAATGTGGAGTATTTTAACTACAACACCGAAACGGATAACCCGGCTTGGAACTTGCCTAACTTAACAAGTTCATTGTTCATGGATTATCAAATAGGAGAAAAATGGTACGCGGGTGCCAACCTTTTTTACGTGGGTGAAAGAGATGATGTGGCCACTATAGCTAGCGCAAGTGGTAACCCTGCAGACTTCTTTGCTACACCTGTAACATTAGATGCCTATTTTGATGCTAATTTTCACGTGGGTTACCGATGGAACGATCAACTTTCATTCTTCGTGAAAGTGGCGAATATAGCTAATAACAATTACCAACGTTATACGAACTATCCTGTTCAAGGATTGCAAGTTATGGGTGGTTTGACTTATAAATTTGACCTCTAACTTCTTTGTTAAAATAAGTAACGTGTGTTCATCCGATTTTTTTAGGGTCTTATCTATACTGTCGTAAGATTCGTAGTAGAATACTTATTTTTGAAGCTATTGCTATAAAGAAAATATATCATGTTTCATTCGAACGAAAGGGCGCGCATAAACCATAGAAATTTTAGGTTCCTTTTAGGGCAAAAAGCGGTTGGAGCTATCTTTCTGGTCTCAATGATGCTATTTGCTGCCTGTGGGTCTGATGATTCAAGTACACCTGCTTCGGTGGATATTGATACGGATGGCGATGGTATTCTTGATTCAAAAGAAATATTGGATGGTACAAGTAAGACCAACCCATGTGATCCCAAACAAAATAGTGGGTACGCTGGTTATGATGCGGACAATGCTATTTGGCTAGGTGCCGATTGTGATACGGACGGAGTTACCAATTCCGAAGAACTTGCCAACGGTACGGATCCTTACGTAAACGAAATTAAAGATTCTGACGGGGATGGTATTCCTGATTTCCAAGAGGATGCAGACGGTACTGATAAAGAGAATCCGTGTGATCCCGTGCAAGATGAAAATTATACAGGATACAACGCTGAGAACAACATTTGGAAAAGTGCAGATTGTGATGCCGATGGTGTAAATAATGGCGATGAGGTAACCGCAGGGAGCAATCCATATTTGGATGATACGGTTTATGCCGTTGCCCAGTTCCTTCCTAAATTGGCCGATCTTAAAATATTTAGAGGAAATCCGTCAGATTTAATTCCTAATACAACTTCGCATGAATATAGTCTAAGTACACCCTTGTATAGTGATTATGCCCAAAAATTCAGAACAATATCCCTTCCTGAAGGTGCGCAAATGACTTATAATAGCGAAGGGCTTTTACAATTTCCGGATAACACGGTTATTAGTAAAACATTCTTTTATTACAATGATGAAAGAGACCCTTCACTTGGGAAAAAATTACTGGAAACGCGAATTTTGATAAAGACCAACGGTACATGGAGCTTGGGTAATTACCTTTGGAACGAAGGCCAGACCGAAGCAGCGTTTAGTAACGAGGCACCCGTAATTCAAGTAAACTGGATAGATAGCTCGGGAAGTGGCCAATCTGTAGGTTATAAAGTTCCATTCACCGTTAACTGTACGCAGTGTCATAACGTTAACAATACCACTATTCCAATTGGGCCCAAGGCAAGAAATTTAAATTTTGTCTATAACGGTAAGAATCAACTTCAATATTTTATAGATAAAGGGTTGCTATCCGGTGCACCCGCCGTTTCGGAGATTGAACGCTTACCAGATTGGTTGGATGATTCCTTTACGCTAACCGAACGTGCCAAAGCCTATATAGATGTAAACTGTGCGCACTGCCACCAACCTAGCGGTTATCACAATTCTAACCAAGGTGTCCGACCGGATTTTAGATATGAAACCTCGTATGCGGATAGTAATGTAGAGGATTTTAAGGCCGATATTAGGTTAAGGGTGGAGACAGATCCAGCTTACGGCCCATCTATGCCACTTGTTGGTATTACGCAACTACATACGGAAGGTGTAGATTTGATTCAAGCGTATATTGATTCTTTGGATTAGCGTTCGGAACTACCTTTAAATTTTCATGTAGAAGTAGCTGTATAGGCTAAAAGACAGGACATCGCCTTAATTTGTCTATTTTAGAGTCTGTTTAAACGCTCAAAAATGACCAAATTTTCATTAAGAGATTTTATATTTCTTTTGCTTGGGTTATGTTTTCTACTTCGGATGGAATCACAAAACCTTGTTGAAAACCCCAGTTTTGAGACGTATTTGAATTGTCCTGAACATTTGGGCAATTTTAGTACAGATGTAAAGGGCTGGTCAACACCTACTGAAGGTTCTACAGATTATTTTAATGGGTGTAGTACGGAAATGGGTACGCCAAAAAACTTCAATGGTTCGCAACCGGCAGATTTTGGTCAGGGTTATGCAGGGCTGTATCTATATGCACCAGATGATTACAGGGAGTATTTTCAGACCAAATTGGTACGACCTTTAACGAAAGGTGTTAAGTACAAAGTGTCTTTTTATGTGAGTTTGGCCGAACGCTCGGATTTTGCTGTAAAGGAATTCGGGGTGTTATTCGCCAAGGATAAATTAAGCATCCCTGTAAAGAAAGCACTATCAAAAAAGCAGTTATATCAACAGAAAAATAATGCTTATAATTATTTGGAAATCGGGTACTCAAACTTCTACTCGGACACACAAGATTGGATATTGGTACATACCCAGTTCGTTGCCAAAGGATTTGAGGAATATCTAATTATCGGTAATTTTAAGAGTAATGCGCGTACACGTCTTTTTAAGACAAAGCGCAATGCCAAACAGGGCGCATACTACTATGTGGATATGGTTGAGGTGTCCGAAGCTATGGGCGATAAAATTATCTCACCTGTAGAGAAAATACGCGCGTTTGAACTCAATAAAATTCATGTTTTTGAAGATGTGCTCTTTGCTTTTGATAAGGCCACCTTACTCCAAACGGTAAAACAGGAGCTTCATGAAATCTATTTCTATTTGACTAAAAACCCAGTCCTAAAGATTTCAATAAATGGATATACGGATTCTGTGGGAAGCAAAAAATATAATAAAGGGCTATCCAAAAAAAGGGCAAAAGCGGTAGCGGATTATCTAGTCCACTTGGGGCTAAACCAAAATCGGGTGGTTTGGAAAGGTCATGGAGGGCAAAAGCCCATTGCGGATAACGGTACTTTTGAAGGTAGGAGAAAAAATAGAAGGGTGGAGTTTGTTATTAGCAAACCCGCACCCTGACTTTATGTTTTAGTAATCTGAATATTCTGTAGGATAAAGCAGCATGATATCCGCTTTACTTACGTTGTTTTGGTAATTAGGGTCTGCCTTTAATTTTAGCCACTTAGGAGCGGTTCTAAAAGCATCCCAGTGGGCATCTCTAGATTCCATATCCTTAAAAGTGGTCATGTACATGAGGTTGGGCATACGGTCTCCGAATAAGACTTCGGCATAAAAAACAGCATTAAAACCTAAAGATTCAAAAAGTTCTACTTCCCCTCCTGCATTGAACATATCTACTTTGTTTTGGTAAATTGCTTCAGTAGAAGATTCATAGCTGCGAAGTTCATATACGCGGTCTTTTCTTGGCCCTTCTATTTTTGAAGCTTCCATAACCGGCATTTCTGAAAAAGCCTTCATTAAAACGGAATTAATGCGCTCATAAGGTGCATTGTCATGTTTCGCATTTATATAATTGGAGCCTGCGGAAATATAACTTTTATCCTGAGCTAGCATATTGTCCAGAGTCAAGAATTGCTCCAAAGAGCTGAAAGGAAGGAGTATATAAATTTTAAGTTCGTTAATATCTTCTGAAGGAATAGTTTTAAACACACCAACATTCTCTATTCCGGCTCGCTTTAATGCAGGTAGATAAGCATCTTTTAAATAGCTGTCCACAACCTTTTCTTGATTTCCATCCTTTAAAAAATAAGTTTTTAGTTGATAAAACTGTCGTTCTTGATCTTGTGCGTTAGAAGAAAAAGCAATGGCGAAAATTAGAATAACAGCTACTAAAGAACTTTGGATTGAATTTTTCATGATAGTATGTGGTTTGGAAAATCAAACTTAGCAAAGAACCCTCGTAAAACCTAATAAATATCAGGCAGAAGAAGAATACGCGCAATACCGTTTTTTTTGAGGGTAAATAGCTTCCTTTTTTTGGAAGAATCAACGTAACTTGCAGTAAAGAAAATATATTGAAGATGGATTTAAATCTCGCGGTACTTATAGATGGTGACAATATTCCTTCGGCTTACGTTAAGGAAATGATGGAAGAGATTGCTAAATACGGTAATCCTACTATTAAACGTATTTATGGCGACTGGACTAATCCTCGCTTGGGAAAATGGAAAAATGTTCTTTTGGAAAATGCAATAACCCCAATTCAGCAATACGGCTATACACAAGGTAAAAATGCCACGGATTCTGCCATGATTATAGATGCTATGGATATTCTTTATACCGGTAAGGTAAATGGTTTTTGTATTGTGAGTAGCGATAGTGATTTTACCCGCTTGGCAACACGTCTGCGAGAAGCCGGTATGCAGGTCTTTGGTATAGGTGAAAAGAAAACGCCCAATCCTTTTATAGTAGCGTGTGATAAATTTATTTATATAGAAATCCTTAAAAAGGAAGATGAGGAAGAAGATAGTACCGCAAGCAATAAAACCGCAAAAGTGACTAAGAACAGTGTGGACAGAATCACCGCTAAAGATATTAGGTTGATAGCTTCTACCATAGACGATGTGGCCGATGATGATGGTTGGGCTTTTCTGGGCGACGTAGGTAGTCTTTTACAGAAAAAACAGCCTAATTTTGATTCTAGAAACTACGGTTTTCAAAAACTTACTCCGCTTATCAATTCTATTAAATCTATAGAAGTAGATAGACGCGAAGATTCAAAAGGACGAAAAAAACTGGTCTACGTTAAAATGGCGGACAAGCCTAAATCGCGCTCAACAAAATAATAAGGGTCTTATGTTCGTTTTATATAGATGGCTTCATTTTTCAATGAAGAATGAGCTGGAAATTAGTACGAATTAATTTGTTGAAGAAATGAGAACTTTTAAGAAAAATTCACTCGCTGTATTGACCGCTTTTTTAATTAGTATGACTTTTGGTGGTACTATAAGTGCAAATGTTCTGAATGATGGGGTTGAAAAGGGTAACGTTGTAAAACCTAGTGAAAGTGAATTGTTGGGCAGTTGGGAATATTCTGCTGAAAATGCTCCGGATAAATATAAGTTGGGGGCACTTTCTATTTTTCAAGAAAACGGGGAGAATAATGTGTTTGTTCAACTTGATGAAAGAGAGATTTTAGGTGAAAAAGTTAATTTGGTTGGTAATACAATTAATTTTGAAGTAACCTTGGAAGGGATTGCATTTACCGTTAAGCTTACTGCAAAAGGCGAAGCCCTTACAGGTACATACACTTCTGCTGATGGTACTTTTGAAATAAAAGGAGCACGAGTGAAAATTATGTAAAGTCAGGAATGTGGAGAAAGACTTTTTTCCACAATAGTACGTAGTGAGAGAGTAGTACATTATTTATGTATTTTTGGTATCCTCCAAATTCTCTTATTATGAAAAAAATACTTCCCTTATTATTGTTGGTCCTTACGGGTTGTGAGTACCTAAAGGAAAAAGTGGACATGGTTATCGTGAATGCTAATGTATACACGGTTGATGAAAAGTTTTCTAAAGCAGAAGCTTTTGCTGTTCATAAAGGCAAATTCATTGCTGTAGGAACCACTGAAGAAATTAGGGATAAATATACCTCGGATCAATTGGTAGATGCAGATGGCCGTACGATAACCCCAGGTCTTATAGATGCCCACTGTCACTTTTTTGGTTTAGGTCTTAAACAGCAAGTGGTTGATCTTGTCGGAACCAAAAGTTTTGAAGAGGTTTTGGAACGCGTTCAGGCTTTTCAAAATGAAAATCCCAAAGAATTCATATTAGGTGATGGTTGGGACCAAAATGATTGGGAGGTAAAAGAATATCCAACCCGTAAAGAATTAGATCAACTTTTTCCGGATACCCCAGTCGCCTTAAGTCGTATTGATGGTCATGCGTTGTTAGTCAATAAAGCCACTTTGGATTTGGCGGGCATCGATTGGCGTACAAAAGTAGAGGGTGGGGAAATCGTAAGAGGCGCAATGGGTATTACCGGAGTACTGGTAGACAACCCAATGGATTTGGTGTATTCTAAAATTCCGATGCCAAGCTTAGATGCTCAAGTTAAAGCATTAAAAGATGCAGAAAGAATTTGTTTGAATAATGGATTAACTACCGTTGATGATGCAGGATTAAATCGCGCTACTATAGAGCTTATAGATAGTTTGCAACAAACAGGAGAGCTTTCGATTAAGGTGTACGCCATGGTGAGTAATACTCCAGAGGATGTAGATTATTTTATCTATAAGGGACCGTTAAAAACAGATAGGCTAAATGTACGTTCGGTTAAGGTGTATGGAGACGGTGCACTTGGTTCCAGGGGAGCCGCTTTAAAAAAACCATATGCTGATAAATGGGGTCATTATGGAGCTATGGTTACGCCAGTAGATGAAATTGAAGATTTAGCACGCCGTTTAGCAATTTCCGAATATCAGATGAATACCCACGCTATTGGAGATTCTGCAAATGCAGTCGTACTAAGAACATATCAAGAAGTACTAAAGGACAGACCCAACCGTCGTTGGAGAATAGAGCATGCTCAGATTATAGATTCGTTGGATTTTGATTATTTTGGGAATGGGGTAATACCTTCTGTGCAGCCTACTCATGCCACGAGTGATATGTATTGGGCGGAAGACCGTTTAGGAGAAGAGCGGATGAAAGGAGCGTATGCATTCAAAAAACTTTTAGATAAAGCGGGAACACTTGCTTTAGGTACAGATTTTCCAGTAGAACAGGTAAGTCCGTTTTTAACTTTTTATGCAGCTGTAACTAGAAAGGATGTTGAAGGGTACCCCGAAGGCGGATTTCAAATGCAAGACGCGCTCACACGTGAAGAAGCGTTAAGGGGAATGACCATCTGGGCGGCATATTCCAATTTTGAGGAAAATGAAAAAGGGAGTATAGAGTCTGGAAAATTTGCAGATTTTGTAATCTATGATAAAGATATGATGACTGTTCCGGTTGCTGAGATTCCTAGCATTATGGCTGAGCAGACCTTTGTGAACGGTAAGACAAGATAATTACGAAAAGTTATGGCATAAAAAAACCGAAGCTTTCAAAGCTTCGGTTTTTTCTAATTATAGATTTCAGGATACTTTATTTTTTAGTAGCGGTAATAGGAACTGCAATTCTTGTTTTGTCCCATCCCATTACCATTTTAAAGCCTGCTCCGTCTTCCTTAAAGGCGATAGAAAACTCCTCCAAAGAATTTGAATCTTCTGAGCTTGGTACGCTAACACGGGCAACATCTGCGCTCTCATCATAAGAATACGCACCCCATTGGTTTAGGTTCTTGTTAAGAACAACGGTCCATTCACTTTGGCCTGGAATCGTAAATATAGCGTAGGTTCCAGCTTTAATTTCTTTTCCTCCAAAATTCACATCTGAATAGAAAGTTACCTCGGCAGCTTCGTTAGCGCCAGTACGCCATACTTTTCCGGCAGGAGCAAGTTCCGATAGGGAACGTCCTTTCAGTTGTGGGCGACTATAGATAACACGAGCAGTTTTTGTAGATACTTTGTAATCGGTTGGGAAAGCCGCCATATCCATAGGGCTTTTATCTAATCCACTAAATTTTTGAGCTAATGCATCAGTTGAAACGGTCATGACAAATGCCATCAAAGCAATAAAAAGTACTTTTTTCATAATTGTGTTTGTTTTGCTATAAAACTAATTAGTATTGAATGTAAAATTAACTAAAAGGTCGTTAATTTTTGCGCTACTTACAGAAAGAATGATTTTTAAAGTAAAAAAATAAAAATAGTGATGTATTGATGTTGAATTGCAATTTAATATTTCAATATGAAATCATTTAAGCTATATATGTTTTATAATTGAAAGTTTAGTCGCATTTTTGACTTCAAATTAGAAATAAACAAAGAGTTATGTGTGGAATTGTATGTGCATTTGATTTAAAAGAAAGTTCAGATGTTTTAAGACCCCAATTATTGGAGATGTCTAAGAAAATACGTCACCGTGGTCCGGATTGGAGTGGTATCTATGCCGATGAAAAAGCCATTTTAGCGCATGAGCGTTTGGCTATTGTTGATCCAGCTTCCGGTACCCAGCCGTTGTTCAGTGAAGATAAAAAATTGGTTTTGGCCGCTAATGGCGAAATCTATAACCATAGAGAGTTGCGTAAGCAGTTCGAAGGAAAATATAATTTCCAGACCGAGTCTGATTGTGAAGTTATTTTAGCGCTTTATCAAGAAAAGGGAGCTGATTTCTTAGATGAGATGAACGGTATATTTGGTTTCGCTATTTACGATACTGAAAACGATTCGTATTTCGTGGCGCGTGACCATATGGGTATTATTCCGCTTTATATCGGATGGGACCAAAACGGAACTTTCTATGTGGCTTCTGAATTGAAAGCTTTGGAGGGTACGTGTTCAAAAATTCAATTATTTCCTCCGGGACATTATTTAAGTAGTGAAGACGGTGAGTTTAAAAAATGGTATTCTAGAGATTGGATGGAATATGATGCCGTTAAGGAAAACGAAACAAGCATTAAGGAAATCAAAGAAGCTTTGGAAGCTGCCGTACACCGTCAGTTAATGTCAGATGTACCTTATGGAGTATTGCTTTCAGGAGGATTGGATTCTTCTGTTACATCGGCAATAGCCAAAAAATACGCGCAAAAACGTATTGAGTCCGGTGATACTGCAGATGCTTGGTGGCCTCAGTTGCACTCTTTTTCAGTAGGACTTGAGGGTTCTCCAGATTTGGCAGCGGCCCAGAAAGTAGCGGATCATATTGGAACGGTACATCATGAAATAAAATTTACTATTCAAGAAGGTTTAGATGCGATCAAGGATGTTGTTTACAACTTGGAGACCTATGATATAACTACGATTAGAGCTTCCACGCCTATGTATCTTATGGCTAGGGTAATTAAATCTATGGGGATTAAAATGGTACTTTCTGGTGAAGGTGCAGATGAGCTTTTTGGAGGTTACCTTTATTTTCACAAAGCACCGAATGATAAAGAGTTCCATGAAGAGACTGTTCGTAAATTGAGCAAGTTGCATATGTACGATTGTTTACGGGCAAACAAGTCTTTAGCTGCTTGGGGTATTGAAGGTCGTGTGCCGTTCTTGGATAAGGAATTTATGGATGTAGCTATGCGTATCAACCCAAAAGATAAAATGATTAATGGCGAGCGTATGGAGAAATGGGTTGTTAGAAAAGCTTTTGAAGATATGTTGCCGGAAAGCGTAGCATGGAGACAAAAGGAACAATTTTCCGATGGTGTAGGATACAGCTGGATCGATACTTTAAAGGTTGTTGTTAACGAGGAGGTTTCAGATGAGCAACTGGCAAATGCCAAGTTCCGTTTCCCAATACAGACTCCAACTTCAAAAGAAGAATTCTATTACCGTTCTATTTTTGAATCTCATTTCCCTTCAGATGCAGCGGCCCTATGTGTTCCTCAAGAAGCTTCTGTTGCATGTAGCACTCAAATAGCTTTGGAGTGGGACGAAGCGTTCAAAAACATGAACGACCCATCTGGTAGAGCTGTGGCTAACGTACATGATGATGCGTATTAGAACCATTATTTAAGGTTATTTATATAATTAGCTAGGAATTGACCTGCTGCGCCATAAAGGCCAGCAGGTCTTTTTGTTAGTATTCTGAACGAACGGAATGAAGTTGGTGTTTTGAAAATTTTGCAAGGCCGGTGCAAGTTGGGTGAATGAGGTTCTAATGCATAAGATTTCTATGGTTTGAATTTGAGAGACTTAGGTTTTGAAAGGCGTATATCCAAATCCGGTTCCGAAGTGGTAATTTTCCACAATTTTTGTTGATAACTTAGAGGTTATAACAATTCTCAAAACCCCATATTTTATGGGGTTTTGCGTATATTTGTGAGATTGCCAAAAATTAAGTTTAACAACCAGTTAATTTTATGAGCGAAGAAGCAAATAAAGAAGAAAAAAAGAATCAATATTCCGCGGACAGTATCCAGGCCCTTGAGGGAATGGAACATGTACGGATGCGCCCATCAATGTATATCGGAGATGTGGGTGTTAGGGGTCTTCACCACTTAGTTTACGAGGTGGTCGATAACTCCATAGATGAGGCTATGGGAGGGCATTGTGATACGATCAGTGTTGTAATAAACGAAGATAACTCAATCACCACTCGTGATAACGGTAGGGGTATTCCTGTAGATTTACATAAAAAAGAAGGTATATCCGCTCTAGAGGTGGTAATGACCAAAATTGGTGCTGGTGGTAAGTTCGATAAAGATTCCTATAAGGTGTCTGGTGGACTTCACGGTGTTGGTGTTTCCGTAGTGAATGCGCTTTCTGATAACCTAAAAGCAACCGTTTACAGAGACGGGAAAATTTGGGAACAGGAATATGAGCGAGGTAAGGCAATGTATCCTGTTAAGAGTATTGGTGAAACTGATGAAAGGGGTACTATGGTTACTTTTCATCCTGATAGCCAAATTTTTCAGCAATCAATTGAATATAGTTACGAAACTTTGGCGAACAGAATGCGCGAGCTTTCGTTCTTGAACAAAGGGGTTACTATAACGATTACCGATAAGAGACAAAAAGACGATAAAGGAGAATACATTTCTGAGATTTTTTATTCGGACGAAGGACTGAAGGAATTTGTTAAGTTTCTTGATGGTAACCGTGAGTCGTTGATTCAGAACGTAATTTCAATGGAAGGTGAGAAAAACGACATTCCAGTTGAGGTTGCTATGATTTATAATACGAGTTATACGGAAAATTTACACTCGTACGTAAACAATATAAATACCCATGAAGGGGGTACACACCTTTCTGGTTTTAGAAGAGGTCTTACGACAACTTTAAAGAAGTACGCAGACGCTTCTGGAATGCTCGAAAAATTGAAATTCGAGGTTCAGGGAGATGACTTTAGAGAAGGTCTTACGGCAATTGTTTCGGTTAAAGTGGCTGAACCTCAATTTGAAGGTCAGACAAAAACCAAACTAGGTAACCGTGAAGTTTCAGCGGCTGTTTCGCAGGCTGTTTCGGAAATGTTGTCCAACTATTTGGAAGAACATCCAGATGATGCCAAGATTATTGTACAAAAGGTTATTCTTGCGGCTCAAGCACGTCACGCAGCTACTAAGGCACGTGAAATGGTACAGCGTAAGACGGTTATGAGTATTGGTGGTCTTCCTGGTAAGCTTTCGGATTGTTCTGAGCAAGACCCTACACAATGTGAAGTATTCCTTGTTGAGGGAGATTCTGCAGGTGGTACGGCCAAAATGGGTCGTGACCGTAAATTTCAAGCTATTCTTCCACTG
Source organism: Zobellia amurskyensis (assembly GCF_009725985.1). GTDB lineage: Bacteria > Bacteroidota > Bacteroidia > Flavobacteriales > Flavobacteriaceae > Zobellia > Zobellia amurskyensis. Next base: position 150,791 of record NZ_RCNR01000004.1, read on the forward strand.
CGAGGTAAAATTTTGAACGTTGAAAAAGCCATGCAGCACAAGGTTTTTGAAAACGAGGAAATCAAGAATATATATACTGCTTTAGGGGTTACCATTGGTACCGAAGAAGATAGTAAAGCATTGAACTTAGATAAATTACGTTACCATAAAGTAGTGATAATGTGTGATGCCGATGTAGATGGTAGCCATATTGAAACACTTATTCTAACGTTCTTCTTTAGATATATGCGTGAGCTTATTGAAAGTGGGCACGTTTATATCGCTACTCCGCCATTATACTTGGTAAAGAAAGGGTCTAAAAAACGTTATGCTTGGTCTGATAAGGAACGTGATGAGATTGCAGATAGTTATAGCGGTGGTGTTAGTATACAGCGTTATAAAGGTCTTGGTGAGATGAACGCTGAGCAGTTATGGGATACGACCATGAATCCAGAGTTTAGAACCTTACGCCTAATTCAAATAGATAACGCTACCGAAACGGACCGTGTATTTTCTATGTTAATGGGTGATGAGGTGCCGCCACGAAGAGAATTTATAGAGAAGAATGCCGTTTATGCGAACATTGACGCATAACAATTAGGGTTTTCACAACAAATATTCGTCCGCCACTTGGCGGACGAACTATTTTAGGGGCAGTTCAATAACCCTAAACCCCTATTATGAAATTACAGTTAGTATCAATGGTATTATTTATGTCCAGCGTTGTTTGTTTTGGACAAGAGAGTTTAAAAGAGCGCGAGCAACAAGCCGCCTTTGATCCAGCCTATTCATCTTACTCTCGTAAAAAACCAGCTTACGTCACACTTAAGGATGGCGGAAAGATGGAAGCAGATATAAAAGATGTGGATCGCAAAAAAGGTCTGATCAATGAAATCAAATTTATTAAGCCTGATGGCGAGAAGATTCGTGTTAAGGCAGAAGAAATTATTGATTTGTATATGGCTCCTTCAGGATTAGAAAAGCTCAATAACCAAGGTAACTTCATGAATGATGCTACCAAATGGGGGAAAACAGACGCTTCCAAGTACATGAACAAAGGGTATACTATGTATACCAATCAAATGGTTTCTTTAAAGAATAAAAAGAAAGAAGAGGAGTATTTGATGCAGGTGGTTAATCCAAAGTACAGTCAGTTGATTGAAGTGTATTCAGACCCTTGGGCCAAGGAAACCGCAAGTATTGGAATTGGTGGAATGAAATTGGCAGGAGGTATTGCTAAGTCATATTACATCAAAAAAGGTGATGAAAAAGTACTGTGGTTAACTAAAAAGAACTTTGATGAGCATTTTGAATCTTTGTTTATGGATAATGAAAAGTTCAAAGCAAAGTATGCAGGTGAGAAGTTCAAATGGAGCTTATTGGGTGTCTACATATTAGATTATACAGAGTTTAGTATGTAAGTAAACCGTACTTAAGCTATTTAGCTTACTAAAAAAATAATGCTGAAAAGGCCGTAATCATTTATGATTACGGCCTTTCTTTTTTAAGTTGTCAATTATTTAAATATTTGATAATGTGTACTGTAGAAAGCTCTTGTGTAAAATGGTCTTTATTTACTGCGTAATATAAAACCAGAACGCATTGGATTTTTCAGTCATAGTTATGTATTTGGGCTTCATATTGGCCGCTTATTCCGTAGTGGGAAATGATACCATACAAACCCTGGGTACTTTTTTGAGTTCTAATGAGCGAAAAAAATGGTGGGTACTCTGGTTGTTTGCAGGTGGCATATTGGCGGTAACTTTAATTTACGGTTACATGACTCACAACGGAGATGTTTCTTATGGAAGATTGGCAAAATACCCAATGCCAGAGCCATTTTCTTGGTATTATTTACTTCCGCCCGTTATTCTTATGTTGTTAACGCGTACCGGTATACCTGTGAGTACGTCATTTCTGATTCTTACTTTTTTCAATGAAAAGAATTTAAGCAGCATGGTCACCAAATCGCTTTCTGGCTACGGAGTGGCATTTGTGGCGGCCATTGTACTCTATCTGGCCATATCACGATTGGTGGAAAGAAAGTTTATAGAAAAGCCTATTACGGCAAGAGGGGAAAAACTTTGGACTATTTTGCAATGGTGTTCTACTGGTTTTTTATGGTCTCAATGGTTGATTCAGGATTTTGCTAATATTTACGTTTATTTGCCGCGCGAATTAGGCATCTATTCAATGATTTTTTCATTGGTGGTTATTTTGGGCTTGTTAGCTTTTATAATTGCGTCTAAAGGAGGGGCTATACAGAGTATAATCAAGTCTAAGACGAATACGGTAGATATTCGTTCGGCAACAATTATAGATTTTGTGTACGGGGTAGTGCTCTTTTACTTTAAGGAAATGAACAATGTGCCAATGAGTACCACATGGGTCTTTATTGGTATATTGGCAGGTCGTGAAATAGCCTTGAATTATATGCTGAGAAAAAATGAGCCTAGAACAAAAATGTTCAAATCACTGGGTATGGATCTTGTTAAGGTTGTCATAGGTCTTGTAGTAAGTATCATTTTGGTGTTCGCCGTAAAATATTTGGCAACTTCTATTTAATTTTTATTAAGAATGAAACTCAGGTTACTATTTATATTCGTCTTTTTAATGTGCGAAAATGGGATTGCACAGGTTGGCAGTTCTAGTACGGATGATGATGGAAAGGGAATAAATATAGCCGATTTAGTAGAGATGTCCGGAGATTGGTTTATTGCTTATCGTGATGGGATAAAGCAAATTCAGGCAGATGAAACTGTACCTGTTGTAAATGAGCATACAAGTAGTTTTGTGTTAAAGCGAAGTTATTTTACTTTAAAAAAGGAATTGAACGATGTTTTTTCGGTTCGGTATACAATGGACCTTACCATTGATACTGAGGGTGATGATGCAGGTAATGTGGAAACCCGGCTTAAGTATCTTTATTTAATGACCAAACCTAAGTTAAACAGTAAAGTGCTTACGGGTACGGCCATTGAAGTGGGTATGGTGCATAGACCATGGTTGGATTATGAACAGAAAATGAACACTTATCGAGTTCAGGATAACATGTTTATTGAGCGAAATAGAATATTCAACTCCGCTGATTTTGGTGTAACGGTGACTGGAAATATTGGTCCAAAAATGGACGAAGAATTTCTCAAGAATGTAAATGGTGTTATGAAAGGAAAATATGTCAGTTACTCATTGGGCATTTATAACGGAGGAGGTTATTCCGGTATAGAAAACAACAATAATAAGGTAATAGCTGGCCGGTTAACCGTGCGGCCCTTGGCAAATATGTTGCCGCAATTGCAATTAAGTGGTTATTTTAATAGGGGAAAAGGGAATAGTGAATTTTCACCCGACTTTAATCAGGTTTTGGGTTTCTTGGCCTTTACGGAAAAGCAATTTAAGATAACGGCTCAATTTCATGATGGAGTAGGTGATTTTAGAGCTAGGTATATTGACCCGGTAGACCCTTCCCGATCATTGGATAATCACGGGTATAGCTTCTTTGGGGAGTATAAATTTGGTAAATCCCCTTTTTCTCTGTGGGGTCGTTTTGATGAATTTGAAGTTGAGGAGATAGATGAGCAAACCCAAAGGGTCATTGGAGGGCTAACCTATAGGGTGAATAAGATGATACGGCTCATTTTGAATACCGAGCATACTACGGTAGACGACAATACAGAAGATACCTACGAACTTAACCTAGAAATATCATTCTAAAAAAAATAGCTATGGAGAGTATACTTTTTCCCACAGATTTTTCAGAAGTTTCAATGAATGCTTTTTTATATGCTGTTAATTATGCAAAAAAAACCGATAAGAAAATTATCGTTTTCCATGCGTATAATTTAGAAACTGAAGCTTCCGAAGTAGAACAGGAGTTGTACGAGAAACTTGATATTCAAAATTTTAGAAACAAAAAAGAGACTTTTCCTCCTTTTGAAAAAATACTCAGAGAAAGGCAGGTAGATAGTCTAAAAGTAAAATACGTAGTACGTGAAGGAAGTTTTATTGAAACCTTTACCCAATACATAGGTAAGCGAGAAGATAAAATAGACCTTGTGGTAATGGGTACCCAAATAAGTAAGAGCGGCCTCTTTCAATTGTTTACGGAGACCAGTACCCTGAAAATTCTTGATGAAATAAATAAACCTGTTATTGTGGTGCCGGGTAATGCTAAGTTTGATGGGGATCTAGATGATATTCTTTTTCTGGTAGATTATCAAGAAGATGAGAAAGAACCTTTGGAAGATTTGATCAATGAGTCAAAAGGATTTAATGCCAGGTTGCATGTGGTTCATTTTGATTTGGCCCACGGAGATTCCATAGTGCCATTAATGGATCGGTTTAAGGCGTCGTTAGAAGATTTCGATATCAGTAATGTAACTTTTGAGACTATAGATTCAATCGATATAAAGAAATCGTTATTGGATTATTGTATTGAAAATAAAATAGATATTGTTTGTCTGATCAACCACAAACGTAATTTTTATCAGCGCCTGTTTACCTATAGTCTTACGGAAGACTTGATAAGGAACATAAACACCCCTGTAATGGCTATCTATAGAGATTAGAATAAGAAAAAATTAAGGTATGTACGTTGAGTGCGGCAAGTAGGGAGAAATCTACTTCATTTAAAAACCCATATTCAATTAAGAATATGGGTTTTAGCGTATTTGAAACCTAGTAAAATTTTTATTCCCGTAAGGCCATTGTGTTGCCTTGTGAGTCGGATAATATACTTCCTTCAGTGGACGCTTTCATGGAGACTTGTTCGTCTGCCATATCGGTTCCGGGGTATGATATTGTATAGGTGTCATTTTCATAACTCCATTTAAAGTCGGTTTTAAAGGTAATTTTGCCATTGCTTTTTTGGTGGTACCTTCCTAAATAAGCATCATTAAAAATCCATTCCTTTCGGGTGGTAGTTCCTCCTTTGGAGGTTTGGCTTGCTGCTTCTACTTCTACGTCTGACCAAATACCAATAACCGGATCATTGTTTTCGGGAATTTCGGAGCAGTTGCTCACCAGTATTATGGCTATTATTGCTAAAAATGAAAAGACTTTTTTCATTGTCGTAGGTTTTAGTTATTTGGGGGTTTTGATATATTAAGAACGCCCAATTGTAAAGTCCTATTGCTATAATTCGATGTACGGCAACAAATCACTTTTATCTTCGTTAAAGCGCATTCTTTTTTAACAGGAGTGTATTTTGTCGAGTATTTCATCGGTAATGTTTCTGCCATTTAACCTAATTTTTACGGTAGTTTTCTTTTCATATTGTTTATTTTTGGGAACTTATTTTAAAAAATCATTTTATAACTGACGAATGTTGCTTCCTTAATAGGGTAAGTGATGTAAATAGAAGTTTGTAAAAGGATGTTTTCAAGAAAGAGTCTTTAATAACATATAAATAATAACAAATGAAAGTTACCGTAGTAGGGGCAGGAGCAGTAGGTGCAAGCTGTGCCGAGTATATTGCCATAAAGAATTTTGCATCTGAGGTAGTCTTGTTGGATATCAAAGAAGGCTATGCCGAAGGTAAAGCTATGGATTTGATGCAAACAGCGTCATTAAACGGTTTTGATACGAAAATCACGGGTGTAACCAGTGATTACTCTAAAACGGCCAATAGTGATATTGCAGTTATTACTTCTGGTATCCCTAGAAAACCAGGTATGACTCGCGAAGAGTTAATCGGTATTAATGCAGGTATAGTAAAAACGGTATCGGCTAACTTGGTAGAGCATTCACCAAATGTAACCTTGATCGTGGTAAGTAACCCAATGGATACTATGACCTACTTGGTACATAAAACAACAAACTTACCTAAGAATAGAATTATAGGTATGGGCGGAGCTTTAGATAGCGCTCGTTTTAAATACCGTTTGGCCGAAGCTCTTGAAGCTCCGATATCAGATGTAGATGGTATGGTAATAGGTGGTCATAGTGATACCGGTATGGTACCTCTAACATCTCATGCTACAAGAAACAGTATTCGTGTTTCAGAATTTTTATCTGAAGACCGTTTGGAGCAAGTAGCTGCAGATACTAAGGTAGGTGGAGCTACATTAACTAAATTGTTAGGAACAAGTGCTTGGTATGCGCCAGGTGCGGCTGTTTCAGGTTTGGTTCAGGCAATTGCTTGTGACCAGAAAAAAATATTCCCATGTTCTACCTTATTAGAAGGTGAATATGACCTTAACGATATCTGTATAGGTGTACCTGTAATTTTAGGTAAAGGCGGAATCGAAAAAATAGTAGATATTCCACTTAGCGATGCCGAAAAAGCAAAAATGCAAGAAAGTGCTGCCGGTGTAAAAAAGACCAACGGTCTACTAGAATTATAGTCTTTGAGACAATAATAAATATGAACATCTGTCCTGGAAATATTTCTGGGGCAGATGTTCCTGTTTTACAATAACTCCAAATATATTGTCAATTCCTATGGGAAAATCATATATTTGCACGCTGTTATAAAAAGCACGCAATTAATTCACATAACCAATGCAGAATAAAGGACTTATTAAGCTTTTTGCCCTACTTTTTGGGCTAGTAAGTATCTACCAATTATCCTATACTTTTATAGGTGGTAAGGTAGAAAACGAAGCAAAATCGTATGCGGAAAGTCGCATTTCAGATGCTGAAGAGAATTATGTTTCAGAGCGCGAAGCGCTAGAGACGAGGTATTTAGATTCAATTGGCGACAATTCAATTTTTGGTTTCACCAATTATAATGAAGCCAAAAAGAGAGAGTTGAACAAAGGTCTTGACCTTAAAGGAGGTATTAACGTAACCTTGCAGATTTCTGTAAAAGATATCTTAAAAGGGTTGGCGAATAACACCAAAAGCCCCGTTTTCAACAAAGCATTGGCTGATGCGGATGCAGCGTCTAAAGACAGTGATGATACGTATATAGAGCTTTTCTTCAATGCTTTTGACAAAATTAAGGGAGATACCAAACTAGCTTCCCCAGATATTTTTGCCAACAAAGGACTTAGTGGAGAAGTTAATTTTCAGATGACAGATGATGAGGTTAAGCCTATCATCCGCAGAAAAATTGATGAATCTATCGTTTCTGCTTTTGAAGTACTTCGTGAGCGTATTGATGGTTTTGGGGTAACACAACCAAATATTCAGCGTGAAGGTAACTCTGGCCGTATTTTGGTAGAATTACCAGGTGCAAGGGATATTGCTCGTGCACAGGGCTTATTATCAAGTACAGCTCAGTTGGAATTTTGGGAAACCTATGAACCTAACAATCCTGAATTACAAGGTTTCTTTTTTCAGACTAATGAAAAATTGAAATCACTTATTGATACGGACGATGTTAAGGAGCCGGTAAAAAAAGAATCTGAGTTGGATTCGCTTCTTTCTGATGTTTCTGCGGATTCATTGGATATTGCTGGTCAGAAAAACCCATTGTTCGATAAGTTTCAATTGGGGGCGCCTAGCTATGCTGTTGGTGTTGCCGCTATCCAAGATACTGCCGAAATAGGTTCGTACTTAAGAATGAAAGAAGTTAGAAGATTACTTCCTGCAAGTATGCAGTTCGTAAAGTTCTTATGGGAAAGACCATCTGAAGGTTCGGAGATAGCTGAGCTTTATGCATTAAAATCTAATCGTGACAATACACCAAGAATTAGTGGTGATGTGGTTAGTGATGCTCGTGACGAGTTTGTAAACGGTAAGCCTGCCGTAACCATGAGTATGAATACCAAAGGGGCTAAGGAATGGGAAAAGCTTACTGGTGATGCTTATAATAATAGAACTGGTATTGCTATTGTACTGGATAATAAAGTATATACTGCACCAGGTGTTTCATCAGGACCTATTTCTGGTGGACGTTCAGAGATTACCGGTACTTTTACGGTTAACGAAACAAAAGATATTTCAAACGTATTGCGTGCTGGTAAATTACCGGCGTCCGCAGAAATCATTCAATCAGAAGTTGTAGGTCCATCTTTAGGACAAGAAGCTATTGATAGTGGTTTTATGTCGTTCATGATTGCTATGGCCATTGTATTGGTCTGGATGGTTTTCTACTATGGTAAAGCAGGTGCTTTTGCAGATATAGCTTTGCTATTGAACATTCTGTTGATATTTGGGGTACTGACCAGCTTAAGCGCTGTGTTAACTTTACCGGGTATCGCAGGTATTGTACTTACTATAGGTATGTCCGTAGATGCGAACGTACTTATATTTGAACGTATAAAGGAAGAATTAGCAAAAGGAAAAGGAAAATCATTAGCTGTAGCGGATGGTTTCAGCAATGCACTATCTTCTATTCTTGATGCGAATATAACAACAGGTCTAACAGCGATTATTCTCTTTATTTTCGGGTCAGGTCCTATTAAAGGTTTCGCAACAACCTTACTTATTGGTATTGTTACTTCTTTGTTTACGGCAATCTTTATTACACGTCTATTGGTAGATTGGTATATTGAAGGAAAAGGTCGTTCGTTGGATTTCTCAACAGCACTTACAAAGAACCTTTTCAAAAATGTAAATATCAATTTTCTTTCAAAAAGAAAGTTCGCTTATATTTTATCTGCCGTTTTGGTAGGTATAGGGGTCTTCTCTTTAGCAACAAATGGATTGCAACAAGGAGTTGACTTTATTGGAGGACGTTCGTATCAAGTTCGTTTTGAGCAGTCTGTTAATCCATCTGAGATAGCTTCTGAATTAAATGATGTGTTTGGTAGTGGAACTAATGTTAAAACGTTTGGTGATGCCAACCAGATTAAGATTACTACGCCTTACAAAGTAGATGTAGAGGGTATTGAAGTTGATAATGAGATTCAAAATAAACTATATATTTCTTTGCAGAAATATCTTCCGGACGGTATTAGTGAGCAAACCTTTAAAGCAGGAGGTTCAGGAGACAAGTCAATAGGTATATTACAATCTGTAAAGGTAGGGCCAACAATTGCCGATGATATTAAGAACAATGCATTCTTGGCTATTCTAGGTTCGCTTGCAGTTGTATTCTTGTATATCCTATTCCGTTTCCGTAAGTGGCAGTTCTCTTTAGGTGCGGTAGTAGCGGTTTTCCATGATGTTATGATTGTATTAGGTATATTCTCTTTGTTTGGTACGGTTATGCCTTTCAACATGGAGATTGATCAGGCTTTCATTGCGGCGATACTTACCGTTATTGGATATTCCTTGAACGATACCGTGGTTGTTTTTGACCGTATTCGTGAGATTATTGGTGAGCGCGGATGGCGTGGAGGTGAAAACATCAACTTAGCACTTAACAGCACGTTAAGCCGTACGTTGAATACGTCTTTAACCACATTTGTAGTATTGTTGGCCATATTTATTTTTGGTGGAGAATCATTAAGAGGATTCATGTTCGCTATGATAATAGGTGTTGTTGTAGGTACATATTCTTCGGTATTCATTGCAACACCGGTAATGTTCGATACCTTAAACAAGTCTTCTAAAGCAGGTGGTCTTATAAAAGATACAGCTGAGCAGGAAACTGAGGAAGTAAAATAAATTTCTCTATATTTGAGGAGTTAAGAACTAACTAACTCAATTAATTACAAAAAGCCGTTTGCATATGCAAACGGCTTTTTTTATGCTCGTTGTTTTTTGAATTTTAAAGGAGTAAGGGTGAGGTTTAGGAGGGTAGGATTTTCCCTGTAGAACCAGTATCGGATTTTTCTAGTTGATAGATGAATTCTGCTTCCAGACCTGGTTCTTTTCTGTGTGATACAAAAATAACAGTAGTATTACTTTGGGTCGCAAATTTGTTGACCAGTGCTACGAAAAGCGCTGCGCTATCATCATCCAATCCTGCTGTTGGTTCATCAAGAATGAGTAGAGGTGGATGTTTTATCATTGCTCTTGCGCACATGATCAGTCGTTTTTGTCCCATTGAAAGGTCATGGAAAAGTTCATCTTTCATATCCCATAATCCAATAAGTTGAAGCCACTCTTTTGCCAATCGTAATTGCGCTTCGGTAGGATGTATATATAACCCTACTGAGTCATAGAAACCTGAAATAATCATATGGCTTACCGAATGGTAGCCAGTAAATTTATCCGTCATTGAGGGTGTAAAATAACCTATACGCTTTTTAATCTCCCATACACTTTCACCAGTACCCTTTTTACGACCAAAAATATAGAGTTCTTGCCCGTATCCTTTTGGATTTTCTCCGGTAATCATAGATAAAATGGTAGTTTTTCCACTGCCGTTTCGTCCTCTAAGTTCCCAAAATTCTCCTTTCTTAATATGCCAGTTAATATCTCGTAGGATTGGCTTTTCATTATAGGACACTCCAACTCCTTTTAAATCAATTAAAGTGTCGCCTTCTATTTCATAGGAGTGTATAGGTTGGGGAATATCGTTTTTAAACTGTTCTTTACCAAGTTGATTAGAAAACGAGTTGGCATTCTCAGCAAAAATTAAATCTTTGCCCTCTAATTTGGCAAAGGTGTTGGTAAAAGGCAACAAGTCCGTTTTACGACTTAACAATTGCACCATGGGGGTATGTGCTGAAACTTTTCCAAGTGTAACTTTTAGGTCCTCTTGTGCGGTTGTGTCAAGATTGTCGAATGGATTGTCCAGAACAATAAAATCTGGTTGGGTACTTAATATGTGTTTTAATAAAGCCTTTTTTTGCTCCCCGCTAGACATTGATTTTAAACTTTGCGCTGTACCGGAAGTAATTATTTTGCTGCCGTGCCGGTCTTCCTTATCAATAAAGCGCTCAACAGCTAATTTAGATAGCAGAGCTCCATTTAAATTTTTTAGTTCTTTAAAGCCTTCGGGAAGTGGTCCTTCCAAAAGTGCGTATATCAATTCACTTTTCTGGGAAGTATTTGCTGTAAAAATGGCCCAATGTTTTTGTGTCATAGTAGGACTCTAAAAATATGTACGGGGTTATTGTGGTATGTTGTTGTATTGTCTAAATGCATGCCGTTGCTCTGGGCAACTTTTTGAGATGGAATATTACCTACATGAATTATAGAAATTAAAGATTTGGCTAGATGTTGCTGTTGAGCGTAGATTTTGCATTTTATTGCAGCTTCACTAGCATAACCCTGTCGCCAATATTTTGGTAGGATGGAATAGCCTATTTCCAATTCTTCAATACCGTCTACGGTTTGTTTAAGAAGGCCGCATAGACCGATGAATTCTCCAGTTGATTTTGAAATTAGAGCATTCATCCCACCCAAATCATTTTCATATCGCTCAAATATGCGGTCAAACTGTTGTTGGCAGGCAATTTTCGGGTCCGTGGGTAATCCTTCCCAAAATTGAGAGGACCTTTTGTCTTTATGAAAAGGTAACCAAGATTCAAAATCTGAAGAAAGAACTTTTCGGAATAGTAGTCGTTCGGTTTGTTCTCCTTCCAAAAGCAACTCCATCAACACTTATAATTTTTTATACGCAATACTATCTCCTGGTTGTAGACCAATGTTCTGAACAAGACCGGCATTCAGCTCAAGAACGTATTGAACCGGACCTGCAGAGGGTAGACTGGATTCGTTTAAAGGTTGTGCGTTCTCGTGATAATTGGCAATAGTCATGTCTTCTTTGATGAAGATAAGATCTAATGGAAATTCAGTATTCTTCATATAAAAGGAATGTGCCGCCACATCGGGAAAAACAAACAACATCCCACGATTGGCCTTCATGCTTTTGCGGTACATTAAACCAGTTTGGGTTTCGTATTCACTATCTGCAATTTCAATGTCAAACGAAGCGATTACACTATCGGTTTTTTGTTTAAAAATGGAAAGCTCACCCTCTTTTTTGAAAACTACGGGTTCTGCTTTTACTACCTTTTTTGCCTCTTCCTTACACGAATTAAATACAAACGTAAAAAGGGTTATATACAGGTATGTTTTGATGTTTTTCATTTTAGTATCGCTTAAGTTTAAAAGTCGATGATAAATGAAGCGGTTTGTCTTTTTGGCAAAGCGCTAATTTAAATTTTATGGGAAACTTGACTAAATTATGATTTAGCAGTTTTTGGCCTGAACATAAAATAAAGACCAATTAGAATGAACGGAATACTCAACCACTGTCCCGTTGAAAGTAAACCTAAGCTTTCTTCAAAACCACCTTGACTTTTCTTTACGAATTCTACAAAGAAACGAATGGTCCAAAGCAATACTAAAAACAGGCCAAAAAGGTACCCTGTGCTATTTCTTTTATCGGTATTCCAGTAGAGGTAATAAAGAAGTATAAAAACAAAAATATAGGCAACTCCCTCATACAGTTGTGCTGGGTGACGAAAAGGAATTTGTGCCAACTGATCGGCAAACTGTGGGTTGTTTTCTATAGCGTCATAAGCGGCGTTTACAGTTTTTTCCTGCGTTATGGCCAATGCTTTTGATGGGTGGAGGTCATCCGAATCTCGAAGAAATTTAGTAGCAAAAATGAATGATTCATCAGTTACCTTTCCATTGATTTCTGAATTGAAAAAATTCCCAAGTCGTACACAGAAAGCTCCAATAGCAAACGGGATTACCATACGGTCCAGTAGCCAGAGAGTCTTCATGTCAGGGTATTTCTTTTGGTAGAGATAAGTGCCAATAAGTACACCTATAATGGCACCATGACTGGCAAGTCCTGTGAAACCAGTAAACTCGTAGCCCTTAATAAAACCAAAAAGGACCCCTGTAGAGCTCTCCCGAATTGGAAGCAATATTTCGGCTAAGTGGTTTTGGTAATACGGCCAATCGTAGAAAAATACATGACCTAGTCTAGCACCTAGCATAGTAGCTAAAACTGTGTGTATAAATAGCGAATCTAATTGCTCAACGGTCTTATTCTCGTTGGTGAAAATACGCTTCATAATATACCAACCTATGGCAAAAGCGGAAATCCAAAGTAAGTTGTAATATTTAATCTGTAATGGGCCGAGAGAGAAAAGCGTTTCGTTCGGATTCCAGATGATACCTAAAAAGTACATGTTATGGAGTTTTAAGGGCACTAAGATAATAAAATAGATAGCCGTTAAGCTTTACTCTATCTTAAATCGACGTTATAAATTTCAAGGATTAACAAGAATGAACCTAATCAATATAATTTTAGGAGAGTTAAATGATTTAAGGTACTGGGTCATACCCCTTTCCTCCCCAGGGGTTACAACTGAATATACGTTTTGTGGCCAACCAGCCACCTTTAAAAAGGCCATGTTTTTTTAACGCTTGTAAAGTGTATTGTGAGCAAGTGGGGGAGTAGCGACAAGTAGCCGGGGTATATGGTGATATGGCCAGCTGGTAGAATCTAACTAAAAAAACAACAGGAGCAATCAGTATTTTTTTCAATGTTAGAGACAAAATATCTTGTTTTAGTCGTGTAAAAATACAATAATTTGGTCAAAATTGGGGTGTATGAAATCTTGATATGAAATAAAAAAATCCGCACTGATCAGTGCGGATTTGTATACTGATTACTAAATTTCATCAGGTTTCTGCTAGATGTACCGGTTCTAGATTTAGAGCTTCCTCTTCGGAAAATATTCTAGATTTTACCACAAATCTAAGGCCTAGTGGAATTTCCAGAGAGAAGCTCGCGCCCATACCTTTGGTTATGTCTATTGTCAGTTGGGTGTGTTTCCAATATTCAAATTGATCATTGGACATATGAAAATCACAACCGGCTATATTTCCTAACCAAACATCGTTTTCGTTTAGCATGAGTTCACCTTTAGGGAAGCACATAGGGGATGATCCATCACAACATCCTCCACTTTGGTGAAACATTAAGGGGCCATGTAGTTCCTTAAGCTTTTGGATAACCTCTTTAGCTTTATCCGATACTAAAACTCTTGGCGTTTTCATCTTAAAAGAAGCCCATGGCCTTTTTATCATATGAAATCAGCATGTTTTTGGTTTGTCTGTAGTGCGCCAACATCATTTTATGGTTTTCACGGCCTATTCCAGACTTTTTATAGCCGCCAAACGGAGCGTGGGCAGGGTATAGGTGATAGCAGTTTACCCAAACTCTACCGGCTTGTACCGCTCTGGATATTTGGTAAGCCTGATGCGTATCTCTGGTCCAAACTCCCGCGCCTAGTCCATATAATGTGTCATTGGCAATTTCAATAGCTTCTGCCTCATCTTTAAAGGTGGTTACACAGACTACAGGTCCAAAAATTTCTTCTTGAAAAACCCTCATTTTATTGTTGCCTTTAAGAATAGTAGGCTGAATGTAATAACCTCCTTCAAGGCCTTCATTGTAAGCAGCTTCTCCTCCTGTCAATACTTCACAACCTTCATCTTTTCCAATGTTTATGTAGTTTAGGATTTTTTCGTATTGATCGTTTGAAGCCTGTGCGCCCATCATAGTAGTTGGGTCTAATGGATGCCCTAGTTTAATAGCCTTGGTACGTTCAATGACCCTTTCCATAAAACGGTCGTAAATACTTTCTTGCACCAACAATCTAGAAGGGCAAGTACATACTTCCCCTTGGTTTAAAGCAAACATTACTGCACCTTCCAGACATTTGTCAAAAAATTCATCGTCTGCATCAATAATACTTTCAAAGAAAATGTTGGGGGATTTTCCGCCCAATTCTAAAGTTACCGGCGTAATGTTCTTAGAAGCATATTGCATGATAAGCTGTCCTGTGGTGGTCTCCCCAGTAAATGCAACTTTGTTTATTCTGGGGCTAGATGCCAGAGGCTTACCTGCTTCGGCACCAAAACCGTTTACGACATTTAAAACGCCATCCGGTAATATGCCTTCAATCAGCTCCATAAGTACCAGAATGCCAACGGGTGTTTGTTCCGCAGGTTTTAATACAACACAATTACCCGCCGCTAAAGCAGGAGCTAATTTCCAGGTGGCCATAAGTATGGGGAAATTCCAAGGAATAATTTGAGCTACTACACCAAGGGGCTCAGTAACGTTAAGGGCAACGGTATTGGAGTCTAATTCACTTACTGAGCCTTCTTCGGCTCTAATAACGCCTGCAAAATATCTAAAATGGTCTATAGCCAAAGGAATGTCCGCCGCAGTGGTTTCACGAATGGCTTTACCGTTGTCCCAAGTTTCGGCCCTGGCCAAAGTCTCTAGGTTACGTTCCATGACATCGGCAATTTTCAGGAGCATGTTACTTCTTGTGGTGGCCGAAGAGGAGTTCCATCCTGGAGCGGCTTTCCAGGCGGCATCAATAGCCAATTCAATATCTTCGGATTTGGAGCGCGCTATTTTGGTAAAAGCATTTCCGTCAACAGGAGAAAGGTTGTCAAAATATTCACCATTAACAGGGGCTACCCATTTACCACCGATATAATTTTCATACTGACTTTTAAACTTTGGTTTCTGTAAAACGTCTTTTTCAATTGTTTGTGTGCTCATAGTTAAGTGTATTAAATTAATAGTATGTTCTGAATTATATATCTGTTTATCAGATGTATATAAATGGTTTTCTAAATGTAGTGGAGTTAGAAACAAATAATCTGACCATTTCTACCATTAGTATGACCAATACTATCATTCTTTGTTAAATTGATACTTTAATGATGCTTATTTTGTATATTTCTTAGTGATTAATGAGTTGAATTGACACTTGTTCTATTATGATTGGATTATCGGATAAATTTCTCTCGAACAGAAAGTTGGAAACATTGGTTGAGAACCAAACCTCTTATACCTTAAATAATGCCGCGTTACATGTGTTTGAAACACACCAACAGGCAGAACGGGTATTGTTGAAGTTTGATCAACCGGTATTAGCTAGTATGATAGAAGGAAAGAAAATTATGCACCTTAGGGATTATGAGTCCTTTGATTTTTTGCCGGGAGAATCGTTAGTTCTTCCTTCAAATGAAACTATGTGTATTGATTTTCCCGAAGCCATGAAAAAAAATCCAACACGCTGTTTGGCATTGGCCATTTCTGAAGATAAAATAGATAGGGTGTTGCAACTCATGAACGAGAATATGCCCAAGTGTGATAATAGGGAATGGGGATTAATGGATTACAATTTTCATTTTGTAAACGATGCAGGCATATTTCAGATTTTGCAACGGCTCTTATTTTTGTTTACTGAAAATCACCCTTCCAAAGATTTTTTTGTAGACAATATGTTACGCGAATTAATTATTAGAATATTACAGACCAATGAACGTAAAATTTATTCAAGCTCTACATTACAATTGAGTGCAAACAGTAGATTGGCCACTGTAATACGGTACATTCGGGAAAATCTTCACGAACCTTTAAGTGTAGAGGAGTTGAGTAACAAGGCTTGTTTGAGCCCCTCACATTTTCACAGGGTGTTTAAAACGGAACTAGGTATTTCTCCTATTGAGTTCATCAATAATGAAAGGATAAAACTGGCAGTGGGGCTGCTTCAGGACCCCAAACGAAGTATAAAGAATGTCTATTTGCAATGCGGTTTTGAAAGTCGCTCGTATTTTAATAGAGTTTTTAAAGCGCGCCAGCATTTATCGCCAAGTGATTATCAGGCGAAGACATTGAATATCAGGAGCCAGATGTAAATCTAAATACTAAAAGTAGTACCTTCTTTACCATCTTTCAGTTGGATACCGAGTTCTGCTAATTGATCGCGAATTTTATCCGAGGTTGCAAAATCTTTGTTCTCACGAGCTTCTTTTCGGAGCTTTATCAGTAGTTCTACTACACCAGAAAGTTTACCTGCATCTTCTGAAGTACCTCCCTTTTGTTCTAAGCCTAAAATATCAAAGATAAAACCGTTTAAAGTTTGGGTGAGTATGTCTTTATCAGCACTAGTAATGTTTTCTTTACCCTCTTTGATAAGGTTTATGTGTTTCACCGCTTCAAAAAGGTTGGCGATTAGAATAGGCGTGTTGAAATCGTCGTTCATGGCATCGTAGCATTGCTGCCTCCACGCTTCCACATCAAAATCGCTACTTGAGCCAGTTTCTAATCCTTCTAAAACCGAAAGGGAGTCCATTAGGCGGCTAAACCCTTTTTCAGAGGCGAGAAGAGCATCGTTGCTCAAATCTAGAATACTGGTGTAATGT
Organism: Zobellia amurskyensis; assembly: GCF_009725985.1. Classification (GTDB taxonomy): domain Bacteria; phylum Bacteroidota; class Bacteroidia; order Flavobacteriales; family Flavobacteriaceae; genus Zobellia; species Zobellia amurskyensis. The sequence continues at coordinate 167,750 of NZ_RCNR01000004.1, forward strand.
GCCTGCATCATAAAAAACCGAACAACAGAAGGCGAAAACGCTTTACTAAGAATATCGTTCTCACCAGTAAATATCTCACCGGGAAGAATATTGTTTCCTGTAGATTTTGCCATTTTCTTGCCATTCATGGTCAACATGTTGGCATGCATCCAGTACCTTACGGGAGAATGCCCGTAACACGCTTCGGCTTGTGCTATTTCGCATTCATGGTGTGGAAATTTAAGGTCCATACCACCACCGTGAATATCAAAAGTCTCGCCCAAATATTTGGTACTCATTGCGGTACACTCCAAATGCCAGCCGGGAAAACCATCTCCCCAGGGAGAAGGCCAACGCATTATGTGCTGTGGTTCCGCTTTTTTCCAGAGAGCAAAATCTTGAGGGCTTTTTTTATCGTCTTGAGCGGCCAGTTCGCGAGTATTGGCAATCATGTCTTCTAACTTTCGTCCGCTCAATTTGCCGTACTCGTAGCTGTCATTAAACTTGGAAACATCAAAATATACAGAGCCGTTTACCTCGTAGGCAAAGCCTTTTTCAAGAATATCCTTTATAATTTCTATCTGTTCAATAATATGCCCTGTAGCCGTAGGTTCTATACTGGGGGGCAAAAAATTAAACTGTTCTAAAATGTTGTGAAAATCTATGGTGTAACGCTGTACCACTTCCATAGGTTCCAGTTGCTCTAACCTTGCTTTTTTTGCAATTTTATCCTCACCATCTTCCGCATCATCCACCAGATGTCCGGCATCGGTAATATTACGCACGTAGCGCACTTTGTAGCCTAAATGCTTAAGATATCTAAAAATCATGTCAAAAGACATGAATGTACGGCAGTTGCCCAAATGGACATTGCTATAAACTGTAGGTCCACAGACGTACATGCCTATATGGCCTTCGTTTAAAGGTTTAAATATTTCTTTTTTACCGGAAAGGGAATTGTAAATCTTTAACTTCTGGTTCAGGTACAATTGCATGTTATGCTAGAGCTATTAAAAAGTAGTATCTAAATTAATGTAATCTAAAAATTCGCGACGTACGGAATCTTCTTTAAACTTACCGCCATATTCAGCTGTAACGGTGCTGCTTTCAATGTCACGTATACCTCTAGAATTTACACAAAGGTGTTTAGCATCAATTACACAAGCAACATCATCAGTACCCAAAACTTTTTGAAGTTCTCTTACAATCTGAATGTTTAAGCGCTCCTGTACCTGTGGTCTTCTGGCGTAATAATCTACTACACGGTTCATTTTGGAAAGACCAACAACTGTTCCGTTAGAAATATAGGCAATATGTGCACGACCCACTATTGGTAAAAGGTGGTGTTCGCATGTAGAATAGAGCGTAATGTTCTTTTCTACTAACATTTCGCCGTATTTGTATTTGTTGCTGAAAGTAGAGGCTTTAGGTTTTCTGTCTGGGTGAAGCCCTCCAAAAATCTCTTTAACGAACATTTTAGCAACTCTATTGGGCGTGCCTTTTAGACTATCGTCATCAAGGTCAAGGCCTAATGTGAGTAACACCTCTCTAATATTATCTTGTATTCTTTCAATCTTTTCATCATCGCTTAACACAAATGCATCTTCACGTAAAGGTGTGTCTTCTGATGTGGAAACATGATCGTCTCCTAAATCTTCAAATTGCTTTTCCAAAGTACTATCAATTTTCATCTGCTTATATCTATTGGCATTTCTAATGCCCAATTCGTCTTAAAAAGTTTCGATACATTACACTTCGTGCCAGGTAAAACGAACTGCAAAGATATACATAAAATGGCACTTTATGTTCTATATGTCCTGATACACAACATAAATTGCTGTTAAGAAAAGGAACAAACTACTTTTATATTAAATAAGGTACATCCTGCTAAATGAGTCGTTTTATAATCTTATGTTTTGTGTTGTTGTTTTTGGAGTTACCTGCTGTTTCAGCACAAGTTTCTTCAGATTGCAGTAATGCCATTCCTATTTGTAATAACACTCCGGTTAATGGAGGTACAACGGGATTTGGGATAGATGATTTTAATGGTTCCGCAACCAGTGGTTGTTTAGAGCAGACTTTAAGTGGAGTAGTAGAATCAAACTCCGCTTGGTATCGATTTAGAACCGGTGCTTCCGGGCAACTGGGTTTTAATATTGGAATCGATACTTTGGAAGATTGGGATTTTGCGCTATATAAATCGAATGACTGCAGTAATTTAGGGGAACCGGTACGGTGTAATTTCTTTGATAACCAGGATGAAAATGAATTTATTGGAGTAGGAGAGGATCCTACTGGAAATGCGGATAATGTTCAATATGAAGCTTGGTTAGATGTTACACCTGGTGAAGACTACTACTTGCTCATTAATAATTTTAGTAATAATAATTCCGGGTTTTCAATTCAATTTTCAGGTCACATATTTGTTACCAATCCTTTTGATGCTTTAGATTGTTCTATAATTAATAATCTTCTAGGGCCACCAATAGCTGCTTGTGAGAATGACACCGTTATTTTGGATGGTACAACTTCAGGCGCATTGTCATATAGTTGGTTTGTAGATTCAGGAAGTGGTTTTACACAAATAATAGGGGAAAACGGTCCTACTTACGAAGTGAGTGCATCTGCTAATTATAGAGTGGAAGTTGTTCGTCCGGTTGAAAATATAATTAGTGATGTTCAGGTCTTTTTCTCGACTATGCCTGTAGTCAATGGAGTCACGAACGATGCATCCTGTAGCGGTTTGGCTGTTTATGACCTTTCTCAAAAAGATTCGGAAGTTTTAGGGACTCAAAGCCCAAGTGAATTTTTAGTGACGTACCATAGTAGTATGGCCGATGCGGTTGGTGGGGCTAATGCCTTGCCGAAACAATATGAAACTCAGTCTGGCTCCCAGACTATTTATGTGCGCCTTACTTCAATAGGTAATTCAAGATGTTTTGATGCTTCGGTGCAGTTTCAGTTGATTAATATAGAAACACCAAATTTAGATTTCCCGACCGAGGTTTTTTTATGTGAAGCAGATGCAGGGGTGAGTATCGGTTTGGAAAATACAAATCCTAACTATATATATCAATGGAGCTCTGGTGAGACAAGCCCCAGTATAGTAGTTTCTGTAGAAGGGGAATATAAACTTACGGTCACCAATTCACAGTCGGGTTTAAGCTGTAGTGATTCTAGAACGGTTGCAGTACAGACCTCACGACCACCTGAAATCACGGATATTGAAATTGAAGATTTACACAATAATAACACAGTTACGGTATTAACGGATGCTTCCGCGGAATATGAATACCGTTTGGACGATGGAGCATATCAAACTGGTAATAAGTTTTATCAGGTAGAGCCAGGTATGCATACGGTTACGGTAAATAACCCGCAGGGTTGCGGAGATGTAACCGAGCAAATTGTGGTAATAGGTTTTCCTAAGTTTTTTACACCTAACGGAGATGGCTCAAATGAATATTGGAGCATTACGGGAGCTGATCTGTTAGATTCTCCAGTACTGACTATTTATAATCGTTTTGGAAAATTATTAGCTCAATTAGACCCTAGTAGCTCACAATGGGACGGGTCTTTTAACGGAAAACTTTTGCCGGAGTCCGATTACTGGTTTAAGCTAACATACACTGCAACGGACGGTCAAACTACAACGGCCAAATATATAAACAATCACTTTTCTTTAAAGCGGTAGGGATTCGAATCTACTTTATCGACAAGGTATTTTGTCGATAAACCGTCCTTTATTTCCGCTTAAACATACTAAAATCGCTGTCTGTGAGTTATTTAATAGTATCGTTTTAGCCCCATACTTATGCGCTTTTTACTATTTGTTATCTGTGTTGTTTTCTTCTTTTGCACAGAAATTCAAGCACAAAATTCAGCCGACTGCCGAACCGCTATTCCCGTATGTGCCGATGCACCTATTATGGGGTATGCCGATGGTACAGGTGCCATAGATGATTTTGATCCGGAAGTGATTACTGAAACAGGTTGTCTTGAAAAGGGTAGCGTCAGTAATGCCAATATTGAGAATAATACATCTTGGTTCGTGTTTAGGGCTGGGACGGAAGGTCAAGTTGGGTTTGATTTGGAAGCATTACCGGTAAGTGGTTCTGGTACGCCTACGGCGGAATGGGATTTTGCTGTTTATGGACCGGATGTTAATTGTGTTGATATTGGCACGGGAGCCGTTCAGCCTATACGATGCAACTATGAAGTTAATAATACAAGATTTACCGGACTTGGAGTAAATCCGGAAAATGGTCAGGCAGGATCACCTTCTGTTACTCAGAATCTGAACACGTATGATGAGTATTTAGATGTACTTCCTGGTGAGATATACTATATTCTAATAAATAATTTTAACACCAATTTTGATGATGAGCGGGAGCCTTTTATGCTCACGTTTACCGGAAGCTCAGTAGCGGCCAATCAGAATACAGCTCTTGATTGTACTTTACGTGATGAGTTTTTAGGACTGGATATTACAGCCTGTGAAGGCGACCCGGATATTACATTAAGCGCATTGAATTCACCAGCGGGACCGGATATTACCAATATAGCTTGGTCTGTTGATTATGATGATGACGGTACTATAGATGCTCCATTGGGTTCGGGTCCTTCAGCTACAGAAATTTCCGTTTCAAGTCCGGATTCAGGTAGGTATTTTGTAGATATAACTACAGACGCGGGAGGTCATATTTTAGATGATATTCTTATAACCTATTATGGTACACCTGTTCTTGATCGTGTTGAAACATTAAATTCAAACTTATCCTTAGACCCGGATTTGAACAATATAGAAGTGTTTGTTGATGGCGATGGTGATTATGAATACGCTATTAATGAAGGTGAATTCCAAGACGAGGCTATTTTTAACGATGTTCCTCCGGGTATAAATATTTTGGTAATCAATGATAAAAATGGATGTGGTACAACCGAGCCTATTGAGTTCTTGGTAGTGGGTTATCCTAAATTTTTTACACCAAATAATGATGGAGCCAATGATACTTGGAATATTAAAGGAATTGAGACTTTAACAGATCCAATGGTATTCGTTTTTGATCGCTATGGAAAATTGTTGGCGCAATTAAGTGTGAATACAAGTTGGGACGGGACTTTAAATGGAAATCCTTTACCTTCCTCTACCTATTGGTTTAAGCTTGAATACGGAGAGCAGGAAAATAATGTAGAAGTGGCAAAAACTACAAAGGCGCACTTTGCCTTAAAAAGGTAAAAGCCTGGTGGTTGCCAGACTTTTAAAGCCAATATATTATTTGTATTCGTCTAGAAATTCAAAGTATAGCCAATAGTAACATTAGTATTTACATTGTTCAATAAAGCTGGTGTGTTAATTCCCGTATCAAAGAAATATTGGAGTACGTCTTGTTCGGTACGGTTTACTGCTAAATCTAATCGGCTTCGTCCAAAGTTATACCCAAGTCCACCTGAAATTCCGTTTAGGTCCCCTACGATATTACCACTTTCGTAAGGACTCTGTTCATAACGGTATCCAGCTCTTAAGCTAACTCTCTGAATGCGATATTCTCCCCCGATCCGTATTGATGATACCGCGGCCAAGCTCTCAGAAATAAATTGATTTTCATCTGCAAAACCAGAATCACTGGTAGGCCTTAGTTCAGCATTGGACATGTCTTGATAACCGTAGTCAATACTTAGAAGTCCACTTTTGCCAAAAACGGCAGCGATACTTCCTGTTACTTTTCCAGGTGTTTTAATTTGATAATCAAAGATGTTAATATAGTTCAAATCAAAAAAATTGAAACTACTTTCTTTATTGGGGTAATTAGAATCTATTCCCTGAGAAAAATTATCGGTTAACCGGTACCAAGTAGGTGATTGGTAACTTGCCCCCACGCGGATAACATCGTTTACTTTGGCTATGGCCCCAAGACTTAACGAGAAACCGGTACCTTCTGTAACCAACAAATTATCGAAAGCTACAGTTCTTAGTTCTTGTGTGTCAGTATCGGTAAGAGATTCATCATATCTGTTCAATCGGTCATACTGAATGGTGTGAAAGTTAAGGGAAGCTCCAAAATAGAAATTGTCTCCATATTGAGTAGCGGCATTCACTGTAAACTTACTGTTGTATCCTGATATAGTTTGTCTAAAGTCCTGGTCAACCGTCTGATAATTAGCGTTGGAAAAATAGCTGGTGTCGTCATCAGCTTCTGGGTCAATAATACCCGCCTGAAAGCCTAAGAAAGCTTGCTGACCATTGAAACCTAAGCCGTTGGTAGCTCCAATATCTAGATATGCTTCACCAATGGTTTCATTGCCCTGTAGTCTTAAAGGTTCCACAGAAATACCATCGGCAAAGTCAAGAAAGTAGTTATCTATGGCCTCGTTACTTCTTCCAGAAGTTGTAATTCGGTCGTCAAAATTTTGAACCACATCATAATTAACGGCCAGAGACAATTTTCTCCACTTGCTATCAGGGTCGGTAGATTTGAATACAAATGCTCCTCCCACTTGATTAATGTCAAAATTGTTATTTTTAGAATTGTTCAAAGTTCCGTTATAATCAGAATCAGTGTTTCTGGAATAATTAGTCCCCGATATAGAGAATAGTCCATTGTTAAAAACGGCACTACCAGCGGGGTTTATATTTAAAGCGGATAAGTCGCCGCCTAAAGAGCCAAATGCTCCTCCCATGGCTTGAAAACGAGCAGAACCTTGTAAGTTCTCACTACTATAGCGTAAAACGTCATTTATATTTTGGGCACTTGTGACAAAACATGCCAGTAGCCCTATGAATGTTATGTATTTTCTCATTCGTAGCAATTTTAAAGTAAGTTACTTTTTGATTTTGGACTTAGTTTCTGCGGCTTGATGAAGATGATGATCTTGAGCTTGACCCAGAAGACGACGATCTACTAGAACTTCCTGAACTTCTGTAAGTGCCTGAGCTTCTTGATGAACTCCCGGAGCTTCTGTACGTACTTCCGCTAGAACTACTTCTGCTTGTTCCTGAAGATCTGTAGGTACTGGTTCTAGGGGCAGTGCTACTGCTTGTTCTTGTGCCGGAACTTCTATATGTAGAGGTTCTTTGCGGTGTAGTTGCACTTGATCTAGAGGTGCTTGTTCGTGACGAACTGTTGTATTTTGGAGTGGCCCTCGTACTCCTACTAGTCCTGTATGACCGATTTTGGTCAACACCTACGGTTCTTCTAGACGCGGCAGATCTATTAGTACTATAATCTCTTGAGCTACGGGAAGTGGCTGAGCTTCTGTTAGTGCTACTAGATCTTGAATTGTTGGCAGAATATCTAGGTGTAGTCCTGCTACTTCTATTTACGTTTGAACTACGAGAAACATATCTTGAGTTACCACCCGAAATAGCATTCGTGTTTGTTTGGTAGCCTCTTCTTGTCCTATTGTAAGCGTAACTTCTGTTTCTGTACGAGTAATTGTTATATCCATTGTAATAGCCGTAAGGAGGACACCATGTTCCGTAACCACCCCAGCCAAAACCGCCGTAATAGCCACCATATCCATAGCCGTAACCGCCCCAGCCCCAAGGACTGTATCTATATCTCCAAGGGTTGTAATAACCTCCGTATCCGTAGCCTCCCCATCCATAAGAATTATATAACCATGGAGAACCCCAGCCAAAACCGCCGTAGCCACCCCATCCATTATCATAGATGTTGATGTTTACACTGGTCGCATTATCACCCCATCCTGCGTAACCGGCGTAATCATTGTCATTATTATAATAGTCGGTCAATTGACCGTCAGAAATGCTATCTTGGGCCGTTCCACTTGAGTAAGAATCTATATCAGTGAAAATTTCACCATCAAGCATTTGGTCATATTGGCCAGCTTGCTGTCCAAAATAGTCAGAATATGGTTCGTCATTGGCCTGAGCTTGCTGTTTAGTTTGCTGAGGTCTCGTCTGGCGCTCTACGCTAACTTGATTGTTGCTGGAATAAATTCCATCGTTATCATAATATGAGGCCGATTGGTATGAGCCGCAAGACACTGCAACAATGCCCGTTAGAGTGCAAAGTGCAATGAGACGAATTTTACTCTGGGATGGTAAATGTATCATGGGTGCAATTTTTATTGTTGAACATAGTAAAAATAAGTAGTTTTACCCAATTATTTTGCTAACATAAGCACAAGTTTTGTGCCAAACTAAATATAATGGGTAAGAATTTGACAAAGCGCAGCGAGGATTATTCCAAATGGTATAACGAACTCGTGGTAAAAGCCGATTTGGCTGAAAATTCAGCTGTAAGAGGTTGTATGGTTATTAAACCTTACGGTTTCGCTATCTGGGAAAAAATGCAAGCAGAACTAGATAGAATGTTTAAAGAAACAGGACATCAGAATGCATATTTCCCTTTGTTCGTTCCCAAAAGTTTATTTGAGGCCGAAGAAAAAAATGCCGAAGGTTTTGCCAAAGAATGTGCAGTGGTTACCCATTACAGACTTCAGAACGATCCGGACAAACCCGGTAAATTAAGGGTGGATCCTAATGCGAAGTTGGAAGAAGAACTAGTTGTGCGCCCTACTAGTGAAGCCATTATATGGAACACTTACAAAGGATGGATACAGTCTTATAGAGATTTACCTTTGTTGATCAACCAATGGGCAAATGTGGTTCGTTGGGAGATGCGTACACGTTTGTTTCTTAGAACAGCAGAATTTTTATGGCAAGAAGGACATACGGCTCATGCGACTGAGGCAGAAGCGGTGGAAGAGGCTAAAACAATGAATGGGGTCTATGCTCAGTTTGCAGAAGAATTTATGGCTATGCCCGTTGTGCAAGGGGTTAAGACTGAAAGTGAGCGTTTTGCCGGTGCAATAGAGACTTATTGTATAGAAGCCTTAATGCAAGACGGTAAGGCATTGCAAGCAGGTACTTCTCACTTTTTGGGACAGAACTTTGCTAAAGCGTTCGATGTTAAGTTTGCTACCAAAGAAGGAAAACAAGAACACGTTTGGGCAACATCTTGGGGTGTGTCCACAAGGTTGGTAGGTGCGCTTATAATGAGCCATAGTGATGATAATGGTTTGGTATTACCCCCAAAATTGGCGCCAATACAAGTGGTAATTGTGCCTATTTACAAAGGAGAAGATCAATTAGATGCAATCTCTGATAAGGTTGCGCCATTGGTGAAAGAATTGAGAGCTAAAGGTATTTCTGTAAAATTTGATAATAGGGATACGCACAAGCCCGGTTTTAAATTCAATGAATATGAATTGAAAGGTGTTCCGGTTCGTTTGGCGATTGGTCAGCGAGATTTGGAGAACGGTACTTATGAAGTTGCTCGTAGAGATACTTTGGTTAAGGAAACCGTTCCTATGGATGATGTTGTCGCTAAAATTGAATTTCTGTTAGACGATATTCAAAAGAACATTTATCAAAAAGCGCATTCTTTTAGAGAGGATAATATTACCGAAGTTGATACGTATGAGGAGTTTAAGAAGGTTTTAGACGAAAAAGGTGGGTTTATTTCTGCTCACTGGGATGGAACCAATGAAACTGAAGAAAAAATAAAAGATGAAACAAAAGCAACAATCCGTTGTATTCCCTTAGCTACCGAAAACAAAGAGGGGAAGTGCATGGTGACTGGAGAATTATCATCAAAAAGAGTGCTTTTTGCAAAAGCTTATTAAAAAATTTAGGCTAACTATTGTGTTAGTAAAAAATAATTGTATTTTTGCATCCGCAATTGCGCAAAGTATGGTCCGTTCGTCTAGGGGTTAGGACGCCAGGTTTTCATCCTGGTAACAGGGGTTCGATTCCCCTACGGACTACAAAGTACAATTGAACGGTAGATGAATTCTCAAGTAGAATTCGCAAAGTCTTAAGTTTAGTGTCGTACTTAGAGTGTATTTATTGGTCCGTTCGTCTAGGGGTTAGGACGCCAGGTTTTCATCCTGGTAACAGGGGTTCGATTCCCCTACGGACTACAAAAGGTTCGATGAGCATTGGCGAAAAGGAATTTTTAAAAAATTATAACAAGTTAGAAAAAGATGGCAAATCACAAGTCAGCATTAAAAAGAATTAGAAGAAACGAAGCAGTACGTCTTCGTAACCGCTATCAGCACAAAACTACGCGTAACGCTATTAAGAAGTTGCGTGGTGAGGAAAGTAAGAAAGATGCTGAAGCTTTGTTGCCTAGCATCGTTAGTATGATTGATAGATTAGCTAAGCGTAATATCATTCATGATAACAAAGCAGCAAACTTGAAAAGTAAATTAGCGAAGCACGTAGCTGCGTTATAAGATTTATAAAATACTAATAAAAAGCCCTGATGTAAATTACATCAGGCTTTTTTTATACCCCTAAAATCGAATTAAATTTTACTTGGGTAATCTTCTTTTCATTCGTAAAAAGCCGATTATAAAACATAAGTAGCTTACTATAATTAAAATAAACTGAATTCTTTTGACTATAGGGGGGGTTGGTGTTTCGTGAATCGTATGAACGTAACGTATTGCCTTTATTGGAAGATAGCCTGAGTAAAAAACTAATAAGCCGGTGCTTAGCCAGAATAAAAGATTTTCTTTTGTTGTGAAAATCTTATCTATGGTATGGAACTTTTTTAAGTATAAAACTGAACAATAAATAAGGACTAGGCCACCAGTTATATAAGAGTACACTTGTGGTAATTTGCTGAAATCATCAATAAAAGCATTTGTCATACAGACTGCCAAAAAGAAAATAGCTCCATATAATATATTTCGCTTTTGTTTTAAATCTTCAATATAAAACCTGAATATATAATAAAAATAGAGGTAGAATATCAACATATAAATATTGTATATCAACCAATTGTAGCTGTGGTAGGCATCTGCCGAAATTAAACTGAATTCCTCATAGTTATTTATTAGGTAACCTAGGAATTCATTTAATAACGTGTAGAAAAATATAATAGGCAAATACTTAAGTCTTGAGTCAAAGTATTTTGGGTACTTGTATAAAGACAATAGCAGCGTTACCCCATAGATGGGGATATATGAGTTTTTCAAAAAATAATCTACGTTCTCCAAAAGATACCTATTCCGTTAGTAATGATTAAGGATGTGAGCTTCCTTCGTTTTTAGTTGTGCTTCTGGCCGCAAAGAACGGTGCGTTTGATGATGAGAAAAATCCAGGTAAAAACGACGCTTCGTTTTTGGTGTTCGAATCCATTTGATTTACTTTTTCGCCTTTCCTAGGATTAAAGTTGTCATCTAAGAGAACTATTCTGCGTTTGCCATCTTCAGCATCATCGGTATAGAATATATGGTCAGTTCCATCTTTGTTCACGGTGGGAGACATCATTATTGTATTTTGTCTTGGATGTTGTACTGGCTTTCCGTTCTTATACTTTTTCTCATTGGCATAATTGGCAAAGTAAAATCTCATTGTGGTAAGTTCTTCTCCTGATAGCTTAGCTTCGTTTTCAATATAAGCGAGATATTCTTTTAAATCTTTGTAATTATAGGATACATAGCGCGCAACCTTAAATCTTTCTGTGCCTGCCTCTGAGTTGTTTTCCTTTTCGGAATTTTGAATTTTTTGTTGATTCTGTTGTTTGGGGTCTTTTTCCCTTTCATCAATTGCATCTTCATATTTTTGAATGAGGTCTACACGTCTGTTTTCATAATTGGCGTATAGTTTGTGGGCCTTTTCAGGAAGAATGATACCATTGTCGTAAGTTTCATTTAATACCGGCTCACAAGGGCAGTCTGGGCAAGGTGTGTTTTTGTCTTCAACACAGCTGGTGATAATTAATAAAAGAATTAAAGCCGTGCATTTCTGCACAAATTTTTGCGAATTTTTCATGACATAAGTTTTTTAAAGTTCTACTTGTTATACATGCAAAATTCGGGGGAAGAAAAGTTTTTGCGCTATAAAGATATCCGAAAAAACGGATAATTTAGATTGGATTTACAGAAATCCGTAATACTTGGACTACTATAGCTGTGAAAAACTGTATTTTTTAAGTTGTTTAGAGAGAAAAACAAAAGCGATATATCGACAAAAAAAATCCCGAATTCCATTTTTTAGATAGGAATTCGGGACTCTATAATATAATGGTTCAATAAGTCAATAGACTTTTATTGATTCATGGTAAGTAAGAATTCTTCGTTGTTCTTCGTTTGTTTAAAACGTTGTTCAATAAATTCCATAGCTTCCACCGGGTTCATATCTGCAAGATACTTACGCATAATCCACATGCGTTGTATAGTGTCTTTATCTAATAACAAGTCATCTCTTCTTGTACTAGATGAAGTAAGGTCAATGGCAGGGAATATTCGTCGGTTAGATATTTTACGATCTAACTGAAGTTCCATATTACCAGTACCTTTAAACTCTTCAAAAATAACTTCATCCATTTTAGAGCCTGTTTCGGTAAGTGCAGTTGCAATAATGGATAGTGATCCACCTCCCTCTATGTTACGGGCTGCTCCAAAGAAACGTTTTGGTTTGTTTAGTGCGTTTGCATCCACACCACCACTCAATACCTTACCAGAAGCTGGTTGTACGGTGTTGTATGCTCTTGCTAAACGGGTTATGGAGTCTAATAAAATAACAACATCATGACCACATTCTACCAGGCGTTTTGCTTTTTCCAATACGATGTTGGCTACGCGAACATGCTCGGAAGGTTCTTTGTCAAAAGTAGAAGCAATAACTTCACCTTGAACATTACGTTGCATATCGGTAACTTCTTCCGGACGTTCGTCTATTAGAAGTATAATTTGATAAACCTCAGGGTGGTTAGCGGCAATACCGTTGGCAATATCCTTTAGCAACATTGTTTTACCAGTCTTAGGTTGCGAAACAATCATACCTCTTTGTCCTTTTCCAATAGGTGAGAACAAATCAATAATTCTGGTGGATATATTACTTTGTCTGTCTGCTAGGTTGAATTTCTCTTGTGGAAAAAGAGGGGTCAAATGCTCAAAAGAAACACGGTCTCTAACGATTTGAGGGTCTATACCGTTTATTTTGTTCACCTTGATTAAAGGAAAATATTTTTCTCCTTCTTTTGGGGGTCTTACATTTCCTAAAACAGTATCTCCGGTCTTTAACCCAAATAATCTAATTTGAGATTGTGATACATAAATATCATCGGGAGACGATAGGTAGTTGTAGTCAGAAGAGCGTAAGAAGCCGTAGCCATCTTGCATAATGTCAAGAACGCCTTCACTTTCTATAATACTGTCAAACTCAAATTCAGGTTCCTTGTAGCGGTTTTTTAGTTCCTTGTCAAAGTTGCTTTTGTCATAAGCAGCTTTTTGGTGACGAGGGTTTTTATTGTTGTTTCCGCTAGTTGTATTCTGATTTTTGTGTTGCGGGTTGCTTTTAGGTTCTCTCTTAACGGGTCTAGGGCGAGGTTTTTTTACTTCTTGTTGTGCCGGTGTAGGTTTTTCTGAAGTTTCCGTTGTCTCCAATTTTTCCGGGGCAACAGCTTTAGTCTCAACTTCGGGTTTCTTTGTTTCGATGACCGTCCTAGGCTTGCGAGCCCTTGGTTTTGGTTTCGGCTTCGGCTTTTCCTCTGTTTTTGGCGCGGTTACTTCTGCCACAACTTTAGGATTTGCTGCTTGTACATCTAAGATTTGATAAACAAGGTCCAGCTTTTTTAGGGTTTTGAACTTTGGCACATTAAGGCCTTTGGCAATTTCCTGCAATTCAGGCAGTTTTTTTGCTTTTAAATCTGAAATTTCAAACATTAAGTATGATATAAATTATACGTCTCTTGTATTGGTAAGAAGTGAATTGTTATCTGAAGTATTACGAGGGAAAGATTTCCCAATAGGTAAGTGTAATAGCTAATAATCTCACAATATTACGAATTATTTTGCTTGCGACATCGATTTTTTTGAAAAAGACGTGTATTTTTGTAAAGTAAAATGGCATTTAGATAATGATTCAGAGAATACAGACTATTTATTTATTGATAGTAATCCTCATTGCGGGCATATTGCCTTTTTGGGTCAATCTTTGGTCAGATGCGGAAGGAAATGAAATTTTTGCAAAAAATGACGTTTTTATATCAGGGGCATTTTATGTTTCTGCATTGCTTGCCCTTATTGCCATAGTATTATTTAAAAATAGAAAAAATCAATTTGTGGTGAACAGATTGAATATGATATTAAATCTTTTTTTACTAGGATTTTTCGTTTACCGGTCGCTAAATTTATCCGGAGAGATTTCGGTCTCAGAGAAGGGTATTGGGATGCTGATTCCTATCATTTCTATCGTTTTCTTGGTCTTAGCCAATAAGGCCATTAAGAAGGATGAGGATCTTGTCAAATCTGTTGATCGTTTACGATAAGCCTAACATCTTAGTAGTATTAGTGCGTAAAACCCGGAGTAGTTACCGGGTTTTTTTGTGCCTTTATTTTAGTTGAAAATCTACTATTTATTTGAAGTGTATCACAGAAGTATCGCAAGATGCCCATATGTTGTGATAGACTCTTTATACTTCCTTGAATACTCCGTGATACCACCTTTCTATGTTTGTCCCAAGAAACAGAAAAGCTATCGATAGTCGATGGTAAGACTGTTTAAAATGAATAAACAATTTAAATATTACGATTATGAAAAACAGAAAATTTTCTTTTGCACTTGTAGTTTTTGCCATGACAGCTTTAGTAGTAAGTTGTTCAGATGATGATGTAGAAACTGTTACAGTTACCGAAACAGAAACAGTTGAAGTAGATTCATCTTTACCTATTGGTGACTTGACCGTAGCTAGAAGTGGAAACTTAACTGCAGAGAGTGGTACGCCAACAGAAGGTTTAGTGGAGTTGGGCGTAGATACGGAAAGCACCAATTTTGTACATTTTGATGATGACTTCATGACGGAATTAGGAACAGGTACAGTTGGTATATTCTTATCTACCTCAGAAACTTTTACAGCAGATCCAGGTAATGGAAACCCAGATTTAATGTTAATTGGCAATGTTCAAGGTAATGGTGAAATGTTTATTAAGTTAGATGCTGCTCCAGATGCAAAATATACCCATATTATCTTATGGTGTGCTACGGCAAACATTCCTTTTGGAAATGTACAATTGCAGTAATTAAAATTTTATGGCCTTTGGGAATAGAGACACATGATTCTGTTTTTCTATGTCTCCCAAAGGCTTTTTTCTTCTTGGGTAATGAGGCCATAGCCACTTCGCCTAATTGTAATCTAATAGAATTATGAAAAAAAATAAATATATCATTCTCTTGATGTTCTGTTTTTGCGTGCATTTTTTACAAGCGCAAAGTGGATGGACAAGAGAGGCAAAAGGATTTTATGTTCAGGCCACGGCATCATATTTTTCCTCTAATGATTACTATACTACAGAAGGTAGGCTGGCAGATCAAGGCAGTACTTTTAATAGTGGTGGACTGTTGATTTATGGTGAATATGGTATTTCTGATAGGTTTACCGCCATACTAGATGTTCCGCTAGTAAGATTGAATAGTTTTAGTACAACGGAAACTGTGGCAGGAGTGGGTAATATCCAACTAGCTATAAAATATAAGCTGTTGAAAAACTTTCCGTTATCGCTTCAAGTTGGGTTGGATATACCTAGTAACGACGGTGAGAATTTTGCACGATCTAAGACTGCAGACGACTTTGGGCAGTTTAATGAAATTAACCTTCCACTTTCAGATGGCGAGTTTAATGTGTGGACAACCTTGGCTGCGTCTCACGGTTTTGCCAATGGAAAAACCTATGCATCAGCTTTTACGAGCGTGAACTTCAGAACAGAGTCTTTTAGTAACCAACTTCAAGTAGGGGCAGAGGTAGGGCATTTGTTTTTTGATAAGCTGTATTTGATCGGTAAGTTAAAAATTCAAGAAAAATTATCTTCGGAAATCAATAATCAAAGTGGGTCGTTTTTATACGGAGAAGGAACAACTTTTACCAACTTCGGATTAACATCCATGTATAAGTTAACGGACCATTTAAATTTGGTGGCTAACTATTCCGATTATTCCGGTTTTTTGGTAGAGCGAAAGAATATTTATGATGGAGGCACCTTCTCTCTAGGGCTTTCTTTGGAATATTAAATAGGGTAAAAGATTGGGGCGCCCAATGGCATTGGTGCCCTATGTTTTATCTTTTTCCTATTTCTATAACTTCTAAGTCTTTTATATCTTTTCCGTCAATAACAAATCGTAACATTGTTCTCATTTGATGAAAACCATGTTTTCCGCAGGCACCAGGATTCATATGTAAGACACCTAGTTTTTTGTCCATCATTACTTTTAGAATGTGTGAGTGTCCGCAAATAAACAATTTAGGCGGGTTTGCTTTAATAGCATCTCGGGTTCTAATATTATATTTTGGAGGGTATCCGCCAATGTGCGTCATGTAAACCTCTACACCTTCACAGAAAAAACGGCTGTCCAGAGGAAATTCTTTTTGGATAACATGGTCATCAATGTTTCCGTAAACCGCTCTTAAGGGTTTAATTTTTTGTAAGGTATCGGTTACTTCTAAAGTTCCTATGTCACCTGCATGCCAAATTTCATCCGCTTGACGGGCATACTTTAAAATAGTTTCGTCCATATGCGAATGAGTGTCGGATAGCAATAGAATTTTGGTCATGTACTGAATTCAAATTTAGTGGATAAGATGCAGGCTTATCAATATTTTTGAGTGCCTTGTTCTGTTTGTTCAAAGAAAAGTATCTTTGAGGTTCACAAAATTAAAGGTTTCGGTTGAGATATTTCGTTGAATTTTCATACTTGGGAAAAGACTACCACGGTTGGCAAAACCAGCCGAATGCGATTACCGTGCAGGAAGTTTTGGAAAAAGCATTTTCTACACTACTTAGAGAGCCTGTAGCATTAGTAGGTGCAGGTAGGACTGATGCTGGTGTGCATGCCAAACAAATGTTCGCTCATTTTGATTTTGGTGAAATTAAGGACGTACAATTATTTATTTATAGATTGAATTCGCTATTGCCCGATGCTATTGCCGTTCATGATGTTTTTACTGTAAATCCTGATGCACACGCTCGTTTTGATGCAGAAGAACGCACATACGAATATTGGGTGTTGCAGGATAAAAATCCGTTTTATGGAGATTTTGCTCATTACATAAAACACCCGTTAGATGTTGAAGCGATGAACCAAGCAGCAGAATTACTACTGCAGTTTGAGGATTTTGAATGTTTTTCAAAATCCAATACAGATGTAAGAACGTATTTGTGCGACGTTAAAAAAGCGGTTTGGGAAGTGCAAGGAGATAAACTTGTCTTTACGATTACCGCAGATCGTTTTTTAAGAAATATGGTACGCGCCGTAGTAGGTACGTTGTTGGAAGTAGGTACGGGTAAAACGAAACCGGCCCATGTTAAATCAATCATAAATAGCAAGAACAGAAGTAATGCCGGCCCATCGGTACCGGCAAAAGGGCTATATTTGACCTCTGTTTTATACCCCAAAAAGATTACGGAAAAGCATGGATAAAGATTCGGGAAAAGCATTTGATATGAGACTGTTTAAGCGTCTTTTGGCGCATACGCGTCCGTATCGATTAACCTTTTATGGGGTTGCACTAGCCGCAATACTATTGTCTGGGTTTGCTGTAATGACCCCCATAATCGTTCAGCGAATTATTGATGATGCCATTAAACTGGGTGACGAGGAAAAGTTATTGTTTCTAACTTTAGCTATGGCGGGTGTTCTTTTAGGCCAGGTTATATGTCAGCTCTTATTTAACTATTATGCCAATTGGTTGGGTGAATCTGTTATTAAGGATATTCGCGTCAACTTGTTTAAGCATATGTTGGGTTTCAGGATGAAGTATTTTGATAGCTCTTCGTTGGGAGTATTGGTAACCCGTGCAGTTGCGGATATGCAACGAATAGGTGAAATCTTCAGTCAAGGTTTTTTTGTAATTGTTGCCGATTTATTGAAAATGTTTGTGGCTGCGGCCGTAATGCTCATAATGAACTGGCGTCTAGCGCTCATAGTTTTTGCTATTTTACCGCTAATTCTTTACGCTACACGATTGTTTCAGAAGGCAATGAAGGTAGCGTTTGCGGAAGTTAGGTCTCAGGTTTCTAACCTTAATTCTTTTGTGCAAGAGCGTATTACGGGCATGAAAATTGTCCAACTTTTTACACGGGAAAAAATAGAAAGTGAAAAATTCAGGGTTATTAATGAGAAGCATCAAAATGCTTGGTTAAAAACGGTTTGGTACAACTCTATTTTCTTCCCGATTGCAGAAATTGTTTCTTCCATTGCTGTAGGGCTCATTGTTTGGTATGGCGGGCTTCAAAATGTATCCAATCTCTCTAAAGAAGAGCTGGGAACGCTTTTCGCATTTATATTACTGATCGATATGCTTTTTCGTCCTTTAAGGCAAATAGCGGATAAGTTCAATACCCTGCAAATGGGAATGGTAGCTGCAAACCGGGTGTTTAAAATATTGGATACCCAGAGCAATATTCAAGACGTAGGTACCGTAGTTAAGGAAAACGTAAAAGGAGATATTAAATTTAACGATGTACGTTTTGGGTATTTAGAGGATGAAGAAGTTCTGCATGGTATTTCTTTTGAGGTAAAAGCAGGAGAAACGGTTGCTATAGTAGGGGCTACGGGTGCAGGAAAATCGACTATAATTAATTTATTGAACCGGTTCTATGAGATTAATTCGGGTTCTATTTTAGTTGATGATGTAGATATTAAAGACTTTAGTTTGGCATCGCTTCGTTCTCAGATAGCGGTAGTGCTTCAAGATGTATTTCTATTTGCGGATACTATAGAAAACAATATTTCCTTAAAGAATACGGATATAGGTCGTGACTTGATTGAAGATGCGGCCAAACAAATTGGTGTAGACGAATTTATAACCAGTCTTCCTGGCGGGTATGATTATAACGTAAAGGAACGAGGTACGATGCTTTCTAGTGGGCAGCGCCAGTTAATTGCGTTTTTACGGGCTTATGTAAGTAACCCAAGTATTTTGGTTTTAGATGAGGCTACGTCATCTGTAGATACGTATTCTGAGCAGTTGATACAGCGAGCTACGGAAAAGATAACAGAGGGTAGGACTTCTATAATCATTGCGCACCGTTTGGCTACAATTAAAAAAGCCGATAAAATAATTGTGATGGATGCCGGTAAAATTGTTGAGACCGGAACACATAAACAGTTGTTGAAAAAAGGTGGGTATTATAGTAACCTATACGAAGCTCAATTTCTTTCGGAAGAAGTAGCTTAATCTATCAGGTCTTCTTTTATTATTGCAGTTAATTCATCCATACTGCCAAAATCAGTGAACCTTCCGTTTTTGATATAAGAGATATTCCCGGTCTCTTCACTTACTACAAGTGCCAATGCATCGGTTTTTTCGGTAACGCCTACTGCAGCTCTATGACGAAGGCCAAAGCGTAAGGGTATATTACGTTCATTGGAAACAGGCAAGATTGCCCTAGTAGCAACAATATGGTTGTTTTCAATTATAGCTGCACCATCGTGTAGTGTGCTGTTCTTGTAAAAAATACTTTCTAGAATAGGTTTGTTTACCTCAATAAACATCTTATCTCCGGAAGACTTTATGAAGTCCAAAGAATTGTTTCTTTCCAATACTATTAAT
Source organism: Zobellia amurskyensis (assembly GCF_009725985.1). Lineage (GTDB taxonomy): Bacteria > Bacteroidota > Bacteroidia > Flavobacteriales > Flavobacteriaceae > Zobellia > Zobellia amurskyensis. The sequence goes on from NZ_RCNR01000004.1 coordinate 187,318, forward strand.
GCACCTGTTTTTGTAGAGCTCATTTTCTTGCAGGCGGCAATAATGGCATCAACATCCATACTAACGGTCACGCCATCTTGTCTCAGGAACTTAAAGTGTTTGATAAAGTTTCTTTTGTTGGCAAAATTGGTGGACCCGATCATCAAAAGAAATTTTCTGATTTCTTGCTGAAAAACGATGATTAGAGCAATTAGACCTACTTGCATAAATGCGCCTACCAGACTGCTGATCATCTCCATGCCCAATAGCTCGGTAAGTTTCCAAAAGCCCCAGACAATTACAATGCCAATAAAAATATTAATTGCTACAGAGCCCCGTACCAATTTGTAGATGTAGTACAAGAGTATGGCTACCAGAATAATATCTAGTATATCGGTAACTTTAAAATCAAGAAAATTCAGAAAGTCCAATTCGGAGGAGTTTTTGTAAAATTAATGAAATCCATACACTTTTAACAAGGCATTAATTCTTCTGCAAGTTTAACACATTCATACGCTTCTTTAACGTCATGAACCCTTAAAATATTGGCGCCGTTCATTAATGCGGCCATATTGAGTGCCGTAGTTCCGTTTAAAGCACTTTTTGCATCGGTTTTTAGGACTTTGTAAATCATAGATTTTCTACTGATGCCAACTAGCAAAGGATGATCCAGATTCTGAAATAGTCTCAGTTTTTTTAGAACTTCATAGTTCTGCTCTACGGTTTTAGCAAACCCAAATCCAGGATCTATAATAATGTCTACTATGCCTAGGGCTTTTGCCGCTGCAATTCGCTCAGAGAAATATTTTATAATATCCACTAAAAGGTTATCGTAATCTGTCTGTTGTTGCATGGTTTGCGGTGTGCCCTTCATATGCATCATAATGTAGGGTGCATGATATTTGGCAACGGTAGTAAGCATGGCGTCGTCTAGCTTACCTGCTGAAATATCATTTATAATAGCTGCACCAGCATCAAGACAAACAGATGCCACTTTACTTCTGAAGGTGTCTATGGAAAGAATAATTTCCGGGAACTGTTTCATCAATAATTCGGTTAACGGAAGCATGCGTTTAATTTCCTCCTCCTCCGTAACATGCTGGGCACCTGGTCTGGAGCTGTATCCGCCAACATCAATAAAGGTGGCGCCATCTTTCAGCATTTTCTCGGTCTGCGTTAAAATGGAGTGATCGTTTATGTATTTTCCACCGTCATAAAACGAGTCTGGAGTACAGTTTAAAATGCCCATTACTTTTGGGGTAGATAAGTCTATAAGGCGGCCTTTACAATTTAGCGTCATATGTGATAAAGTTGAAGCGGTATCCCTTGATTAACCAAGTTTAAAACACGAACTTTGAAAAATTCAGAATTTTGAGTGAAATTTACGCAAATTAGAAAGGATAGCCATGCAGAAGACTTCCGAACAATATGATGAGGTGATCAAAACCTGTAGAGACCTCTTTGAAAAGAAAATGAAGGATTATGGCAGTGCCTGGCGTATTCTAAGACTCCCTTCGTTAACCGATCAGATTTTCATTAAGGCCCAGCGCATTCGTGGTCTTCAGGAAAATGAAGTTCAAAAGGTGGATGAAGGTGAACGTTCTGAGTTTATTGGGATTATCAACTACTCCATAATGGCTCTTGTTCAATTGGAAAAAGGAGTGGTGGATCAGCCAGATTTATCCGTGGAAGAGGCTGTAGTGCTTTTTGATAAACATGCTTTGACCACCAAAACGCTGATGGAAAATAAGAACCATGATTATGGAGAAGCTTGGCGCGATATGCGGGTAAGTTCTTTAACGGATCTTATTTTGCAAAAACTTTTACGTGTTAAGCAAATTGAAGACAATAAAGGCAAAACTTTAGTGAGTGAAGGTATTGATGCAAATTATCAAGATATGGTCAACTATGCAATTTTTGCCATGATCCATCTCGGTGTAAATTCAAATTCATAATATGAAATATCTTGTTGGTGTTAGCCGAATAATTGTAGGTATACTTTTTATCATAAGTGGTTTTATAAAATTGAACGATCCCGTTGGTTTTTCGTTTAAGTTAGAAGAGTATTTTAGCCCAGGAGTTCTTGATCTTGCGTTTTTGGAGCCTCACGCTTTGGGTATTTCTATTTTTGTAGTAATTGCAGAAGTGCTTTTAGGAGTCATGCTGTTGGTAGGTTTTCGGGTAAAATTTACAGTATGGAGCTTATTGCTAATGATAATTGGGTTCACTTTCCTTACGTTCTATTCGGCGTATTTTAATAAGGTTACAGATTGTGGTTGCTTTGGGGATGCTATTAAACTTACCCCTTGGGAGTCGTTTACAAAAGACATAATTCTTCTTGTACTTATAATTATCCTTTTTAAAGGTAGAAAATATATTACTCCAATTATTGGGGCCAATGCTAAAAGAATTGCAACCATCGCATCTTTGGTTTTATGTATCGGGTATTGTGCGTATGTGTTGAACCACCTTCCGGTTATAGATTTTAGACCTTATAAAATTGGGGCTAATATTACAGATGGTATGACTGTTCCTGATGATGCACCCAAGCCTATTTATGATTATGCTTGGCGATTTAAAGTAGACGGAGATGACAAGATTATAGTAACCCAAGGAGATTATCCGCAGGTAGATGGCGAGTTTATTGATGTAGAAACTACGGAAGTGCAAAAAGGATACGAACCGCCTATTCATGATTTTACCATAGAACAAGAAGGAATTAATTTGGCTGATTCTTTGTTGCAGGAACCTAAGTTGGTTATGGTCATTGCTTATGATTTAAAGAAAACCAATAAAGATGTGTATTCTGAGGTTAAGAAATTTACGGATAAGGCCATAAAAAATGGATATAAGGTAATTGGCATGTCGGCATCTAATAATGAGCAGACCGGTGCTTTGAAAAAGACTTACAAATTAAATTTTGAGTTTTATTTTACCGATGAGACCGCGTTAAAAACTATTGTGCGTTCCAATCCGGGAGCATTGGTCCTAGAAAAAGGGCTATCAAACAAAAAGTACATTATAATGATTTGGATGAGTTGACTTTT
>NZ_RCNR01000005.1 GCF_009725985.1 Zobellia amurskyensis
TAGAGCTCTTTTTTTATTGTTAGACCACTATCTAGTAGAAAGCAGCTCTTTTATCCTCTATCTCAGATGCATCTTTTAAAGCATCATAAACAGCTGTATTAACTCTTGCTTCACGAGAAGTTTTTACCGAAGTAGCGTACATACTATAGTTATCCAATTTTGGAGCCTCAGCCTTCTTGGTAACAGTTAACTTGTAAACACCAGTACTACCTTCAATAAGCTCAGATGTAGCGCCTTCTTTCATTGCAAATGCCGTACCCACAACAGCAGGTTCAGAACCAGCACCAGGAATGGTTGGCGATTTTACCGTTAATGCCGATGCAGTAGAAGCACTAACATTATTATCCTTTGCTAAATCCTCAATAGACTTTCCTTTATTAGCTGCTATAATTTGTTCTGCCTTACGCTCTTTTCTAAGTTTAGGCAAAACAATGGCAGAAGCATCTTCCACAGACATAAGGCCATCTTGGTAGGTCTTGGTCAATTGTGCAACGGCATAACCTCCCGCTAAATCAAAACGCTTAATATCTCCAACTTTAGTATCTTCTTGAAAAGCCCACTGTACAATACTTCTTTGTGCAGAAAGACCTGGCAGATTTTCATCGGTAGCTTTTATCTTGTTTACCGGGCGAACCAAATACTCATTTTCTTTTGCTAAGTCTGAAAAGGCCTTACTGGATTCAATAGACTCCATTTCAAATTTGGTAGCATCAGTAAACAGTTTATTTGTAGTTTCTTCAGATGGTTCAATTTCACGAGCTAAAGTAGCCACTTGAACTATATCTTCCTTATCATCAATTTTTATGATGTGAAAACCAAAATCGGTTTCAACCATACCAATTGTTCCTACTTTATTTTCAAATGCGAAATCATTAAAAGCAGGTACCATTCTACCTTCTTGGAAATAACCCAAGTCTCCTCCGTTAGGTGCAGATGGACCATCAGAATTATCTCGTGCTAATTCCACAAATTTGGCGTCTTTCTTTTTAGCTTCCCTAAGTAAACGTTTAGCTTCTGCCTCTGCTTCTTCTTTTGTTCTAGTTACTTCCGGGTTGGCACGTTGTGCTCCTTCGTACGCAATTAGAATATGACTGGCCTTTACAGACCCGTTAGGTTTTCTGCTCACCATTTTAGAAACTTTGAAAAAGCCGCCATCTCTATAAGGGCCATACATTTCACCTACCTGCAAGGTCATTAAAGTATCTGCATATTTAGCAGACAGTTGCTTTTTAGACTTATAGATGGTATCAAATTTAATATCTGAATTACGATCTAAGAATGCGGCCATATCGGTAGCTGCTCTAAAGCCAGCAATAGTATCATTCTTATCGGTCTGTGCATTGTATTCAACCGTATCATCCATTAACTTAGTAATGGCAGCTTTTACAGCATTCTCATCTGCTGTAGAGGCTTTTTCTTGAAAATAAACAAACTGAATATCCCTAGCTGGGTCTTGCTTGAAATCTTCCTTGTGATTATTGATGTACGTCTGAATTTCACTTTTTGAAACCGAAATAGTACTGTCCGCTATAGAAGTAAATGGAATACGAACATACTTAATATCGATTTTGTCGTTTGCCAATTTATAATCTAGCTCACCTTCTTTTAAAGTTGCACCAACACCTGCTTTGATCAAATTAAAATAGGTTTGTTGTTTAGCACTTTGAATAATTGCCTGCTCATCTTGCAACCAAAGATTGTATTGCTCAGGGTTGTTCACCTTAAGCTCTGCAATAAAGTTTCTGAACTTGTTTTGATCGAACACACCATTTGCATTCTGAAATTGTGGACTCTGTGAGTACGACGGAATGGTACCAATGTAGTTCAAAATTTGGTCTTGCTCTATATCAACACCTAAATCTGCGAACTGCTGGCCTAAAACTGCATTACGAACTTCTTGGTCATACACTTGGTTTACCGTTTGCATAGTAGAGGCATTTGCAGACCTTCTAGAAGCAACATCTACCTTTTGGCGAAATGCATCTATTGAAATTTCCTCTCCATTAATTTCGGCTATACTAGAGCCTACTTTACCACTAACGTCTCCGTTGACAAATACACCGGAAATTACAAATGCGAAAAGGGCCAAGCCTATAATCAGTATTAGAACGGTGGTCCGTTTTCTTATATTCTCTAAAATTGCCATTAATTAGGGTTTTGTTTAATCAGTTTGCGAAATTACCATTTTTCCTTCTAATTATAAAAGGAATGAAAAACTATTCTTTATCAACGATTTGCATAGACACCAAATCGATTTTTGTATTTGAAACTTCTACTATTTTAAATAGAAAATTTTGAATCTGTATTTCTGAGTTTTGCTCGGGAATTTCACCTGTTTCGCTTACAATAAATCCGCCAAGTGTCTCATACTCTTCACTTTTAGGGAGCTCCAACTTATACATCTCGTTCAAATAATCAACCTCCAAACGAGCCGAAAATGTATAGGTATTATCTTCTAACTGCTCCTCTATTAAATCTGTAGTATCATGCTCATCTTCAATCTCCCCGAACAGTTCTTCTACAATATCCTCTACCGTCATGATACCGGAAGTACCACCATACTCGTCTAAAACCACCGAAATGCTCTTGCGCTTTTTAGTCAGCACATTAAGGATATCTTGAATAAGCATCGTCTCTGGCACGAACTCTACCGGCAACAGAATACTCTTGATTGTCTTGGGTTTTTTAAATAGTTCGTATGAATGCACGTAACCAATGATATTATCTATAGTATCTTTATAAACCAAAATTTTTGAATAGCCCGTTTCAGTAAATAGCTTTGCGAGGTTTTTAGGGGTCTCATGAAGTTCTACGGCCATGATTTCGGTACGGGGCACCATAACTTCCCGTGCTTTTACAGCAGCGAACTCTAGGGCGTTTTGAAAAATCTGAATCTCGGAATCTACTTCATCTTCCTCCTCTACAGCTTCCATTTGCTCCGTAATGTAATCCCCCAATTCAATTTTACTAAAGGCAAGTTGCACTTCATCTCCATCCGTCTTAAAGAAAGCTTTCAATATAAAGTCGGACACCCAAATGACAAATTCCGAAATTACCGAAAAGACGATATAAAACAGATAGGCCGGTATAGCCAAAAACTTAAGTAAAGTATTAGAGTAAATCTGAAAAAGAACTTTAGGAAGAAACTCTGCTGTAAAAAGGATGATCAATGTAGATATTACGGTTTGGGTCACCAAACTGAAATCTCCTAAAAACAGATTAAGGAACTCACTATTAACCGGCGCCATACCCTGAAACCACGCCATGAGCAAATCACCCATAAATAAACCGTATATCACCAAGGCGATATTATTACCTATGAGCATTGTGGCAATGAACTTAGATGGCTTCTTGGTTAAGCGCGTTAGCACTTTGGCCAATAGACCTTCTTGTTTCTTCTCTATTTCAATGTGTATTTTATTGGCGGAAATAAATGCAATCTCCATCCCTGAAAAAAAAGCTGAAAACAACAGGGACAAAACAATAATTAAAATGGGCGTTTCCACAATTATTGTTGATTATCTTGTTTACGCTGTTCAAACTTTTTCCTGTAATTTCTTCTAAAAAAGAACATTCCTATTGAAACTGCGGCAAAGAAAATAAATAGATAGGCAGATTGCCTATCGATACTCCAATCTGTAAAAATTCTATACAACGAAAAAAAGGCGACAGCCAAGTACAAATATTCGGTATATCTTAAAATTCTAATCATTCGATTCTTCTTTAATAGTCATTAGACCATAGGTTTTATGGGCATTGAAGAAACTTAAATCCCTATTAAAATCCATTCCTTCACCATCCATTATAGTTCCATCCTCGGGATTCGTAAATTTAAAATTCTCTTGGGTAAAAATCCAATTATCATCTTGATCCCAAAACAATTGAGGCGTCTCAAGCTTTTTCCCATCGTGACTTTCAATAACAACATTGCCTTGTAAATCTATCACATTTGTAGCAGAATAAATAATACCATAATCCGCTTTAATAATACTCTTCTCTCCGGCTTCGTTAAAATAATGCACCAAAAGCCCATCTGGAAAGGTACGATATGGAAACTTTAAATTATTATAATCTTCATTTAACGGACTGGTCAGTACAGCCACTACCCTAGTAGAAGTGGAGTCTTCACTTTCAAGCACATCTCTAGCCTCGGTGTACGTCGCCCTAAAATTTTCGGCAATACCCATAGGGTATACTAAAGGCACTTTTTCCTGCCCCGATCTTTCGTAATTATCTTGACATGAAAAAAAAAGTATTGCCATGGTAAAAACCATGGCAATACTTTTAAGACTATATCCGTAAGATGAAATCATCTTTCTATAAGTTCGGTACTTTTATGCTACCACCTACCCAACAACTGAATGTTACTGTTTTACCAGCCATACCTGAGTTGAAGATATCCGTTTTAGACGGTGCTTTTGCAGCATAACTTGCAGCAGATTGATTAGCAGCCCCACTAACAGAAGGATCTACACGACCGGCCTGACGAGCCATATCTGCAGCCTTCCAATAGATAGCTCTCTTCTCAAAAGGAGTACTACCACAATCATTTGCACTTGTTGCGTAAAGGTTTGCTATTAACAAATAAGCCTTACCATTTGCTTTGTTAGCGCTAATGGCCATTTGAGCATATTTTCTAGCTGTAGACTTACTTCCTTTTCTTTTATTAATAACCGCTACTTTATAAGCAATATCAGATTTCTTGTACGAATCGGTCTCTAAACTCATAGCCTTGTCAAAATCTGCAAGAGCTCCTTTAGTATCACCGTTTTTCATTTTTAAAGTACCACCGTAAACGTATGCACTAGCCGATGGATCTAAAGCCAACTGAGCTTCAAACAATTTCTGGAACAAAGGATCATCAGTACATTCTTTGTTGAACATTCTTCCTACCGCTCTTTTTACCCAGGTAACATCTCCTTTTTTCTCTTCAAAACTCTTCTCGTATAAAGGAATAAGGTTGTCACAATCTGCCAACGCACCAAGCTTAGAGTCTACACTACCAGCAATCTTACCGTAAGACTCAGAGTTGGTAGTTGCAATTTTTAAACTTCTCTTTTCTTTAGAAGTAATAGTACCCGTAGAATCCTTTGGAAGTAAAGTTGTAATTATCCCTGTAAGCTTTTTGTTTTCTTCCTCAATTTTATCGTTTACGTTATCGTAAACATCAAAAACTTCTTGCAAGTCTTTCTTACCTCCTTTATGCAAATCTACTAGACTTGAGAAATAAAGATATAAAGCTTTAGGGTTCTTGAAATTTTTAGAATCCTTTTCAAATGCATCACCTAATAATTTGTATAGCTCATCATCAGAAGCCATTTTATTGTCATACAAAAACAAAGCTTTGTCTATGCCTACCACACCTGGTGAATATTTTGCTGGAAAATACTTTGCACTATTATCGTACAAAGCCAACATATCCTTAACAAAACCGTCTTTTTCGGCGCCAGATGATTTTTCTATTTTGTCGGCCAATATCTTTTCGCCATAGATAAAATTCGCCCGGTTGATATCAGGACAGTTATCATACACCATTTTCCAAGGTGTGTATGCCGCCTCATAGTTTTTCACTTTTGCATGCTCAACATATATAGATAAGTTGGTCATACATTCTTGATTTTGAGCTTGGGCATTACTTACTCCCATAAACCCTAAAAGCATAATCGCCGTGAAGTAAAGTTTTGTTTTCATCTTTAATTTTTTACTTGTTTTTCAAATTACAAATTGCCAAACAAAATCGTGGTTAGTGCCCAGAGTCGTTATGGCTCGTTTTTTATGTTCTAATTTTTGGAGGGGTAATGTACTAATTTTTAACCAAGAGGTCTAAAGTAAATTTAGAAATTGTCTTTTTGAGATTTTTTTTGCGAATTTACTCAATCATTCTCTAATTAATCGGTTAAACACTAATGAAATCTCAAGTATTTTACAATCTTAATTTATCTTTCTTTTTCTAAACCACTGGTCATTTAAAGACAATCCTAGGTTGACTTTAAAATAACTCTCTTCTATTAGATCTGCTGCGGTAGTCCCTCTTTTCCCGTACTCAAATCCTAAGTTAAGGTTTGAGAGATTGTTACCCAACGGTAGACCCAATCCAAAAGTTATGCCAAAATTGTTTATATCCTTCTCATTAACATACATTCCGGTCTTCTCTAAGCGTAAACCAGCCCTATAAGTAACCCTTTTAAAGTAACTCCCAAAAGAATTTCTTTCAGGTGTATAAAAACCACCCAATGCCAAAGTACTAGCATCTTTGTATACCAAATTGTTTATTTCCAGAAAGTCGTTTGAGAAATCCGTTAGCTTCTGAAAACTATATTCCAGACCTAAAAACCATTGCATATCCTTACCGTAACCTACACCTAAAGTAGTTGTTGTAGGTATAGTTACTCCGGTATCTTCTAGACCCTGAGCAGCCAAGTTTACTTCATTTACGAAGCGTTCTTGAGTTGGACTCCCTATAAAAGAACCTATTCTCTGCGTATTCCTTGCCGTAAGATTGGCTTGAGTATTTATGCGTAAAGATGTAAACAAAGTATGTTTTTCATCAATTGCCGGAGTATAGCTAAGGGCGTAATTTAAATCCACCCCATTTATTCTTGAGACCCTTTCATCTTTAGACCCCAAAAGCACACCTTCCGTGCTTTGAACCTTAAGCGTCTCTATTCTTCCGAAATTATAATTTGCCGTAATACCAAAAGAGAAATTTTTGGCAAATTCATATCCAACGGACACATAAGCCTTATTTACACCACCTTCTCCTGAGTACTGGTTGATTTCTTGAGAACCTTCAGCTCCTACCAAATCTTCAAAATTGTATCCTACCGAAGAGTAAGGGATAATACCAAAACCTACTCCCAGACCCTTTTTAATACTTAAACCTATAGAAAGGTAATCCAGATTTGTAACCGCGGTGGTCTGACTCTCCGTATAACTCTTTAAACTTGTTTGCTTGTACGATATACCGGCCGTATACGTTGTTATCCCAAAATCATCACGACCTTGGATTCCCAATTTGCTGTACGCAGCAGGGTTTGTTAAGTTAACATGAATACTATCTGCATACATTCCTATCCCACCCATCATTTGGTTTTCTACGGTAGAACCGCTTCTTAACTCTCCTAAACCAAAATATGAATATGGGGAAACCGAACCATCTTGAGCGTACATGCCCGTTGCAAAAAGGCAAATTATGGCAAAACCTATTTTTCTGATCATTAGCGTTTGTTGTATTCCAACAGATAATTTAATCCTACAAGGAGAAATTTGGAGTCCGCAAATATGGTATTTTTTAACCGTTTAGACAAAAATAGCATGTCACCGCCTGTTAAAATAACTGTTAAATCTGCAAAACGAGATTTGTATTGGTCTATTACACCGTCTATTTCCTGACATATACCGTTCACCACTCCACTATGAATACTGGTATCGGTAGAGTTTCCAATATAGTCAATGATTTCTTCTGGCTTTAGTAATGGTAATTTTGATGTTTGTTCGTGCAGTGCCTTATAACGCATATGTAAACCGGGTGAAATAGCCCCTCCCAAATACTCTCCATAATCATTTACCATATCATAAGTAATACAGGTTCCTGCGTCAATCACCAAACTATTCCCTTTTGGGTTGTGAAAAAATGCCGCCGTTGCCAAAGCAATACGATCAACCCCTAAGGATTGTGGTGTTGCATAAGAGTTCTTAAAAGGAGTTTTACTAGCGGGCGTCAATTCATGAACCTCGCAGAAAACAGTCAACACTGGCATCACTTTAGGGTCTAAATTTCCTACGGAAGCTATTATTCCACGTTTAATTCTGGGATAATGGTCACAAATTGCCTTTACCTCCCGAGCTACATTATGCACCTCTGAGTTCTGCCTAAAAATAAGGCTATCTCCCTCAAACACGGCGAGTTTCACACAAGTATTACCGGCATCTATTACTAGGTTCATAAGTGCAAAGATCAAAAAATGTTATCTAACAAACATCTTTTTTTCGATTTTTGTTTGCATATCATAAAATTGAAATTATATTTGCACCCCGCAAACGGGCATGGTGCCTTAGCTCAGTTGGTAGAGCAATGGACTGAAAATCCATGTGTCCCTGGTTCGATTCCTGGAGGCACCACAAAAAATCCTTACTTCGGTAAGGATTTTTTTGTTTTTGGACTTATCTTGCAAAAAACTACTGTTTTGACTGCAATAGATACCAACACCCCCCTAGAGGAGCTACAGAATTATCTACTGGCCAAAGAATGGTTACATACCGCAGAAAAAATTACTGCCGTAGAAAAACCGGGAGACGGCAACATGAATGTAGTACTCCGCATTACAACAGACCAGCGCTCTTTTATTTTAAAACAGTCAAGGCCCTACGTACAGAAATACCAACAAATTAAAGCCCCTTTGGACCGCATTGCCGTAGAAAAAAAATTCTACCAAGCCGTTAGAGATAATGCCGTTCATGCCCATGTACCAAAAATTATAGGTTTTGATGCCAGTGAACATTTATTGTTATTAGAAGACCTAGGCCATTGTGAAGACATGGTCTACATCTATCAAAAGCAGGCAATCTCTAACAAACAGCTAGACCGGCTAATTTTCATATTAGGGCTTATTCACCGAAAAAAGGTATCAAGCGACTTTCCGGAAAACCTAGAAATGCGCCAACTTAACCACCAACATATTTTTGAACTTCCCTTTTTAGAGGACAACGGATTTCAATTAGACGATATACAACCTGGACTCCAAGAGCTTTCACTTCAGTTTAAGCAAGATAAAAAGATAAAAAAGGTTGTAAAAAAGGTTGGAAAAAAATACTTGTCGCCCGGGAACACCTTATTGCATGGTGATTACTACCCCGGAAGCTGGATGACAGAAGCTGAAAATCTTTACATCATAGACCCTGAATTCGGTTTTGTAGGTTTTCCTGAGTTTGATTTAGGTGTTATGTCCGCACATATCATTATGGCAACGGGCAAAAAAGGCTACCTAAAACGTATTCACGCAGCCTATCAAGGAGAGGCTAATTTGGAACTAATGTCGCAAGTGGCCGGTATAGAGATTATGAGACGGTTAATAGGGCTCGCACAATTACCTCTGGAACGCACCTTAAAAGAAAAAAGTAAGCTTCTAAAAAAAGCGCGTAAACTTATTTTGTCTCCATGAAACGACTGATAATTTGCGTCCTTACACTTCTTTTCATTAGTTGTAAAGAGAACTCCACCCCTCTAGATATACCCGCTCCAAAAGAGGACGCGTACACTTCAGACACACTAAGCCTTTCAGAAAAAGTGTATTACGATAAAGTTTTGGGAGCCCTGGTGGGTTCCGCCATTGGTGATGCCATGGGCGCCTCTACCGAAATGTGGTCCCGAAAAGACATTCAACTTAAATACGGCTACATTACCACCCTTACCCCAGCCGTACGCCAACAATCGCCAGAAGGCACATGGGACCATAATTTAATTGCCGGCGCCACAACGGACGATACCCGTTGGAAATACGCCATGGTTAAATATCTGTCAAAAAATAAGGGAGATTTCAATGCTACTAACTTCACCCATTTCATAACGGAATATTATGCATCGCTCACAAAAACCATAAGTGATAACGGTTCTGTACCGGACACCGATTTTCTAGACACACAAATTGAAAAAATAGACTGGATCAAAGAATGGGCCCGCGTAAGCATGGCCTACCAAAAAGATACCGAAACCTACCTTAAAGCCATGAACCGCTTTTACGGTGGAGAAATGTCTTGTGCCGGGCAATTGTACACGCCTATGTTCGGACTCATAAGCAACAGTCCAGAAGACTCCTATACCCTTGCCTATGACCACACTTTGTTTGATTTGGGCTATGCTAAGGATATTTCATCTTTAGTGTCTGCAATGACACATATGGCCCTTCGCACTAAAAATATCGACTCAATAATAAACACGGCCACCTTTGTAGATCCGTTGGGATACCAAGACAGCAGACTGGTTGGACGTATTTCCTATAACATCGCCGATGCCTCTGTAAAAAAAATACTATCCATTAAACAACTTGTATTAGCGGACACCTTAACGCCTCAAGACAGTATTCTATTTAAAATTCCTGAGGGATTTAACGGGACCCAAAAGGAATGGACCCGCCAAGAACTGGCCTATCAATTTTTAGAGGAAAACGAAAAAGCCATTCCCTTTCACTCTGGAGAAATTTGGCAGATTTTAATTACCGCATTAGAATATGGAGAAGGCGATTTTGAAAAAACACTTCAATTCATAGTCAACTACGGGCGCGACAATGACACCGTTGCCGCAGTGGCAGGAATGATTCTGGGCGCAAAAGACGGTTACTCCAATCTACCCATAGCGCTCCGTACACAAGCACTTAAAGTCAACAAAGAAAATATGGGTATAGATTTAGAAGCACTGGCTCTTGAGATGGTAGAAAAAAAGCATATAGACCTCCGCAATCCTTAGTTTTTACTTAACAACACCCACTCTTTTTAATAGTATATTTGTAGTTGTACCACTAGCACCACTCTCATGAAAACATGGTTAAGCACTATACTATTTCTTTGGGTTGTTTCAATTTCCTTTTCACAGAACAAGATTGACAAAACCCTGAAAAAACTCAACAAAGAATCTGTAGAGTATATTCATGTTGACGCCCTTAAAAGCGATACAAATCCTATTTTATTGGATGCCCGAGAAAAAGCTGAATTTGACGTTAGCCACTTAAAAAATGCTATTTGGGTGGGATATGACACCTTTCAATTAGATTCCGTTGTTCAAAAACTTCAAAATAAAAACAGTGAAATAATCGTTTATTGTTCTATTGGGGTTAGATCGGAAAACATTGGCGAGAAGTTAGAAAAAGCCGGTTACACCAACGTTAAAAATCTCTACGGAGGTATTTTTGAATGGAAAAACGAAGGAAACCCTGTGTATGACCCCTCTGGGAATGAAACCGAGCAAGTACATGCTTTTAATAAACATTGGGGCAAATTGCTTACTAGTGGAGAGAAAGTTTACGACAAATAAAACGTCCAATAGACTCAAGCAATTTAAACACATTACAAACAATTAAAACCTTTCTCATTTGAGTATTATATCTCCTCAAGAAAAACAAAAAGATGCAGCTACGGTAAATTACACCAATGTAGCATCTAAAAATCTTCTGCTCATCTTTACACGCAACCCACAATTGGGCAAATGCAAAACTAGGTTGGCAGCCACTGTTGGAAACGAAATAGCTCTGGACATTTACAAGTTTTTACTGAACCACACAGTTAACATCACAAAAAACCTAAATGCCGCAAAACAAGTGTGGTACTCAGAAGAAGTTTGGGAAGATGATATCTGGAGCTCGAGCATATTTGATAAAAGGTTACAACAAGGCGAGGATTTAGGTATCCGAATGGCAAAGGCTTTTCAAGATGGGTTCGCTTCAGGTTTTGAACGTATTCTCGTTATTGGAAGCGATATGTACGACCTTAACGAAAGTGATTTACAAAACGCTTTTTCGGAATTGAAGAAAAAGGATTTTGTGGTTGGACCTGCAGAAGACGGCGGCTACTATCTTTTAGGAATGAATTCCTTTAAACCGGAGCTATTTTCCAATAAAGATTGGGGCAAAAACACCGTTCTAACCGATACCTTAGAAAATTTAAAAAACGAAAAATATCATATTTTAGAAGAGCGAAACGATGTAGACATTTATGAGGACATCAAAGATGTAGACGCCTTTCACCCCTATTTAAAACATATTAAAGCATGATACGCAAACAATTAAACGAGTCTGTAGCCTACTTACAGAGCAAAGGATTTGATAATCCTGAAATTGGTATTGTACTGGGTACCGGCCTTGGCAAACTAGCAGACCAGATAGAAGACCCGATAGAAGCACACTACAACCATATACCCTTCTTTCCTTTGGCAACTGTAGAGTTTCATTCCGGAAAGCTCATTTATGGTACTTTGGAAGGCAAAAAGGCAGTAGTCATGCAAGGGCGTTTTCACCTGTACGAAGGGTATGATTTTATGGATATTACCTATCCCATTCGTGTAATGCACCAACTGGGTATTAAAAAATTATTTATTTCTAATGCTGCAGGCGCCATCAATTTAGACTACAAGGAAGGTGATTTAATGCTTATTGAAGACCATATTAATCTCCAAGGCGGTTCTCCATTGGCATTTAAAGGCGTTGGGCAGTTTGGCGACCGTTTTACAGACATGTCAGAACCATATGACGTACCCATGCGCCAAACCCTCTCTAAAATTGCGGAGCAAGAAGAAATAACACTTCACAGAGGTGTATACGTTTCCGTAGTAGGCCCACAATTAGAGACCAAAGCAGAATATCGAATGCTGAAAATTATTGGCGCAGATGCAGTGGGTATGAGTACGGTGCCCGAAGTTATTGTTGCAAATCACCTAAACGTGCCCATTATTGCCGTTTCGGTAATTACCGATGAATGTAATCCGGACAACTTAAAACCAGCGGACATACAACGCATACTTAAAACGGCCGAAGCTGCGGAACCGAAAATGGTAAAATTATTTCGGGAGCTGATTAAAACGTTATAGACTATTTCTTTTGAACTTAAAACAGAAACAGGTTAACTCCTAAATGTAAGTTTTTGTGTTAATCCGCTACTTATTGCTAAACCATAGACGGTATGCAATATAATTTAATGGCTAAAATGGCAGTGTTATCAATTTTTTCCTTAGCGGGCCTTTTTTCCTTTTTTGGAGGAAAAGAAATGCCGCAACACCAATTTCTTGGTAGCGAACGAAATGAAATTTTAAATCACTCCGCTTGGAACTCCCTCTTAAAAAAGTATGTAGATAACACAGGTAATGTAGACTATAAAGCTTTTAAGACCGACCAAGCCGCCCTTACCTCCTATCTAGATGATTTGGCACATACCAAGCCGTCTGAAAAATGGTCAAAAGAGGAAGGACTTGCCTATTACATTAACCTTTACAATGCCGCTACTGTACAGCTAATTTTAGATAATTACCCTACCAAAAGCATAAAAGACATTAAGGACCCATGGGGAAAAGAATGGGTTAAAATTGGCAGCGAAACTTATTCATTAGGCGATATTGAACATAAAATTCTCCGTAAAATGGACGAGCCCAGAATTCATTTTGCCATCAACTGCGCCTCCTTTTCATGTCCAAAATTATTGAACGAAGCATATACAGCCTCAGCATTGGAGAATCAACTACAAAAAGCCACCGAGGATTTTGTGAACGACCCGACGCGAAATAACATTTCAAAAGAAAAACTACAGCTTTCTAATATTTTTAAATGGTATAAGAAGGATTTTACCGAGAACGGTAACCTTATAGATTATATCAAAGAATATAGCCATACGGACATCAATCCAAAGGCGAGTATTAAGTATGTTACTTACGATTGGAGTTTAAATGAGAAAAAATAGACTTCAAATAAGTATTATTATTCCGGTATTGAACGAGTCCGAAGGCATTGCCCACACACTCAACTATCTAACCGAAAACAGCTCCCCTGAAAACATCAAAGAAATATTGATCGTAGATGGCGGAAGTATTGATAATACAGTAGTAATAGCAGAACAAAATGGTGGAAAGGCTATACATTCCCCCAGGGGCCGCTCTAAACAATTAAATCATGGAGCCAAGTATGCAAGCGCTGAAATCCTTTATTTCCTTCATGCCGACACTTTACCTCCAAAAGATTTTGACCAATCTATAGTAAACGCCGTAGAGAGTGGTCATAAAACGGGTTGTTTCCAAATGAAGTTTGATAGCGATAGTAATTTCTTAAGCTTTTTTGCCTGGTTTACCCGCGTTAACCATAAATTATGTAGGGGCGGAGACCAATCTTTGTTCATAACAGAGCAATTTTTTAAGAGCTCAGGTGGGTTCAACGAAGCCTATGTAGTCTATGAAGACAATGAATTTATAGGCCGATTATACAAAAAAACTTCCTTTAAAATCTTGCCACGACACGTAAAAACCTCAGCAAGAAGGTATGAAGAAAGAGGTATGCTAAAACTGCAGTATCATTTTGGAATGATGCACCTAAAAAACTACTTAGGAGCAGGGCCAGAGCAGTTGTACGACTATTACAAAAGAAAGATTTCCGTTTAGCGAATAGGTCCTATTTCCCCTAGCTCGTGATCAAGAAGAACCCCTTCGCTAATCCATTTGGCCAAAGCTTGTCTGTTTTCAGGATCCAGGATCCGTCTTTGATCTTTCTTATTTCTAATATTCCCTACCTCTATAAAGGTCATTGCCGGATGTGTCTTTTTTACTAGATACAATGAAGTTCTATCTTCAAATGTTCCCGAATAGGTCCGGTTAGGCTGATATTTTTTATATTTTTTCTGAAAGGTCTTATGTATGCTTTCTGCCAACTTTTTACCATTCTTGCTCTTTTCATGGTGGTAAAAAAATACATCTATGTTCTGCCCCACACTACGGCTGTCTATATGCGTAACTATGAGGCGTTGGTATTTACCCCTATTTTGTCTGTACAGGTCATTTACAATATCTACCCGCTGTCTTAAACGGGCCACTTGGTTCAATGGTATAGTCTTATTGGGGTACGCCACTTCATCATGATCTATTTCTAGAACACGCTCATCCCTGATTCCATCGTTCTCATCTCTAATGATAATATATACCGTAGCCCCGTGTGACAATAGCTCTTTGGCCAAACGCAACGTAATGTCGTACGCGTATTCATCTTCCGCTATAGATTTTCCGCCATAAGTAGCCATTGCTCCGGGGTCTGGACCACCATGGCCAGAAACCAGGTAATAGACCGCACCTTTTAACTGCTCGCTATTAGGTATTACCGTCTCATGATCTTTCCCAAATATGGCGTATTTCTTTCCTTCTATCTTTTTTATTTCTTTGGTTTTTCTCTGTATAGAGTCCACAACATCTACAGTGTCCAAGTCCGCGGAAGGTATTTTGTAGGTTCTACCCGCATACAGGTGAATGCTATCGCGTAGATTTTCAATATTCATTGATATAAAATCATCATAGTGATCATAAGGGTTCACCCCTTGTTTTCTTAATAAAGAAAGTATACCATCGCCCTTTTCGGCAACAACGGTTTTGATCGTATCCTGAGCAAAAGACGACATTGTAAAACCAATAGCAATAACGAGCAAACCTGCTATTTTTAAGCGATAAGAAAAACTATAAATCATTGAATAAACTGTATCAAAAACCGACATATATCTGTTTGACCAAGAAAATGGTTCTTTCTGTGAAAATCAAAAACAATGCCTAAAATTATTGGAATCCGATACAAAATTAAAGAACAACCGAATAAAACAAGAAGGCTTTGAATAATTTAGTTAACGATTTCTTCAACAGTCCATATGCTATATACCTCAAGTAAATTGACTTTGCCGATAGCTTTTGGGCGATTGCCCTATATGTCTTTTAAAATATTTTACAAAGTACGAGGCATCCTCAAATCCCAATCGGAATGCAATTTCATTAATCTGAAGTGTAGTAAACCGCACCAATCTTTTAGCTTCCAATATAGTTCGCTCAGCAATAACCTGAGATGGTGACCTCCCCACCACTGCGTTAGTTAAGGTAGATAATGTCTTAGGTGAAATATTTAAAATATTGGCATATTCACCCACCGAAAGACCTTCTTTAAAATGAGCCTCTATCAATTCTTTAAACTCAAAAAACTGTCTTTCGTAAAGACTATTAAGCTGAATGGGACTATGAGCATCTTCTTGATGAAAACGCTCCAACTGTATTAAAAAGGCCTTTAATAAAAAACGGATACTGTCTTCGTAACCAAAACGATTTCGCTCCTCCAATTCGGTTTGTATCAAAGAAATATAGGTTGAAGCTATATTTACGGTAGCTCCTTCAATGGTATAACAAGGCTTTTCTAACATATGAAATATGTTGAATTTCAAAAACATATCTACATCCGTATGCTTAAAAAAGCTCTCATTAAAATGAATAAGCCAACCTTGGACCTCCTCATTTTTATCAAAAGCATGCACCTGGTCTTTTGTAACAAAGAGCAGGGTATTCTTTTTAATAGCATACTTTTTAAAATCTACGGTATGTGTACCACCATCATTAAAAAACCATATAATTTGATAATAGCTATGAGAATGTGGTACCGCAGCCAAATTGCCACTTTTTTTCCTGTAGGCATTTAGATTATACAGCTCAAACTGAAGTTTTCGAGGGTCTGATTTATGAAGGTGATACTGTTCAATCTTTGTTTTTGAACGTTGCATTCGTTTAGGTTGGTGCTGGTTTACAACCGCTTGGTCGTAAAAGACAGAGTTCACTAACGGACTACTCCATAAATTTTTCAGCCACATTGATTCCACTATAGATGGCACCATCCATATACCCTCCATGAATTGCCGAAGTCTCGGCTCCAGAGAGCCGAAGTCTACCGTTCATATAACTTTTGGCAAAAACAGGGTTCCCGTAAGACGGACTCATATAAATAGACTTAATGGTCTCGCAAGAAGTATGTTTATCTTGAGACCAATCCTTTTCTTGGTAGGTAAGGTAATCCAAAACCTCTGCTCCCAGATATTTGGATAAGTAATCTAGAATCCGTTGTTTTCTATTTTCTTCTGAGACATCCCTAAGCCCCTCATTTACAAAACCCATAAGCGCATAATGAGAATTAACATCATCATTATGGTCATACAATTCCGTAACGGCACCTACCTGACCAATGACCATCCCCGAAAAATTCTTTTCTCTCCAAAAAGGGGTCTTAAACGTCAACCCTACTTTAATAGCGTTACTCATCCACGTATGGGTTTTGTTCATTGCGTTATTTACCTCAGATGGCAATTCTGGCGTAAAAGAAATTCGCGTAGCTATTAACGGTGGAATGGTCACTATCACTTTTTTAGCAAAATAGGTTTCCTTATCGGTCTCTACACGTATACCATTTTTGGTTTCATGAATATCCGTCACACTTGTATTCAACTTAATTTTCTTGGAAAAAGGACTGGCCAAAGCCTGAATCAAAGCTTGAGAATTCCCCTTAATACGATAAGCGGATGGCGTATCCGGATCATTCTCAAAATAGTGCTCTGGCGCCATGGTGCTATAAACCAAAACACTCTTTCCTTGATTGTACTGATGATATTTAGCTACACCAAGTTCATCCAAAAGACCAATTACAGTTTCATGATGCGTCTGAAACCAAGTCGCCCCAAAGTCAATGCCATTCTGGGTTACAATACGCCCACCTATTCGGTCTCGAGACTCCAGTATCGTAAAATCAGTTTTTCCACTTTTATTTAAATGATAAGCAGACGTAAGACCTGATAACCCGGCCCCTATTATAATGTAATCCGAAGTTGTTGTTACCATAATTCTAATATGAAATTACACGTTTTAAAGCAATAAAACGCAATCCAGAAATGCAAGCATTTTGAACTGCGTTAAAACTTAATAAGTATAAGCCGTTAATTTCTTCCCGACATTACGCCACCATCCGTATCCCAAATAGCACCCGTTACCCACGAAGCTTTGTCCGAAAGTAAAAACGTAATGGTATTTGCCACGTCTTCCGGCTTTCCATACCTACCAATAGGGTGGAAACCATGAAGACCTTGCAAAGCTTTATGCGCCTCTTCCTTTCCTCCAAAAACAGTATCATAAACAGGAGTTTCAACCACTGCTGGAGATACGGCATTTACCCGAATGTTGGAATCTGCCAACTCCATAGCCAAATGCTGGGTTAAAGAGTGCAGACCGGCCTTTTGCATAGAATATGCAGATGACGGAGTTACTTTCACCGCTTGTTTCGCCCACATAGAGCCTACATTTACAATAGAACCGCCTCCTGTAGCTGCCATTTTTCTGGCTGCTGTTTGAGTAATGAAGAAGAACCCTCTGTTTAAGTTCATGTAAGAATCATAATCTTCTACACTATGGTCCAAAAAAGGTTTTGGACCAAATATACCCGATGCATTTACTAGATAATCCAGATTATCCCACCCATTAATTTGTTGGTTCAGCTTGGCCAAATCATCAGCATTGGTAATATCTATCTTCAAGGTTTTTAAACTACCCATAGCCTCTTCGTTAAATGCTGATAACTTTTCAGGATTTGTTCCAACCACATGCACCTCTACGCCCTCATTTAATAGATTTTCAGCCGTTGCTTTTCCTATTCCACTACTACCTCCTATTATCAATGCTCTTTTCATAATATTACTTTTAGGTTTTAACTGGCACAAAGATATTTCCATCCAACAGCCAGAAACGGTACAATAGGGAGAATGAATGGTAATTTTCGGAAGTATATGATCCAACTGACTACTTTTAAAATATCTTTATCTTTATGACAGCTCTCAATTTTAACCCTAGGCTACTGGACCACATTGTCCTTACTGTGCGTGATTTAGATTCGGCAATTACCTCCTTGGAAAAGAAGTTGGGCGTAACCGCTATTTTTGGAGGGTACCACACTACGCAGGGTACAAAAAACGCTCTGATCAACCTAGATAACGGCACCTATTTAGAACTTTTGGCCGCTGATGAAAACAATAAAAATGTACCTCCACCAAGATGGATGGGCGTAGACATACTTAAGAAAGACCAAATAACTCGCTGGGCAATAAAATCCGACCAACTTGAAAAAGATGCTGAAATATTAAAGCAATATACAGCTGGAATGAGGCATATTACTGGCGGAAGCCGCAATACGGCAAACGGATCATTATTACAATGGAAACTTATTTTACCCCTGCCCGCACCAGAAGTAGAGCTTGTTCCTTTTATGGTAGATTGGAGCCAATCAGAAACTCATCCGCATGATACGCTGCCTAATATGGGCTGTAAATTGATTGAAGTGTATGGTACACACCCAAAACCCGACCTACTCCTTAACACATTCAAAAACTTAGGTGTATTATTGCGGGTAGAACGCAATGAAACTATAAGCCTGAAAGCCATTATACAAAGCCCAAAAGGGATTGTAGAAATTTAAATACTCCTATGAAAGTCACCTATTATCTTATCATTTTATCAGTATTAGTGGGGTTCTTTTCTTGTAAATCCAAGGAAAAAGAAAACGCAGAAGAATCCTTTATAGAAACTAACCATTCCGTTGATTCTTCTACATTAAGAGAAGAACCGAACGAGGCAGAAATTTTAGTCCTAGAAACGATTATTGCGCATGGCGGAAATCGCTACAACAAGGCCCATTATGGTTTTACGTTTAGGGATAAAGATTATACTTTTCAAAATGACGGCAATAAATACATCTATACGGTAGCCATAAATGACACTATAGATACGCTTGACAATGGTAAATTATTACGTACCGTAAACGGAAAACCTGTATCACTCTCAACAAAAGACAATGACAAATATAAAGAAGCCTTAAATTCAGTTATCTATTTTGCTACACTACCCCATAAGTTAAATGATATAGCCGTAAACAAAACTTACATTGAGCGTATTGAAATTAACGGTGAAGATTATAAAGCAGTAGAAGTATCTTTTGACCAGAAAGGAGGAGGCACCGATCATGACGATGTTTTTATGTACTGGATCAATACGAATTCTAAAACCGTAGATTACTTAGCTTACAAATATGAAACTAACAATGGTGGCGTGCGCTTTAGAAGTGCATATAACCGTAGAACGGTTGATGGCATTCTATTTCAAGACTACATAAATTACAAAGCCCCAATTGGCACACCGTTAACGGAACTACCTTCTTTATTTGAAAAAAAGAAATTAGAAGAGCTTTCAAAAATAGAAACAGAGAACGTTGTAAATTTAGCCCAATAAAATAGAAGATATGGCTGTTCTTGAAGTTATAAAAATGGGGAATCCTTTACTCAGAAAGGTTTCTGAAGCGGTTGAACCAAACGAAATAACCTCACCCGGTTTTCAAAAATTTATAGTCGATCTAATCGAAACCATGCGTGCGGAAAGCGGGGCAGGTATTGCC
The DNA here is from genome assembly GCF_009725985.1 of Zobellia amurskyensis. Taxonomy (GTDB): domain Bacteria; phylum Bacteroidota; class Bacteroidia; order Flavobacteriales; family Flavobacteriaceae; genus Zobellia; species Zobellia amurskyensis. The sequence continues at coordinate 19,968 of NZ_RCNR01000005.1, forward strand.
GCAATACAAGTGGGAGTCCTTAAAAGGGTCTTTGCCATGGAAATGAAAAAGAACGATCGCTACCCGGACAAAGGTTCTTTTTCTCTTACTACCGTGATAAATCCAGAAATAGAACCCCTATCTTCTGAGGAAGTTGAAGGTTGGGAAGGGTGCTTGTCCATACCGGGAATACGCGGCAGGCTAAAGCGTTACAAGAAAATAAAATTAAGCGGATTTGATACAAACGGAGAGAAGTTTGAAAGAGTTCTTAATGATTTTTCGGCAATTGTCGCTCAACATGAACTGGACCACCTTAACGGAATCTTGTTAATTGACCGTATGCCCAATATGGAGACATTAACCTTTCAAGAAGAGTATGATAAGTACTGGAACGTTTGATCAGAAGTACTGACCAATACCAAAAACAAGCCCTCTAGAAGCATCTTTGGTAACACCATAACCGTAATCAATTCTAAAAATGGCATTGAAGATGCGCTTATGCATCAATCTAAGTCCTATTCCCGGGTAAATACGAATATTACTTTTATCGGAAAAATCATTAAAACTACCACCTGGATTACGCCATGACCCACCGTCAACAAAGAAATTTCCCTGCAACACAAACCAATTTTCCTCTATAAGCGTATGACGGTATTCTGTATTAAAAACAATAGCACCGGTACCTCTATCTATTGTATTACCAACACCACGTATATTTAGATTATTATCTACTGTAAAAGGAGCAAAAGGCGTGTTTACATTACTCGCTAACCCTAGCCTAAGACGATTTGCCCAATTGCCTTTATCACCAACTCGTTTAAAGTAAACAAAGTCATTAAAACCAATTAAAAATTCCGGTAAAGTGGTATCCGTACTACCTACGTATTGAAAGTTTAAAGTACTTCTAAATCCATCTAAAAAATAGAAAAAGTACTTTATGTTTTCGTAATTGTAAATGAATTTTAAAAGATGCTTATCCACCTTTAAACTTCTAGGCACATTGTTACTAGTAGCCCCGTACAAGTACTCATAATCTTCAGTAAAAAGACTTCCTCCTAATTCTATTCGATTTTTAAAATTGAATTCATGTAGGCCCATTATTTCAAACCCGCGATTATTATACCTATAATCGGCCGTTGTATCATCAAAGAAAACAGGTTCTTGAGTCGTAAAATCGTTATAACTTAAAGATAATCCCGTAGTTCTACTGAACAGATGTGGAGCCCGGAGAGCTACCCCAAAGGAATTAAACACATCATACTGATAAAAACCTCCAAGGGATATTCCTCTACCTAAAAAATTAAATTCCTGTAAGCCTACTCTAAAGGCAAAAGCATCATTTGATGAAGAAAAAAGGTTGGCAAAAGGAATTAAAGTAAAGTTCTCCTCTACATTGTAGTATACATTATACCCATTAACATTAGTGTCTGATGAAAAAACTTGATAATAAGCGTGAGATACGGAAGGTAACCGCTGGAGACGAGCAACATCTTGCTCCAAAAGAACGGAATCCAGTTCCATACCAGCTTTTAGGGTAACCAAGTTATTCAGGAAAGTAGTCTTGGTTCGTTTAGCTCCCTGAACCTGAACATTTACAACGGTTGCATCTTGTGCCAACGAGAACAATCCATTTAATACAACAATAAAAAACAGAAGTATTCTTATAGCCATGCTTTAATATGATGAGACCGTAAACGCAATTATGTTTCCCTCAAACTATACTGCCAAAATATAGTATAACCGACCTATATCAAAACTCTATTTCCGAAAAAAGGTTTACCCAATTATCCTCACTCACAGCCATTAAGGTAAAATCATAATCAGCCTCCGCATTTAATGCCGGAGGGGTACCTTTTGTAATGTTTAAAACTACGTTATCTAGGTTATAATATTGAAAACTGTTCTCATGGGTGTATGTTCCCGACAACAAATTATCTGCATCATCAGATACAACTTGAAAATAAATTTTGGAGTCCGTATATTTTCCGTCTTCCCAAGAGAACAAAGGCATACCGGTCTGAAGCGAATCTACCTTGATATTCTGAGAAATATATTCTGTAGGTTTTGTAAAATGTTTTAATCTAATAGGATTTGAAAGGTGTATTTTCCCTGCTTCTTCAAAACTAACAATGACCCACCTCTCTTGTGAAACCGCTACCTCAAACTTCTTTAAATAGCCATTAAAAACATCAAACGCCGGAATTTCTAATCGGTAATATTGCTCATAATCGTTTTTTGACACATTAGTGTCTTCGGTTTCGTAATACCTAACATTGGTAGCCCCATCTCTTGGATAGAAGAATACACTTACCAAATCATCATTTTCATTACTGGCCGCACAGGCAATGACGTTATCAACAACCGGTGTCTTATTGGTCAGGGCATCTTTTAATGTTGCATCTTGATTTTCCAAATCGGACGAACAGCTAACAGCTACCACCAATAGAATAAAAAAAATGACTGAACGCATATCAATACTTTTTATAAACCTCTTTTATTATTTCTTGCGCCGGTTTGTTCTGTGGTGTAAATCTATTATCCCTCTCTCCCCCAGATTTTTTGTAATCTATAAACCACTTCCAAACATAGCCCCCTGCAAACCAATCCTCACCCCAAAACTCTTCAAAAATGGCCTTTTTAGCATTTACCTGAGCTACTAGATTTACCTCATCCTCATTTTTATCTACCAACCAAGGTTTATGGGCCGTATAGTCCATACTTCTATATCCAAATTCAGTAAACAAAATAGGGCGGTCCATTTTTTCGGAAAGGGCAACAATATCACCCTTCCACCTTTGCCAACCCTCACGTAATTGCTCTACGGATGGCGTTTTTTCTTCCGACAGCGGAAAATACGCATCTATCCCTATATAATCCAAATCTTTCCAAAAAGGAACTCTGGAATATTCGTCCCAATTGGCCGCATAGGTAAGTTTTCCATCGTAGATAGCCCTAATTTTTCCAATCAATTCATGCCAATACTCTGGCCTATTGGTTACAAATTTCTCAAGCTCGGTACCAATGCAGAATATTTCGGATTGGGTCTCTTGGGCCATTTTAGCGTTGGCCAAGATAAATTTATCGTAGGCAACTTCTAATTTTTTCCAATCTTCCTCGGAGTTCATATGCAATGTTCCCGTAAACTCCCCTCGCCAAATCCATATCTGCGGTTTCACCATGGTCTTGATACCATTTTTATGCAGTAGACCAATATATTGCATAGCGCCCTTATTGGTTTCCCCAAACCATTGGCGTTCCGTATTGAAGACAATTTCAGGTGAAGCCACATCGCGGATAAAGCCAAAAGGCATAACCGCTGCGTGGTTGGCATACACTTCTTTTACGCCATCTACGTGTTCTTGTAGCACCTCGTCTCTGGAGGCAACAAAGCTGACGCCGTTAATTTTTTTGTTAACTTGACTAGAGCAAGAAAATTGAAGTAGACATAAAAAAAGGAGTCCTAATCTACGCATGTATCGTTATTAAGACCCCTAAAATACAGTATTTATGATTACCCCTTAAAAAATGGCCCTTAAACCTAAATTAAAGGTTTGCCCAAGACCGGTATTACTACCTCTAACAAAGTTGGTATACAATGCCTCAAGGTTAAGGGCATTGGTCAATTGGTATTTTGCACCACCACCTAACGCAGTAAAATCCTGAGCAAAATCGTTACCTAAATCTAAACGTTGAGAATGTTGTGCCAAGGCCAAAATGGTAAATTTAGAGCTTGGAAAATAACTTAGAAACACACCTGGTGTTAAGTTCAAACTATTATTGGCAAAACTTTCCTCCTTATCACCAAAACTCAGTTCGGAATTCAACTCACTAAACAATTGCCATTTATTTCCTGGAAAAGTATAGTCATAAAAAAATCGGTTTTGCCAGATGTATCCTTTTTGATCCAAGAAAACACCATTTTCAGTTTCATTATCTACCAAAGGAATAAAGAAAGAACTCTGAATAGAAAAATTGCTAATAGACCTAAAAGGCACGAATTTAACGGATGGTGCTATAGAGGTTAGGCCTGAACGGGCTGTACTACCTTCTCCATCAAACTTAAATACATCTAAAGCATCTCTATCTCCTACTACATTGGAACGAAACTCAAAAATAGCACCTACATTCCACCTTTTGTTTTCTCCCACTCCGGTATAAGCTTCCAAAGTAGAAGTAAAAAATGTTTGTCTAGGTTCCTTACCATCACTAAAAGTACTTTCTGTTTGGGTGTACAGGTTATTGAACCATTTTATATCTATTTGCCCTTTACCAATTAATTTGGAAGGCGTGTATTGTTGAATGTTACTCTGGGGAGAACTACCTTCATCGTTCGCGTCATCTTGTGCAAATACTATTGTCGTGGCCAAAAGAAGACCTGAAAGAAAAAAATTTCTTTGTATTAGTTTCATAAGTTTTAGTTTAAAAATTAGGGCTGGTTGTTATTTAATTTCGTTCAAGGTCCAATCATATGGGTAATAAGAAACCTTGGCACCTTCAGGCAATGGTTCTGATTTATACTTGTTGATAAAACCCACTAGACTTTGACCGTTCTGGGTAAAATCGCCTTTGTACCATTCAAAAATCTGGGAGATTTTCACTCTATTTTTATTTAATTGGATAAATTGAGGGTCATTCAGGGCCAACTTGGTCTGCTTTTCTAATTGAGCATCTAGAGTTTCGGGCTTATATGCTTTGTTTATAATGGGAGGACAGCCTAAACCACCACACACCAATACAAAATGAAAGCGCGCTTCAGCAGGGAATTTTGCTCGTAACAATTTGTTCTCAATATCATTAAGAGTAGTTTTGTTCCCTCCTATTTCATATTTTTTATTATCGAAAAAACCACCAACATCCAGAGGAGATTTTAGAGGATAATTTTCTACTATTCCTTTAATTACAAGAAGATTGTAACTATTAATCCAGAATGCCTGATACTCGTTTGCATTGGCTTCCGTTACGTTTATTTTTTTTGCAGCTTCAAGTAAGTTATCTAAATCCGAAATGTTTTCTTTCACTGCTGAATAATTAACACGGCCATCCGTTACGTTCGTCTTAAAAAAGGCGTCGGCTTTGGTAAAAAACTCATCAGTATTCTGTCCGAATGTTGTTGATATTGTGGCCATTGAAAGAAAAAAGACCATAATTGAATATTTCATAATTTGATAATTTTCGTTGTTATCTTGACGCTTCTGTCGAGACAAATTTAACATCCATACAAAAAAAGCTCATTTTTTGAGATTTTTTCAATAATTTAAAAATCAAGGCCTTACAAGTTCGATTTATCCACACAAACCTTACAGATATCTCAAGAATTTAAAATGTTTCTAAATTAGGAAAGGCAATTAAGGTATTACCTTTAAGAACGACAGAACCCGCAACAACCCAATTAAATTATGGAGCATATCGTCATTATTGGTAATGGAATTTCAGGTGTAACAGCCGCTAGGCATATCCGAAAACTATCCGATAAAAAAATCACTATCGTATCGGCCGAGACCGATTATTTCTTCTCACGTACCGCCTTAATGTATGTATACATGGGCCACATGAAATTTGAGCACACGCAACCCTATGAAAATTGGTTTTGGAAGAAAAACAGGATAGAATTGGTAAAAGGTTTTGTTACTACTGTTGATCATGATAAAAAAACACTTGTATTAGCTGAAGGCAAAGAATTAGCTTACGATAAATTGATTATTGCCACGGGTTCAAAGCCTAATAAATTTGGTTGGCCAGGCCAGGACTTAAAAGGGGTTCAGGGCTTATATTCAAAACAAGACTTAGACCTAATTGAAGCAAATGCCCCAAATAAAGAAGTATGTAATCGTGCGGTTATTATAGGTGGCGGACTTATTGGAATAGAGCTTGCTGAAATGCTTCGCTCTCGGAAAATTCCCGTAACCTTCTTAGTTCGTGAAAACAGCTTCTGGAACGGTGTTCTACCTAATGGCGAATCTCAGATGATCAATGAACACATAAAGGAACATCACATAGACCTAAAACTAGAAACCAATCTAGTTGAAATTATAGCCGATGAAAATGGCAGAGCCAAAGCTATTACTACGGACAAGGGCGAAACTATTGAATGTAACGTAGTAGGGCTTACCGCCGGCGTAACTCCGAACATAGATTTTCTTAAAGATTCAGGTATTGAATTAGGAAGAGGCGTAAAAGTTAACCGCTTGCTTGAAACTAATATAAAAGACATTTATGCCATAGGCGATTGTGCCGAACAACACGAAGGCATTGGTAACCGACGCCCAATAGAAGCTGTTTGGTATACCGGTCGTATGATGGGCGAAACATTGGCGCAAACCATTTGCGGCAAACCAAGAGAATATAATCCCGGACATTGGTTTAATTCAGCCAAATTTCTTGATATAGAATACCAGACCTACGGATGGGTTTTTAGTGAAAGAATCAAAAAAGAACAAGAAAAACATTTTCATTGGCGTCATGCAACCGAAAAAATTTGCATCACAGCAGCCTTCGATAAAGATTCAAAGAAATTTTTAGGTATTAACACATTTGGCATTCGAATGCGACATGAAATATTTGACCGCTGGCTCACCGAAGAAAGAGACATAGACCATGTGATGCAATATTTAAAGGATGCCAATTTTGATCCTGAATTCTATGCTCATTACGAAGAGGACATCATTTCAAAATACAATTCGGTTATGCATACCAGCTTATCCGTCAAGAAAAAAAGTTGGAAACGAATTTTCAGTAAAGCTTAACCAGATATAAAATGAAAGCAATAAAGAATTTAGGACTAGTCATTTTTCTGATAGGACTAACCACTTTTACTGTCGTACCCGTATTGGGCACCTTCAGTTTGGACCAAAGTACCTTTGACCAAATCATAAAGGATAAAAACATTAAAAGTGATGTTTTTATCCAATCTATAAACCAGAACGTGGTTGGCAAAGATTTTAATGGCATGCTAAGTTTATCGCCAACAATTACCTCCGCATTAGATGCCGCAAATAATCAACACAAAAAGAACAAGGAATACAAAAAGGTAATTTACACCAGTGGTCATGATATGGCCGCTTTAATCGGCAAGAAATCCGGCGCTGGCCTTATCGCCCAAAACAAAGGCCTTATGTGGTTCTTGACCTTTGGCCTTGGCATTATTGGAGCGTTAATGTTCATTCTGCCCAATGTTATTCTATTAGGTAAAAAGGGCATTAAAAACGATGGTGTTTACCATGAGAGCGCTACAAACAGAGGTTGGATAGCTTGGATGGTATTCATATTCCTAGTATCCTTTTATCTGGTATTGTACTTCCGCCCAGAATTTGCCGTAAACTGGACGTTTTTGGTAGACCCGATAAGCGAAAGCCTTAGTGGAAATCCTGCTGGCCATTGGTTTGTATATGGTTTTATGTATTGTGTAGTTATGACTGTAATGGCCGTACGTATGTATATTAAATACCGTCACAACGTATACCAAATGGTACGTACAACATCAGTTTTGTTCTTCCAAATCGTTTTTGCTTTCCTGATTCCTGAAATAATGGTGCGTTTACAAATGCCATATTATGATTTCAAGAATGCGTTTCCTTTAGATTATGATTTCTTTTTTCAGTGGAATTTAAAAGAACTACTTAATAGCGGTGGTATTGGATTATTCATTCTGGTGTGGGGTGTTGTCCTGACCTTAGTGATCGTACCGGTTATGGTCTATTTCTTCGGAAAAAGATGGTATTGTTCGTGGGTTTGTGGTTGCGGAGGTTTGGCCGAAACTTTAGGCGACCCTTATCGTCAACATTCAAGTAAATCTTTATTTTCTTGGAAAGTAGAACGTTGGTTGATACACGGGGTCTTACTTTTTGCCGTGGTTATGACAGGTATGACGTTATATAGCTTCTTCACAGAGTCCGGAACTATACTCGGTATTAAAACACAAAGCGTTCAAAACACTTATAGTTTGTTAATCGGTGCCATCTTTGCTGGGGTCATAGGAACAGGTTTTTACCCTATTTTCGGTAACCGCGTATGGTGTAGATTCGGATGTCCGTTGGCCGCCTACCTTGGTTTCGTACAACGTTTCAAATCCCGATTTAGAATCACGACCAATGGCGGACAATGTATCTCTTGTGGTAACTGTTCTACTTATTGCGAGCAAGGTATTGACGTACGGGCTTACGCTCAAAAAGGTGAAAATATTGTACGCTCTAGTTGCGTAGGTTGTGGCATATGCTCTGCTGTTTGTCCACGCGGAGTTTTAAAATTAGAGAATGGTCCAGAAGAAGGCCGTATTAACCCAACCGAAGTTTTGCTAGGTAATGATGTTGATTTAATGGAGTTGGTAAATAAAAAATAGTTGGCATAACCTTTATTCTATTTCCAATAAAAAACCTTTATGTCATAGTTGTTAAGACATAAAGGCTTTTTGTTAGTTCTTTCTTCAAAATCCGACTATAACCTTAAATAATTATCAAAATGTTCTCCAAGCTGTTTCTTATGATAACCTTTATTTTTTTCGGACAACAACCCGAAGAGAATATGGTGTACCATAAAGCATACTACCAAACGGGAAACATTAAAGAAGAAGGTTGGTTAAAAAATGGTGTAAAAGATGAATTCTGGAAGTTTTATCACACCAACGGAAAAATATCCGAACAAGGTCATTACCAAAACAACCAACGCGTATCTTATTGGTATTTTTACGATAGCTATGGCAAACCACTTCAAGAAGGCCACTATAAAGACGGAAAGAAGTCTAACTGGTGGTTGTTTTACGATTCTATGGGAAAAGTGAACCACAAATGCCAACTGAGCAACGGTGAGAAGAACGGATACTGCCTTCAATATATCAACGAAAAATTGACCTCAGCAGAGAAATATCAAAACGGCAAAAAAATTAAGGAATGGTTTAGTTTTAGTAGTTTTAGACGCGAAAACAACTTATCCGACCTTAAATAATGGCACGTTTCTACCAACTACTTTTGTTTATTATTACGATTTCTGTTCAGGCACAAACGGAAATTAACTATCCTGAAGTCGTTTATGGAAAAGAAGATATTGGCGCCAGTTGGGTAAGTCACCCAGATATAAAGGGCGGCGAAGATACAGCTGTTTTGTTTCGTAATACTTTTGAAGTTGATGATTTAAGACCTGATTTCATTATCAACATCTCCGCAGATAATCATTACTTTCTATATGTAAACGGACAGTTTGTAACTCACGGTCCACAATTGAGTGATATTCAGCATTACAAATATGAAACGCTAAACCTTAAAAATTATCTAAAAAAAGGAAAGAATGTAATAGCTGTAAAGGTTATTAATTTTGGAAAAAGAAGGTTCTTAGGCATGCAGTCCATTTTCACTAGTTTAATGGTGAACGGAGTATCGTATGGCGCTAAAATTATAAACACAACCGGCTTTAAAGATTTTTGGGTCTGCACAATAGATGAGTCTTATAAAGCGAACGAAGTAGTATGGCGTGGCGGAGAAGAAACAGCAATTGTTGGTGGCTTTTATGCCAATAACCCTACTGATTTTATTGACATGAACAAATACCCCACGGGATGGGAAACGCTAGGTTATAACGACTCCGATTGGCAAAAGGTAGAGTTTTTTGAGAATGCCAGTAGTATGGGCGGTTCTATTGCTTATTTGCTAGAACCCCGCAATCTACCTTTGCTCACCTGGGATAAAGAAGCCATTGGAAACATTGCAAGAAGTTCCGAAAAGGAAATTCCAGAATTTCCCATTTCAGGAGATCTGGTAATTCCCGCACACCAGAAGACAATCTTTCTAATCGACCAGAAATACGTTACGAACGGTTTTCCCGAACTTATTTTCAGCAAAGGAAAAGATGCCCGTATTAAAATAAAATATGCTGAAAACCTTTTTGGGGAAGACAATGAAAAAGGGGACCGGAACAACATTCAAAACAAAAAGCTTCTAGGGTATTATGACAGCCTTATTTCCAACGGAAACAACTCCCAAAAATTCATCCCCAATTGGATGCGCACTTTTCGCTTCGTAGAATTTGAAATAGAAACAAAAGACCAAGAGCTGGTCCTTGAAAGTTTCATCAATTATCGTTCTAGAACAAATATTGCTTCAGCCGCTAGTTTTACTTCTGACAATGAAATGTATAATAACATTTTTGACATCTGTAAACGAACAGTAGATATCTGCACTCAGGACTATTTCTTAAGTGACGCCTATTATGAGACTATGCAGTATGTAGGAGACACTAAAATACACGCACTACTTTGGCAGGCTATGAGCGGTAATCTAGACCACACTAAGAATGCTATTGAACAATTTCACCAATCCAGGGATGCGGACGGAAATATTCTAGGAGCCTATCCGCTTAGATCAACTTTCATCTACCCAACTTATTCATTGGTATGGGTAGATATGATTGCCGATTATTATAATCTAACCGATGACACCTCTTTTATTGAAAAATATAAAGACGGCATCCTACATACATTGGCTGGTTTTGAAAAGAATATGAACGAGTTAAATTTGGTGAACGAAACCAAATACCGCTATTTCATAGATTGGTATTCAGGACCCAATGATGGAAAAGGTACCGCAACAAAAAACAACGGAAAGAACTCTGCCGTAGTAAGCTTACATTATGTACATGCACTACAGAACGCTGCCAAATTATTTAGCGTTATTGGAGAAACCAACACGGCTGAAAAGTACCAAAATCGGGCAAATGCTATTAAAAAATCCGTTTTTGAACTTTGCTATGACACAAACAGACAATTGTTTGCCGAGCGTCCGGACAAGACCGTTTACGATCAACATACCAACATCATGGCCATCCTTACGGATGCCGTTGATGAAAGCCAACAAAAAGCACTTTTAACAAAAATCTTAAACGACCCTGATTTACTACAGGCCACATATTATTATCGTTTCTATTTATTTCAAGCGATACAAAAGGTTGATGCCCCAGAGATGTTTGACTTGGCACAAAAGCCATGGGAAGCTATGATCGAAAATCATATGACCACTACCCTAGAACGTTTCGAAAGCGAAAAAAAACCAACACGGTCCGAAGTGCATCCGTGGAGTGCTTCACCCGCTTACTTTTATTTCAATTATTTAGCCGGAATAAAATCCGTTAAAAATGATTTTGAAGAAGTCATGATTGCTCCCGTTTTTGGAAAACTTCAATCTATGGACGGACTGCTTCCTACTTCAAAAGGAAACATTCTTTTCAAGCTGAGAAAATCAAAAAATAAGCTTTCGGCAGAAATTACTCTTCCTGAAAAAATGAAGGGCCAATTAGTTTGGAACGGAACGCGCACCCCCTTAAAACAAGGGAAAATCAAATACACTATAAAATAAGCTTTGCTAATGCCAGAAACCGTTATTAAAGTCATAATTCCAGCGTACAATGAGGCAGACTCCATAGCTTCGGTAATCCGTGAAATCCCAAAATCGGTTACTGAAATTATAGTGGTTAATAATAATTCGTCTGATAAAACAGCTGAAAATGCCGCCGTCGCTGGGGCTACCGTACTGAACGAGAGCAGAATGGGCTATGGCTATGCTTGTTTAAAGGGAATGGACTATGTAGCCAAACAATCCAAAGCACCTGATATTATCGTATTTGTTGACGGAGACTATTCTGATTATCCAGAAGAACTTGATAAACTTGTAGCTCCAATATTGAATAAAGAGGTAGATTTTGTAATTGGTTCGCGCGTAAAACGACTAAGAGAAGATGGCAGCATGACTCCGCAACAGATTTTTGGTAACTGGCTGGCCACTTTTTTAATGAAATTGTTTTTTGGTGCAACATTTACGGACCTTGGTCCGTTTAGGGCTATAAGTTACGGTAAGTTGTTAGCACTCAACATGGAGGACAAAACTTACGGATGGACGGTAGAGATGCAATTGAAGGCTTTAAAGAAAAAGTTAGCATATACCGAAGTACCAGTACGTTACAAAAAAAGAATTGGTGTGTCAAAAGTATCCGGTACCGTAAAAGGTAGTATATTTGCGGGCATTAAAATATTAGGTTGGATTTTTAAATACAGCATAAAATAATATGGGTTTAATCATTGCTTACATTATTATCGCAATCTATAGTGTAGCACTACTATTGATATTTTTTTACAGTTTGGCGCAACTGAACCTTTTGGTAAATTACCTAGGGTACAAAAGGCGTAACCAAATTGCCCCAAAATTCAATCTTCTAGATCCAAAAGAAATTCCTTACGTCACCATACAACTGCCTGTCTATAACGAAGAATACGTTATGGAGCGCTTGTTGGAAAACATTGCAAAAATAGAATATCCAAAAAGCAAACTTGAAATTCAGGTGCTAGATGATTCTACGGATGATTCTGTGAACGATACCGCTACACGAGTTAAAGCTTTACAAGAAACAGGTCTTGATATTCAACATATACGCCGCGAAAACCGCCAAGGATTTAAAGCGGGAGCCTTAAAAGAAGGTCTGGAAATTGCAAAAGGTGAGTTCATTGCCATTTTTGATGCCGATTTTATGCCTTCCGGCGATTGGCTAAAAAAGACCGTTCTTTACTTTAAAGACCCAGAAATTGGTGTTGTACAAACACGATGGGGCCATATTAACCGTGAATATTCCACACTAACCCGTATCCAGGCTTTTGCTTTGGATGCGCATTTTACCCTAGAACAAGTTGGAAGAAATGCCAAAGGCCATTTCATTAATTTTAACGGTACTGCCGGTATCTGGCGTAAAGAATGTATTATAGATGCAGGAAACTGGGAAGGAGACACATTAACAGAAGACCTTGACCTTAGTTACCGCGCACAATTAAAGAACTGGAAATTTAAGTATCTTGAGGATGTTGAAACACCTGCGGAACTTCCTGTTGTAATTAGTGCGGCCCGTTCGCAACAATTTCGCTGGAACAAAGGTGGTGCCGAGAACTTCAGAAAAACGGTGGTTAACGTTGTTTCCGCTAAAAACATCTCATTCAAAACCAAGTTTCATGGTGTTATGCACCTTTTGAACAGCTCTATGTTCTTGTGTGTATTTTTGGTTGCACTATTAAGCATCCCGGCCATGTACATTAAGGCTATATACCCTCAGCTAGATATTGTATTTACGCTATTAAGTTTCTTTGTTTTAAGTACCATTATACTTTTTGTGTGCTATTGGTTTACCTATAAAAGTATTCAGGGCAGTAGCTTTGACAATTTTGTAGATTATATTAAACTGTTCTTCACCTTCTTTTCGGTAGCATTGGGGTTCTCTTTACACAATTCAATTGCCGTTCTTGAAGGCCATATGGGTAAAAGAAGTGAATTTGTACGTACACCTAAATTCAACTTGAACAATCTTACGGATTCTTGGAAAGGCAATAAATATCTTACTAAAAAATTGTCTCCGAATATGATTCTTGAAGCTGTTCTAATGGTGTATTTCCTTTTTGGAATGTACAGCGCTATTCCCTTGAACGATTTTGGACTTTTCCCTTTTCACTTTATGCTTTTTATAGGATTCGGATTCGTTTTCACAAAGTCGTTGACTTCTCGTGTATAACATAGCGAAGCTATATTTAAAAAATACCATCAAGTCATTTAATTTCCTTATTTTTTCGGTGACAAGAACAAACCGTTAAATGCCTAATTCTCCTGCCACATACTGGAAACTCCACAAGGTGCCCATATTCCTAGCACTAATAGGTGCTTTTCTTTACTACACCTTTGCCTTTCAGTTAGAGCGAACGGACTTTATAAAGCTATTAACGCTGTTTGCGGCTTCCTTTTTTTTATGTTACAAGCTGATACAATTTGAAAAATGGAACTTTAAATTTCTTCTGGTAGCAGGTATTCTATTTAGGTTGATTTTCTTGACTACCGAACCCAATCTCTCACAGGATTATTATCGCTTTATTTGGGACGGACACTTAGTGGGCAATTTCATTAACCCCTACTTAGAAGTCCCCAACGACTTAATTACCCAAAGCGACTTGGTAATACCCAATGCCCAGCTTCTTTACGACAGCATGGGAAGCCTAAGCGCTAAACACTTTAGCAATTACCCTCCATTAAATCAATTACTATTCGCCATTGCTTCAATTTTAGGCGGCAAAAGTATTGTGGGCTCGGTACTAGTTCTGAAAACCATTATTATTCTGGCGGATATAGGTATTTTCTACTTTGGGAGAAAACTATTAAAACATCTTAATCGTTCGCCTCATCTTATTTTTTGGTATTTCTTGAATCCCTTGGTAATTATTGAGCTTACGGGAAATCTGCATTTTGAAGGCGTGATGCTTTTCTTTTTTGTCTGGGCCCTGTATTTGTTATCCATTAAAAAATGGACCTTGGCAGCCATTCCCTATGCACTATCCATATGCGTAAAACTAGTTCCTTTATTGTTTCTTCCCCTTTTTCTAAAACATCTAGGGTTTAAAAAAAGTGTAAGCTTCTATACGGTAATTGGGGTTACGTGCCTTATATTATTTATTCCCTTTTACTCTTCGGAATTTATTGCGAACTACTCCAAAACCGTTGGCTTATGGTTTTCAAATTTTGAATTTAATGCCGGCCTATACAATGCTATAAAATATATTGCTATTCAGTTTGATGGAAAACCTTGGGAACTTATAAAAACCTATGGTAAAATAACCCCCATCATAACTATTCTTGCCGTACTGTTCTTTACCTTTTTTAGAGATAACCAAAAAATATCCGTTCTCTTAACTTCAATGCTGGCCGTACTTACCCTTTACTACTTCATGTCTGCCACAGTACACCCTTGGTACATTATATTTTTGGTAGTGCTTGGCATTTTCACCCGCTATAAATATGCTATACTTTGGTCCGCTACGGTAATACTTAGCTATTACGCCTATTCAAAGATGGACTTTAAAGAAAATTTAGGATTAATTGCCGTTGAATATATTTCCGTATATGCGTTTTTGATTTACGAAATTTTTAACTCAAGAGAGCAATTTGTTATTTTTCGCAAAAATTAACCGCACACCTTTATACTTTCGTCATAATCTTGTACATTTGATCTTCCATGAAAGGACAAAGACACATATCTAAAACTTTGAGCAACCTTGCTCCAGTTCGCCCGTTTTCTCGTCGCCGTCGCCCGTAAGGGTGTTCCATATTTCATGGGAATAGGTGAGTCCATTTCCGCACAACGACCAACAATTCATTATTTTTTACAGTTTAAATCCTTTTGGCAATGAAACTAATTATTGCTAACAAGTCACATGTTAAATACGCCCAAATCATTAGCGATACCATTACGGAATCTGCTAAGGTAAGAGGCACTGGCATAGCAAAGCGTACACCTGAATACATTCAGAAACGCTTAGAAAACGGCAATGCCGTAATTGCCTTAGACGGAGACAAGTTTGCTGGCTTCTGCTATATAGAAGTATGGGGGCACGAAAAATTCGTGGCCAACTCTGGCCTTATTGTTCACCCTGATTATAGAAATCAAGGGTTGGCCAAAGCAATTAAAAAAAGAATCTTCGAGCTTTCGAGAGAGAAATTTCCGGATGCCAAAATATTTGGTATCACTACGGGGCTGGCCGTAATGAAAATGAACTATGAACTTGGCTACAAACCAGTTACATTTTCAGAACTAACGGACGACCCGGAATTTTGGAAAGGCTGTCAGACTTGCAAAAACTTTGATATTCTAACTCGTACGGAACGTAAAATGTGCCTTTGTACAGGTATGCTCTACGATTCCAATGCGAAAGAAAAAAAGGTTGAAAAGGAACAAGTCAACAGCAAAGCCTTTAAAAGACTTAAAAGCATTAAAGAATCGCTTTTCCTAAAAAAGAAAACAAACGAATAATCATAATAGGCCAGTGAATCATCTGATTATGGCCAAGACAATACGATTTTAAAATGAAAAAATTAGTTTTAGCATATAGCGGCGGATTAGACACTTCCTATTGCGCTAAATACCTATCACAAGAAGAAGGTTTTGATGTACACGCAGTAAGTGTAAATACAGGTGGTTTCTCTAAAGAAGAGATTGCTTCCATAGAAGAAAAAGCAATTCAATTGGGCGCTAGTTCGTACACTTCTATTGATGCCGTTCAGACCTTTTATGATAAAGTTGTTAAATACCTCATCTTCGGTAATGTTCTAAAAAACAATACCTACCCCCTATCAGTTAGTGCTGAACGAATAGTACAGGCTATAGAGATAGTAACTTATGCCAAAAAAATTGGCGCGAATTATATTGCTCACGGTAGTACGGGTGCAGGTAATGACCAAGTTCGTTTTGATATGATTTTCCAAATCATAGCCCCAGAAATTGAAATCATCACTCCAATTAGGGATAACAAACTAGCCAGGGAAGCAGAAATTGAATACCTAAAACAAAACGGTGTAGATTACCCTTGGGAAAAAGCTAAGTACTCTATAAACAGAGGGCTTTGGGGTACTTCCGTTGGTGGTGAAGAAACATTAACTTCTCAAAAAGCATTACCGGATAGTGCATACCCGAGTCAATTACAAGAAAAAGAGCCTACTGATGTAACCTTAACCTTTGAAAAAGGGGAATTAGTTGCGATTGACGGGGTTAAAAATGGTCCTGTTGCCAATATAGAAAAGTTAGAAGCTATGGCCTCTAAATATGCTATTGGGCGAGACATACATGTTGGTGACACCATTATTGGTACAAAAGGAAGGGTTGGTTTTGAAGCCGCTGCCGCATTAATTATCATAAAAGCACACCATTTATTAGAAAAACATACGCTTAGCAAATGGCAACAGTTCCAGAAAGAACAACAAGGTAATTTCTATGGCATGCTATTGCACGAAGGCAACTACCTAGATGCCGTAATGAGAAATATTGAAACTTTCTTAACGGACACGCAAAAGAACGTTTCCGGTGATGTTTTCATAAGTCTTTACCCTTTCCAGTTTAGACTGAACGGAATTTCATCTAAACATGATTTAATGACAGATGCTTTTGGTAGTTATGGTGAAGTAAACAAAGGATGGTCTGCTGATGACGCCAAAGGTTTCATTAAAATACTTTCCAATTCCGGAAAAATATATAACCATGTAAACGGCCAGAATGAATAGTATCTTAAAATTACTTGAAACAAGGAGTCTCTATATTCACTTAATGTTATTTAAAATCTATTTGTCAAATAATGGAAAAACGAAATTTCCATATAATGGCAATTTGCAAAAAGAAATAAAAGAATTTTTTGCTTCAGAATATGACATTGAAGAATATAGGATTGCAGAAGAATATTTAATATCCGAAGGCCTTGTCAATGATAAATTTCTAGGCCTTTCAGTTAAAGGTAGAACATATTTTGAAAATTGGATAAAAGAGTTTGAAAACCTAAGCGAAGAAGATCAACAAAATTTAAACGAAAGTTTATCTCCAAAGATTTCGAAATTTTTTGAACTAACCGATAAAGTAACTAAAGTTGCTACGTTGGTTACAAAATTAGTTGAATTAAGTAGTAAAATATGATTAAAGCAGGAATTATTGGCGGTTCTGGTTATACAGGAGGGGAACTCATTAGAATTCTTTTGCACCACCCTGAAGCTGAAATAGATTTTGTATTCAGTACCACCAGAGCCGGCAAGAAAGTTACAACGGCGCATGCCGATTTATTGGGAACCACTGAAATGAAATTTACAGGGAGTATCAACCCTGATGTAGACGTTGTGTTTTTATGTCTAGGTCATGGTAACTCCTCTAAGTTTCTACAGGAAAATGAGTTTTCGAAAGACACGAAGATAATTGACCTTAGCAACGATTTCAGACTGCAGGCCGATGCTGTTTTTGAAGGAAAGAAATTCGTTTACGGACTTCCCGAACTCAAAAAGGAAGAGATAAAAAAAGCCAACTATATCGCTAACCCTGGTTGTTTTGCAACCGCTATTCAATTGGGTCTTTTACCCTTAGCGAAAGCAAACAAGTTGAAGAATACCGTTCATATCAACGCGGTAACGGGTAGTACCGGTGCAGGAGTCAGCCCTTCCGCTACTTCGCACTTTAGCTGGAGAAATAATAACGTGAGTTGGTACAAACCTTTCACCCATCAACATTTGGGAGAGATAAACGAAAGTTTAAAATCGTTGCAATCAGATTCAGGTGAGCTGTTTTTTCTGCCTAACCGCGGAAACTTCACTCGTGGTATTCTTGCTACAGCCTATACAGAATATGACGACAGTTTAGAGGAGGCTATTGAGTTGTACAAAGATTTTTATGCGGATGCACAGTTTACGCAAGTAGCCGAAGAGCCCATCCACCTAAAACAGATTGTAAATACCAATCAGTGTCATATTCATTTGCATAAGCATGAAAACACGTTGCTTATCACCTCGGCCATAGACAATTTGCTCAAAGGTGCATCGGGACAAGCAGTTCAGAATATGAACCTTATTTTCGGCTTTGAAGAAGGCACAGGCCTTAACCTTAAAGCTGGCGTTTTTTAGAGATTAATAGAAAACTATTTCCGTAATAAAGGTCTTATTGGACCTCAAACGGAAACAACCAAAAACTTGAAAATGAAAATAGCCATAATAGGAGCTGGAAACTTAGGACTCTCCATTGCAAAGGGGATTTTAAATTCTAATGGTGCTACAACCATGTACCTGACCAAAAGAAACACCTCGGAAATAGAGGAGTATGAAAAATACGGCAATGTCACCATCACTTCTGACAACAGAGAAGCGGTTAAAAATTCCGATATTCTTATTTTGGCCGTACAGCCCAGTCAATTGGAGAGCATTCTGGAAAGTACCAAAGATTTGCTTACTGAAAAACATGTGGTCATTTCTACCATAACCGGTTTCAGTATTGCAAAGATGGAGGTTATTCTAGGCGAAGACTGCAACATCATTAGAAGTATGCCAAATACGGCTATTTCGGTAGGTCAATCCATGACGTGTATTTGCAGTAACGAAAAAGGCAAAAAGAAAATTGATTTAGCGAAGGCCATTTTCAATCGTATGGGACATTCAATGGAAATTCCAGAAGGACAAATGCAAGCCGCAACGGTTATATGTGCCAGTGGCATCGCTTTCTGGATGCGCTTAATACGTGCTACCACCCAAGGTGCTATTCAGTTAGGTTTTGATGCCAAGGAAGCGCAAGAATTAGCTATGCATACCTGTAGTGGGGCAGCTAGCCTGTTAATTGAATCCGGAAGTCACCCAGAAGCAGAAATTGATAAGGTAACGACCCCAAAAGGCTGTACCATCCAAGGCCTTAATGAAATGGAGCACCAAGGACTTAGTTCCTCCCTTATTCAGGGTATTGTGGCTTCCTATGAAAAAATCAGTAGAATTAAAGAGGGCCAGTTGTAAAACCCCTCGCTAAAAAATGTGCCAGAAGATATGATCAGCACAACAGCAAAAGTTATGAATTTATTTGATGTTTACCCATTATACGATGTAACCCCGGTTTCGGCAAAAGGGATAGTAGTAACTGATGACAAAGGAACGGAATACCTAGATTTCTACGGAGGACATGCCGTAATTTCTATAGGTCACTCCCATCCGCATTACGTAAAACGCCTAACCGACCAGTTGAACAAAATAGGCTTTTACAGTAACTCCGTAAAGAACCCATTGCAGGAGGAACTGGCTACTAAACTTGGTCAGCTCTCAAATTGCGAGAATTACAATTTATTTTTATGTAATTCAGGTGCTGAAGCTAATGAAAACGCTTTAAAACTAGCTTCTTTCCACACTGGAAAGTCTAGGGTAATTGCATTCACCAATGGTTTTCACGGCCGTACATCTGCAGCCGTTGCCGCTACGGACAACCCAAAGATAAATGCACCTATCAATTTACAACAAAAGGTTACTTTTCTTCCGCTGAACGATTTAGAAGCATTTCAAGCCGAAATAGAAAAAGGAGATGTATGTGCGGTTATCATAGAAACCATACAAGGTGTTGGTGGATTAGATGAACCAACGACCGAATTTTATCAAGAAGTTGCCTCACTTTCCAAAGCAAACGAAGCTATATTGATTGCTGATGAAGTACAATGTGGTTTTGGCCGAAGCGGTAAATTCTTCGCTTTTCAACATCACAATATTCAACCGGATATTATTTCGGTAGCAAAAGGAATGGGCAACGGTTTTCCTGTGGGAGGCATTTTAATACATGAAGATATTAAAGCTTCTCATGGTTTATTGGGCACCACTTTTGGCGGAAACCATTTAGCTTCCGTGGCTACTTTAGCTGTTCTAGAAGTATTGGAAGATGAGAAGCTCATTGAAAACGCAGCTCATTTAGAAGGTTATTTCAGAGCGCTTGCTGCAGAAATACCACAAATCAAAAAAGTTAAAGGCCGAGGACTTATGTTGGGACTTGAATTTGATTTTGAGGTGGCCGATTTAAGAAAGCGACTGATTCACAACCAAAAACTATTTACCGGAGGCGCCAAAGACAAGTATGTCTTAAGGGTCCTTCCTGCTTTAAATATTACCGAAGCCTACTTGGACACCTTTTTCACCGCCTTAAAAGCTGAATTGTAATGAGTTTATTATTGAATATAAAACAACGCAACGCCGTACTTTCAGATATGGCCCACCTACTGGACAAGGAGCGGACCGCTATTCTTGCTGCCAATAAAGTGGATATGGATACCTACGCAGGTGATGATATTGCCATGCGCGATCGTCTTAAAGTAGACCAAGGTAAAATAGACGGTATGATTTTGAGCCTGCAACAACTTGCGGCACAAGAGGATCCCCTAGGCGTGGAACGTTTTAGTTTTGAGCATGACAATGGTATGCAGGTAAGTAACAAAACTGCTCCTTTTGGAACGATTCTTATTATTTATGAATCTAGACCGGATGTTACTATTGAAGCTGCAGGTATCGCCTTTAAATCTGGCAACAAGATTTTATTGAAAGGTGGAAAAGAGTCTTTAAACAGTAATTTATTACTAGTTGATTTATGGCATAAGGCGCTCGAAGCCAACGAAGCTGAAATTGAATGGGTTACCTATCTACAATTCGACAGAACGGAAACACAGGCTTTTCTAGAAAAGCCTACCCAAAAAGTAGACCTTATTGTGCCTAGAGGTGGCGAAAGACTAATTGCTTTTGTAAAACAACATGCAACATGCCCAGTAATTATCAGTGGTCGTGGCAATAACTTTGTTTATGTAGGTGAAGAAGCAGATTTGGAAATGGCCATAGATATTATCATTAATGGTAAGACCACTAAAATATCTGCCTGCAACGCAGTTGACAAGGTGCTGATTTCTTCGGATTTGCCCCGCAAACAACAGTTTCTTCAGCATTTAATTCAAGAATTACAGAAGAGTAATGTTGAAATCCTAGCCGATGACGCTATTGCCGGAATGGAAGGAACAAAAGCTATAGAGAATGATAACGTCTGGTACGAAGAGTTCCTAGATTACAAAATCGTAATCGGACAAAGCTCTGATCTAGAAGACGCCATTTCCAAAATAAACACCTACGGAGGGGGACATTCAGCAGCTATTATTACTGCAAACAATGAAAAGGCCGAGTATTTCATGAATAATGTAGATACAGCAGCGGTCTACCACAATGCCTCTACCCGCTTTACAGATGGCGGACAATTTGGTCTGGGTGGTGAGCTTGCCATTAGTACGGACAAATTACACCAAAGAGGCCCTATAGGTCTTCAACATTTGGTAACCAACAAATGGTATGTAAAAGGAAACGGGCAAACAAGAGGATAAATTTCAATTTCCCTTTATCTGCCAAATGATGTAAAAGAACACCTAATGAAAAAAAGGATTTTATTAAAAATAGGCTCTAACACCTTAACCAAGGAAACCGATCAGATTTCCCGAGGAAAGATAGAGGATATAGGCAGGCAGATAGCTTCGCTCAAAGAGGACTATGAGTTTATTATTGTGAGTTCGGGCGCTATTGCCGCAGCCAAACAATTCGTAAAACTGGAACACAATGGAGAAGATATAAACGTAAAACAAGCCCTAGCTGCCATTGGACAACCCCATTTAATGCGTATGTTCCAAGAAAGCTTTAGAGAGCTTGGCCTTTTTTCAGCACAGTGTCTTTTATCGTATTCAGACTTTGAGAACCCAAAATCCAAAGCCAACATCAAAAATACCATAGACATCTTGGTTAGCAACAATTTCATTCCCATTATTAATGAAAATGACACGGTTGCTGCAGATGAAATTCAATTTGGTGATAACGATAAATTAGCGGCACTAACAGCAGCGCTTCTTAAAGCGGACCTTTTGATGATTGCCACCAATACAGATGGTATCTACACCAAAATTTCCATAGAGAATGGGAAACCAGAGACCATTTCCGAAGTGTTGGGCGTCTCTAGTTTACAACAAGAAGTTAGCTCTGGAAAATCATCACACGGTACTGGCGGAATGCAGTCAAAAGTTGAAGCTGCGACCATTGCGCAGAATGCAGGTATAGAAACATGGATTGTAAACGGACTTAACGATAGCTTCATTACGGATGCTTTTTCGGGTTCAGGAAACCATACCAAAATCAAAACCAAAAACGGTCACTTTTCAGAAGACCATTGATGTATAATGCATCGACAGAAAATAAATAAATAGGAATAGCCAGAGAAACAGAGCACAAATGAAACATTACCTTTCTTTACAAGACATAGATTCGTTAAACAATTGGGTGGAAGAAGCCCGAGACTTAAAAGAAGACCCAAGAAAACACAAAGGCCTAGGTTCAGATAAAACTATTGGTTTATTGTTCTTCAACAACAGTCTTCGTACGCGCTTAAGTACTCAAAAAGCAGCTATGAACCTTGGATTGGAAGTTATTGTCATGAACTTTGGAAGTGAAGGATGGGCTTTAGAATATGGCGATGGAACTGTCATGGACCAAGGTACTTCCGAACATATTAAGGAAGCGGCACAAGTTATATCACAGTATTGTGATATTGTTGCCATTAGAGCGTTTGCCGGATTAAAGGACAAAGAAGAAGATGAGGCCGAAAAGGTTTTGAACGGATTTAAAAAATACGCTAGTGTACCCATTGTAAATATGGAAAGTTCGGTAGGGCACCCATTACAAGCCTTGGCCGATGCTATTACTCTGGCTGAACAAAACACCAAAGCAAAGCCCAAAGTGGTACTTTCTTGGGCGCCACACCCAAAAGCGTTACCTCATGCAGTTGCAAATTCTTTTGTTGAGATGATGCATTTGCAAGATGCCGATTTTGTTATTACACACCCCGAAGGTTACGAATTGAACCCTGAAATCACCAAAGGAGCAACCATAGAATACGACCAAAAGAAAGCCTGTGAAAATGCCGACTTCATTTACGTGAAGAACTGGAGCAGTTACAATGACTATGGCAAAGTACTGAACCAAGATAAAAACTGGACGATGACCCCGGAAAAAGTGGGCAACGCTAAATTCATGCATTGCCTTCCGGTACGTAGAAATATAGTGGTTGCGGATGCTGTCCTAGATGGCGACCAATCTTTGGTTATAGAACAGGCCAACAACAGAACTTACGCTGCACAAATTGTATTGAAGAAAATCTTGGAGAACAATTAAAAAACCTTGACCATTAAAAAACTAGAAAACAAAGTATGCATAGTAACTGGGGCCACCAGTGGAATGGGCAAGGCAATAGCCGAGCTTTTTTCTCTTGAAGGTGCCAAGTTGGTGCTTTCTGGTCGAAATGAAGAACAAGGTTCGTTATTGGTAGAGGAATTACCTAATTCCGTATTTGTACCTGGTGACGTTACAGAGTCCGCATATAATGAGACCTTAGTGGCAACGGCAATAAAAGAATTTGGCAAGCTTGACATCATTTGTTTAAATGCCGGAATTCTAGGTTTGGGAAATGTTGTAGACCTTTCCGATTCTTTATGGAACAATACAATAGCCACAAATTTAACCAGCATTTATTTTCTGTCTAAATTTGCGATTCCCCATTTGCAAAAGCAGAACGGAACCATCTTAATTAACGCATCTATAGCCGCTTATAAGAGTTTTCCCAACCATCCGGCCTATTGTGCGTCAAAAGCGGGCGCCGTAGCATTAATGAAACAAATGGCGGTAGAGTACGCACCTAACATAAGGGTTAATGCTATTTGTCCAGGACCTGTAGACACACCGTTATTATGGGATTCTGCAGAGGCTTTTGATAACCCAAAAGAAGCAGTTGCCAGCGCCGAAGGCGCCACTTTATTAAAACGCTTAGGGCAACCAATAGATATCGCAAAACTTGCTCTTTTTCTAGTGTCCGATGATTCTTCATGGATTACCGGAACAGCAATGACCATTGATGGGGGCATTCTAAATACTTAAAATGAAACAGAAACTATCTATCATAAAAATAGGCGGTAACGTCATTGAAAACAAAGAGGAACTTTCTAAGTTTCTAAAAGCATTTTCTGAACTGGAAGGTCCAAAAATATTGGTTCATGGCGGCGGAAAACTGGCCACCCAATTGGGCAAAAAATTAGGTATAGAATCCAAACTCATAGGCGGACGCCGTATTACAGATGAAAAAAGCCTTGAACTGATCACCATGGTCTATGGCGGACTCGTCAATAAAAATATCGTAGCGGAGCTACAATCCTTGAATTGTAATGCTATTGGACTTAGCGGTGCGGACGGAGATACCATTCAAGCGCACAAAAGACCTGTAAAAGATATTGATTACGGCTTTGCTGGAGATGTTGATGGCATTAACGCCTCAACTATTACAAAACTCTTGGAGGCAGGCCTCAATCCCGTTTTTTGTGCGATGACCCATGACGGTAATGGACAATTGTTGAATACCAACGCAGATACCATTGCTTCTGAGTTGGCCATTGGCATGAGTGCCAATTACGAAACCACCCTTTATTATTGTTTTGAGAAAAAGGGCGTCCTTATGGATGTAGCCGATGATGAATCCGTAGTAAAACATATTGATAGCGCATCATATCAAGACTTATTGGAACAGAAAATTATTGCTGATGGCATGCTTCCAAAGATGGAAAATTGTTTTCACGCTTTACAAAAAAACGTACATCAGGTACGTATTGGGGACATTAGCATGTTAGACCCTAAATCGACTTTATTCACTACCCTTACCCTATAAAAATGGAACAAGCAGCATTAACGCAAAAAGCAATAGACCTATTAAAAGAACTGATTTCGATTCAATCGTTTTCATCTGAAGAGGATAAAACTGCGGACGCCATTGAAAACTGGTTCAAGGCTTTTGACATTCCTTTTAAACGTCACTTGAACAATGTCTACGCGGTAAACAAACATTACGACGAAAGCAAGCCTACCTTGCTTCTGAATTCGCATCACGATACGGTAAAACCTAATTCGGCTTATACCAAAGACCCTTTTAACCCACATATTGAAGATGGAAAACTTTATGGTTTGGGCAGTAACGATGCCGGTGGCGCTTTGGTTTCCCTTATCGCAACTTTCACCCACTATTATGCGGAAGAAAACCTAAATCATAACATTCTAATGGTAGCTTCCATGGAAGAAGAAAGTTCAGGTCCTAATAGCCTTCGTGGACTTTTACCTCATCTACCAAAGATTGATGTTGCCATTGTGGGCGAACCTACTTTGCTGGATTTAGCCATAGCTGAAAAAGGATTGGTTGTTTTTGACGCGGTGATAAAAGGCACTCCATCGCATGCCGCACACCCCAACGATAACAACTCCATTTACAACACCATTGAAGTTCTGGAGTGGTTTAAAAACTATAAGTTCAATAAGGTTTCGGAAGCCCTGGGCCCCGTAAAATTAACGGTTACACAAATTAACGGAGGCTCACAACATAACGTGGTTCCTGCACAGGTAGACTTGGTTATTGATGTGCGTGTAAACGACAAATACACCAACGGAGAAATTGCTGAAATTCTAAAGAAAGAAGCGCCTTGTGAATTAAAGGAGCGCTCATTAAAACTGAATTCTTCGGCTATTGATAAAAATCATCCATTAGTGCAGTCGGGAATTGCATTAGGAAGAAAAACCTACGGCTCCCCTACTCTCTCGGACCAAGCCGCATTAACCTGTCAGTCCCTTAAATTAGGGCCTGGGGATAGCACACGATCACATTCGGCGGATGAATACATCTACGTCAAAGAAATAGAAGACGGAATAGATTTGTATATTAATTTATTGAAAGGATTTATAAAATAGCGATTAGTACAAAGTACCGAGTATTGAGATTAATCTCAATACTCGGTACTCAATACTAACTACTCAACACTAAGAAAAATGAAACTCTGGGACAAAGGCTTTAGCACCGATAAAAAAATAGACCATTTCACTGTTGGAAACGACCGTGAGCTTGATTTACACTTGGCGAAATACGACGTTATTGCTTCGCAGGCGCATGCCAAAATGCTGGGTAAAATAGGACTGTTGACCAATGAGGAAACTACGGACTTGGTAAAAGAATTGGATGCCATTGCCGAAACCATTGAAAAAGGCGAGTTCGTAATTGAAGATTCGTTTGAGGACATGCACTCAAAAATAGAATATGTACTCACTGAAAAACTTGGCGACACCGGTAAAAAAATACACACCGCACGGTCTAGAAACGATCAAGTTTTGGTGGCCATGCACCTATACCTGAAAAACGAACTTTCAGAAATAAAATCAAGCACCAAGGAGTTGTTTGATTTGCTTTTGGAACTTGCCAAAAAGCACAAAGACGTTTTGCTTCCGGGATATACCCATTTACAGATTGCAATGCCATCTTCTTTTGGGCTGTGGTTATCGGCTTATGCAGAAAGTCTTATTGATGATTTATATTTTGTTGATGCAGCTTATAAGGTAGCTGACCAAAATCCTTTAGGAAGTGCAGCCGGTTATGGAAGCTCCTTCCCTATAGACCGTAGTTTCACGACAAAGGAAATGGGTTTTGAAACTTTAAAATATAACGTTGTTGCTGCTCAAATGGGCCGTGGCAAAGTGGAGAAAGCAACTGCTTTTGGCATGGCAAATATTGCCGCTACCCTATCAAAACTGGCTATGGACATCTGTTTGTACATGAGTCAGAATTTCAACTTTCTGTCCTTTCCAGATGAGTTGACCACCGGTAGCAGTATTATGCCGCACAAGAAAAACCCTGATGTTTTTGAACTGGTGCGGGGTAAATGCAACAAGCTACAGAGCATACCCAACCAGTTGACTTTGGTCATCAACAACCTACCAAGCGGGTATCACCGTGATCTGCAATTGGTAAAGGAAATTATTGTTCCCGCCATTCAGGATATGAAGGCGTGTATTGAGATTCTTACTTTCAGCCTTAAAGAAATGCAGGTGAACAAAGGCATTTTGGAAGACCCGAAATACGATTATCTCTTTAGTGTAGACACATTGAACGAATTGGTACAAAGCGGGTTACCCTTTAGAGATGCCTACAAAAAAATGGGCCAAGAAATTCAAGAAGGCACCTTTACGCCAAAGCGAGATATTCATCATACGCATGAAGGCAGTTTAGGTAATTTATGTCTGGAGGAGATTAAAGGGAAGATGGACAAAATTTCTTAAAACGCTAGGCATATTATAGAAAGATTTTTTTAGGAAATTAGCCTCATACATTATGTAAGTATATAGAGAAGTTTTTAATGATTGATTTAAGTGATGTAAATTTCAAAAAAGTAAGAAAAGCTATTCTCGAATATCTTGAATTGTTCCTACACCCTATTAAATCGTGGAGAAAGGCGTATTCATCGAAAAGTTCTTCACATCGCTTTGTCTTAAAGCACACTTATTACTTTCTGATTTTTCTTGTTTTTATATTCGCCTATGATTTTTCGGAATCTATCAAAATTCTAATTTTAGAGTTTTTAAGTATTTTTTTGCTAGTTATACCAATGCTTCCTGCATTTATTTACTGGAATTCCCAATTATCGAGAGGAAAGGGTTGGATGAATTTGTTCAGAGTAATTTTAATATTTAAATATCAACTATATCCTTTCTTGATTATATTTCTTTTAGGAGCTAAAAGATTTGGTATTGACATTTTACTTGAGTTATTTATTCCTTTTGCTTGTTTCTCAATTATTTCATCTCTTTCAATAGCACCATATCTTACTAGAATCACTAAATGGTCTAGATTCAAATGGATAATCACAAATATCATATCTTTTATTTTTTGGTATGCGATTTTATTCGGTATCACTAGTTCAATTCCAGTAAAAATTGATTCTAATTCAAAATCAATCTTTGCATTATACCAAAAAACTTTTTCGAAAATCTCCCCACTTACAGAAATCTCCCATTTCAATTACTTTGAAAGTCAAAAATCTTGGGAAAGCATTCATGAAAATCAATACTTACTTCTTCTAAAATATAAAAACGATTCTCTATTTGTATTCAAACGAGCACAATTTTTAACCCATGAACTCAAACTGGTTATGATTAAAAAAGCTATGTTTGACAACTATAAAAACTTATTGACATTAGATTCAATTAAAAGAGCTAATGACCCTAGTTACAGAACATCTCCAATAGAAAAACCTCCAAATATTGAAGAGAATTATATAAGCCCAAATATGAAAACAATAGATTCTTTTTGGTTAAAATTCAATGATGAATTCTATAATGATATTAGGTTAACACAAAACATAAAAGATTCTGCAAAATTTAGTTTTTCACAAAATTACTTTAAGGTCTTACATGAATATCTCGTTACTTATGATAGTATTTTCAAAAATGACTTACCACAACTTCCCATAATTGATAAATTATCAGATTCGGAATTAGTTATAAATCTTGAAGATGGTAATTTCGGAATTCTTAAAGATTATGATGGTTTAAAAAATTCCGAAATAAAATCAAGCTATAAAACCCATACTAATAATATCAACAAATATGAAAAATTTTTAGACATATTAATACTAACTATTGTTGTTGTTTCTACACTTTATTATACTGTAATGGGGAGAAGCTAAAATATTAATTGAAGGATAGTCTAAAAATATTGAATTTCATAATATACTTATGAACTAAACCGCTATAATGAAGACACCATTTTCAAAAACCAAAGACATCATACTCTCACTACTGTTTTTATATACAGCACTTTCAAACGCCCAAGACACCTATCAAAGAAACACCTCAGCAGATGTACAGGCTTATGTTTTTGGGCTTACTTTAAATGACGAATCCAATAGCATAAAAGGAGAAGCTGAAATTACGGTTGATTTTAAAAACGAAGTGAATCCGTTTGCATTGGACCTCATCGCCAAAGGAGATACCTATGGCATGCAAGTAACCCATGTTTTTGAAGGAGACACGGAAGCCAACTATAGCTACGAGCGTAACAAAATAAACATAACGCCATCTGCATCCGAAGAAAAAACAAGAACTTTTAAAGTGGTCTATGAAGGTATTCCTGAGAGAGGCCTTGTCATAGACACCACTAAATTTGGGCAACGTTCTTTTTTTGGTGACAACTGGCCCAATTTGGCACGGCATTGGCTTCCATCGGTAGACCACCCATCGGACAAAGCTACTATCGAATTTAGGATTACCGCTCCCGACCATTATGATGTTGTGGCCACAGGCGAAAAAATAGAAGAGAGCAATCTGGGTAGCGGATTTAAA
Organism: Zobellia amurskyensis; assembly: GCF_009725985.1. Classification (GTDB taxonomy): domain Bacteria; phylum Bacteroidota; class Bacteroidia; order Flavobacteriales; family Flavobacteriaceae; genus Zobellia; species Zobellia amurskyensis. Next base: position 49,484 of record NZ_RCNR01000005.1, read on the forward strand.
TTGACTACCTACAAAGAGCCTGCTCCCGTTGCCATGAAAGTAGTAACCATTGGCGTGACAAAATTTGCTAGCAAACTGTTGGACGAGGTGTATGACATTCCCGTTTCGGCATGGGTCTACCCAGAAAACCGATTAGACGGATTTTCGGACTATGGTGTAGCTACCAAAGTATTGAAATATTTTATTGATAATATTGGTCCGTATTCCTACGCCAAATTGGCCAACATGCAGGCCAAGACCCAATGGGGAGGTCTCGAAAATGCGGGCACTATTTCTTATTTTGAAAATTCCGTAACCGGAAAAAACGAAGTGGAAGGACTTATTGCCCACGAAATAGCTCACCAATGGTTTGGTAATTCTGCCAGTGAAAACGATTGGAACCATGTTTGGCTCAGCGAAGGTTTCGCTACTTATTTCGCTATCCTTTATCAAGAAAGCATATATGGGAATGACAAGCGAAAAGAGGAATTAGAACTGGACCGTAAGCAAATCATAGACTATTATCAAAAGAACCCATCACCCATTGTAGACCCTTCCATAACTGACCCAATGAAGGTTTTAAGTACAAACACCTACCAAAAAGGAGGTTGGATATTGAATATGCTGCGCCATAAGTTAGGCGATGAAATTTTTTGGAAAGGCATACAAGCTTATTACAAGGCTTATCGCAATTCCAATGCAATGACTGTAGACTTTCGGAAAATAATGGAACAGGCTTCAGGGGAAGACCTTGAGCCGTTCTTTCAGCAGTGGCTGTTTATAAAGGGTTATCCTGAACTTAAATGGGATTGGAACTACAATAAGAAGCATCTCCAAATTAATCTTACTCAAGTTCAAAAGCATCATATTTTTAAATTCCCCATTGAAATAGGTGTCGTTAAAGAAGGGGAAATTGTCGTCTACAAAATGGATATGGAAAATGCCAGAAAAAACTTGACCATAAAACTAGACTACCAACCGGACAGTGTTGTTCTAGACCCGGAATCTTGGTTGCTGTTTGAGAATAAGAACGATTAGAGAGGGGGGTGGGCTAACCACTCCCCTTTTAATTTTATAATTAATTATGAAGAAAATTGTAATTTTTATTCTTTTACTAGCTCCATTGTTCATTCTTTACGGACAAAACGAACCAAAATCGTATTTGGAGTTTTCATTTGGGCTCAGCAGACATGGAACAGGCGATATTACTGGGTATCATTTCGGCACCAACTATGGTAAGGAATTTTCAAATAAATTTTATTGGCAATTAGGTTTCGAAGGCACCCTGAACGATTCCCCCTACACTCCACTTTTTTATGAACTATCGGATGGCGAAAGGGTCGATGCTACATTGCATACGGTTACTGCCGGTTTTCAGCTTGTCACAGGTATTAGATATAATTTTATAAAAACAACCAATCAGCGATTCGGTCTTTCCATTCTTCCCTTATTTCGATATCAGGCTACCTCGCTTATGGACCTGGATTCAGTCCTGTACCCAGCAGGGACAGACCTTCCATATCCCGTTCGAAGTAGTATTAGGTTCTCTCCGGCTAGAACTTTTGCAGTAGGAGCGTCGCTTCGGCTAAACTATAATTTTCAAATTGGAGATACTTTTTACCTAGGTCTTTTAGGGGCCGTTCAATTTGATTCCAATGGTGATACCATTCCCCATTTTGACTTAGTCTTAGGCAAGAGATTATAATCATAAAATCTAATATTGGTTGCACCCGATCTGCAAGGGCCTAATCTACTGGCTAAAGCCCGAATTTTTGAAAAAAATAATTTCAAAGATTTTAAAGAGTCTTTATTGTTAATCAAAAAGAATTCCCCGATGCTTTGCGGCGGGGTTTTCTAAAAAATGTAATTCCTATGACATGCAGTATCTAAATAATAGTATCTCGGTTTTTGAACTACAGTTCAAAATGAAACCGGTGAAACCCCTCCACGACTAAGCCTTAAGAATAGTTGGTTCAGATAATAATTGGCCTATACAATCAGTCTCATGTTCTTGTCCATATCCAACTCGAATTTCTCATATAGGTTTACATGTGCATAGAGCAATAGGCTTCAGGCTAGGACCTTGAAGAGTTCTTTCAGCAATGGCTTTTTTCCAAAGGACATCCCGAGCTTAAATGGAATTGGAGCTACGACAAGAAAAAATTGCAAATCAATATTGAGCAACTTCAAAAACACCATGTTTTTAAATTTCCTATAGAAATTGGGGTAATAAAAGATGGGGAAATCGTGATCTATAAAATGGATATGGCAACCGCTAGAAAGAACACTACCATAAAACTGGATTACGAACCGGACAATGTTATTCTGGATCCGGAATCTTGGTTGTTGTTTGAAGAGAAAAGCAACTAAATATACCTACCACCACTTTACGCTTTAACTTCCTTTCCTCTTGAACATAATACTAGGGAGGTGGATTTATCTTACAATAATCTTTTGTTTTTTAGAACTATTTACTCCTCTAAAAATCAATGTTGTAGCCATATTTTCCCTATTCAAATATATCTCACACTTATAATTTTAACAAACTCACCTTGTAAATTATAGTATTCACAACAAAAATTCTTCGACAGAATACCATTCTTATACTTTTAAATACCAATTAACCAATACCCAACCATTTTTAACCTACTACCTCACATGAAAAGAATTTTCATTCCCCTAATTTCCCTTTGTATATTTTCTTGCAGTACTGATTTGGAAGAAGATACCCTGGATGCAATTGATGAGACTACCAAAACAACATCCGAAAATGAGGAAGAGACCGAAGAAACTACCTCGGAAAATACAAATTCAATTCCTGTTTTTGAAGCAGCCAACTATTCAATAAATGAGCACTCAATAGCAGCCAGTTCTATTGGCTTTGTAACCGCTATTGATGGTGACCAAGATGAAATAACCTACACAATAGAGTCTGATGCAGACCTTGTAATTAATGAAAATACTGGTGAAATAACCACTGGAACCAACCTTAAACTAGACTTTGAAACAAAGGATTCCCACGCATTCATGGTCTCTGCATTTGATGGTAAAACTATAGTAGACAAGGATTATAATTTAACCGTTAACGATGTAGATGAATTTACCCTTCTAACGGACGAACAAAAAGAAGTAGTAGCCTACGCCCAACATTTAACCTATTGGAAAGGAGATAGCAACACCCCTTTAGGCTTTAACCAAAAATGGGCGAGTTCTATGAAATTGCACCTCACCGGAACCATTACAGAACAATATGAAACTACTACGGAAAGTGTCCTAGAGCAGTACAACGCATTATTCTCTTCTGGAGATTTCAACATATCGTTAGTTCAAAATTCAGAGGATGCCAATGCCATTCTATTTTACGGCACAAAAGAAGAGGTAGAAGGGGTTTGGCCCGATATGTACGATGAAATTAAAGATGGCAACTACGATGGTTTTGCCATGACTCCGTCTGAAAATTCTGTTTTAGTCTCTACTCGTATATGGATTTCGAACCCAGCAGAAGTATTGCTTAAGCATGAACTTGGACATGCATTAGGTTTTGGTCATTCTGACAAATGTGAAGACGAAGGAAGTTTTTTGTGTTCTCAAATTAGTACAGAAAATGATTTTCTAGATGTAGAAAAAGATATTATTCGTTTTATCTACGGTTCAAGAATTACCGCTGGACTTACTGAAGAAGAAATTGAAGCAATTCTTGCCGATATTATTCTAAATGAGGACTAGACCATAAAAATCTAGCCCCTTTTCGTACATCTATAACTGCGTACCAATAACTTACCCAAACCAACCAACAATGATTAAAAACCTACTTCTTGTCCTGCTGTTTTTTATGATTAGCGCTAGCACAATTGCCCAATCATTTACCTCAATTTGGAATACCAACAATACAGAAATAGGGTCCTCTGCAAATAACGAGGTTACTATACCTACCAACCCAGCCTATACAACATATAATTACAATGTAGATTGGGGAGATACCACATCTGATTCTAGTGTAACAGGAAACATTACACATACCTACGCCACTCCTGGCACTTACACTATTAGTATAAGCGGCACATTCCCTTCCATTTATTTCAATGATGAAGAAGCTAATGACAAACTTAAAATTATTGAAATACTAAGCTGGGGGACCATACAATGGCAGACTATGGAAAATGCTTTTTTTGGGTGTGCAAATATGAATTTTGATTTAATCGATTCACCAGATTTGACCCAAGTAACTTCATTTAAAAATATGTTTAGAGGAGGAACTTCATTCAATGGAATTGTGAATGATTGGGATATAAGTACGATTACTGATCTTTCTGGAACTTTTGCAAATTGTAACACCTTTAATAGACCTTTAGATTTATGGGATACAAGTAACGTTACAGATATGTCTGAAACTTTTGCTAGTGCAGGTCAATATAATGAGCCATTAGATAATTGGAATACTGGTGCTGTAACTAACATGTCCGCAATGTTTAGTAGTGCTGGTAATTTTAACCAAAATATCAACAATTGGAATGTTGCTCAGGTAACAAACATGTCTGCAATGTTTAGATATACTAATAGGTTCAATTTCCCATTAAATAATTGGATTGTAAGCAACGTAACAGATATGTCGTCCATGTTTGATGGTTCTGCTTTTAACCACCCTATTGGTAATTGGAATGTAGCAAGTGTAACAAATATGTCTGGAATGTTTAGACATGCCGTTTACAATCACCCTTTAGCTAGTTGGGATGTATCTTCTGTTCTAGATTTCTCAGAAATGTTTCAAAGACATAGAACTTTTAATCAACCCTTAAACAATTGGAATGTTACTAATGCAACAGATATATCTAGCATGTTTGACGGTTGGATATGGGGACAAGTTTTTAACCAACCCTTAGATAATTGGAACGTAAGTAATGTAACGGATATGAGTTACATGTTAAGAGACAATACTGCTTTTAACCAAGATATTAGCGGATGGAATGTGAGCAATGTGACCAATATGGCGGGGATGTTTGAGGATACTTCCGTTTTTAACCAAGATATAAGCTCTTGGAATGTGAGCAACGTAACCAATATGCAAGGGATGTTTCAACAAACAGATGCTTTTAACCAACCCCTAAATAATTGGAATATAAGTAATGTAACTAATGTTTCATCAATGTTTGATAGGGCCTCAAGTTTCAATCAACCATTAAATTTATGGAACCTCAGCAATGTTACTAGTTTCCAAAACATGTTTAACCGTGCAAGTTCTTTTAATCAAGATATAACGGGCTGGAATACATCTAGTATTACCAATATGTCTGGTATGTTCACTTCTGCCAATACTTTCAACCAAAACTTGGGTATTTGGGATATTTCTTCTGTGACCAATATGACAAATATGTTGTCAAATAGTGGAATATCGCAGGAAAATTATGATAATACATTAATTGGTTGGGCTGGTCAAACTGTAAATACTGGAGTAAATTTGGGCGCAACAAACCTACAATATTGCGATGCCTTAAGCCAAAGACAAAGTTTAATAGATGATGATGGTTGGACTATTGCTGGAGATGCGGTCAACTGTTCTTATGTATTGTGTACCGATATTACGATGCCGCATGCAAGTGATACAGCTACACCTGCTAATAGCGATATCCGGTGGGATTCTGCACCAAATGCCACAGGGTATAAAGTTACCTTAGAAATTGAACGTGGTGGGGTTCGTAGTTATGCTACTATTGGTGGAAATACCGCTAACAATTATGATGTAGGAAATACCGTAGGTTTAGACTTTACCAATGAATTTATGGCTAATGACACCGTATATGTTACCGTAGTACCTTATAATGGTGAAGGGGATGCCGTAGGATGCCAAGAAATTAGTTTTACTGTAGTTGAAAGTTGGGTTAACAGAACCGATGTTTTTAAAATCACTATTGATACTAGAAATTTAGATACCAGTTCTTCTGCGGCAAATCAATATAGAATAGAACTAAATGATGGCTATCCTGACTATTTAACATACGACTTTAATATTGACTGGGGAGATGGACAGTATGATAATAATGTTACAAATGATATAACACATACTTATTTAAACCCTGGAATTTATACAATAGCAATCATTGGAGATTTCCCTGCATTTTATCATAGTTCCAGTAATAGAGATAACATTAAACTTATTTCAATGGACCAATGGGGAGACCAGGTTTGGGGTTCTATGCAAAGTACATTCTATTACTGCCAAAATATGGAATATAACGCAACGGATATTCCTAATCTTACACAAGTTGAAAGCATGCAAAATATGTTTGGTGCTTGTTTTTTGTTTAACGGCAACATTAATGATTGGGATGTTAGTAATGTTACTAATATGAGTGGTGTTTTCTTAGCAGCTCAAGCTTTTAACCAACCATTAAATAATTGGGATATAAGTAATGTAACAACTATATCTACAATGTTTCTTGGTGCGGATGCCTTTGACCAACCACTTAACAATTGGAATACCAGTAATGTAACGGATATGTCCAGAACTTTTGAACAGACCGAATTATTCAATCAGAACATTAATAATTGGGATGTTAGTAATGTAACCGATATGTCTAGTATGTTCGAAAGAGCACTGCTTTTTAATCAACCACTAGATAATTGGGATGTCAGTAATGTAACCGATATGTCTAAAATGTTCGATGGTTTTGTATATGACATTCCATTTAATCAGCCTTTAGACAATTGGGACGTTAGTAGCGTAACCAACATGACAATGATGTTTAGGAGAGCAATAGACTTTAATCAAAATATTAATGGTTGGAATGTTACTAACGTAACCAATATGGCTTTAATGTTTAACAATACAGATGCCTTTAATCAACCTTTAAATAATTGGAATGTATCATCTGTAACAGATATGAATTCTATGTTCAACGGAGCAGATAATTTTAATCAAAATATAGATAGTTGGAATGTTACCAATGTAACTAATATGTCCTCCATGTTTAACAATGCTTCAAGTTTTGACCAACCACTAAACAGTTGGGACGTAAATTCCGTGGTAAACATGTCTAGTATGTTTCGTGGTGCATCAGTATTTAACCAACCCTTAGATAGCTGGGATGTAAGTGCAGTAGCAAATACGACTTCTATGTTTGAAGATGCTGTACTATTCAACCAACCTATAAGTACATGGAACGTTAGTTCTGTAACCATTATGGAATCTATGTTTGAAGATGCCGAAGTTTTTAATCAAGATTTAAATAATTGGAACACTGCAGTAGTAACCAATTTTGAAGCGATGTTTAAAAACGCTCTAGCATTTAATGAACCGCTATCTAATTGGAATACTGGTGAAGCATTAACCATGCAAGAAATGTTTATGGGAGCTTCTACCTTTAACCAAAACATTGACCCTTGGGATGTTTCCTTTGTAACCACTATGGAAGCCATGTTCAATGGAGCAACATCATATAACCAAACCATGAACTCTTGGAACGTAGCTTCTGTAGCTACTATGGAAGATATGTTTAAAGATGCAATAGCCTTTAATGAAAATATTGGTGATTGGAATGTTCGTGGTGTTACTACTATGGAAGAAATGTTCAGCGGCGCAACCGTCTTTAACCAAGACCTAAATAACTGGCGTATTTCTGGAGTAGAGAACATGGATTATATGTTCAGAAATGCATCGGCATACAACCAACCTATGGACTTATGGAATCCAGGTTTAGTAACAATGCGTGCTATGTTTGATAATGCCATTGCTTTAAACCAAAGTTTGGCAGAATGGGATGTAAGCAACGTAACAGATATGCGAGATATGCTCGATAACACGGCATTGGAAAGAGAAAACTACGACAACACCTTAATTGCATGGTCTGAACAAAATTTAACTCCCGGCATTACACTTGGGGCAGAAGATTTACCGTATTGCGATGCCCAAGAAGAAAGACAATCTATGATAGATAATTTTGGGTGGACATTTGACCAAGATGTTCGCGATTGTCCTATTCCAGACTGTACAGTACTTACCGCACCATTAAACGGCGATACAGATGTACCGGTAAATACCAATATTACTTGGAAACATGCGCTATACGCCCAAGGATATAGATTAACTGTAGGTACAACATCTGGCGGTAATGACATTATTAATAATGAAACTATAACCAATGAAACTTCATATGAGTTTACTTCAGATTTTAATACTGGCGACACGGTTTATGTAACTCTAATTCCTTTTAATACCGAAGGTGATGCGGTTGGCCCTTGTACCGAAGAGAGTTTTACTATATCTAACAGCCCAGCAACCATACCTGAATGTACCAATTTAACAGATCCCTTAAATGCCGCAACAAATGTTGCTGTAACCACAGACCTAAGTTGGAACCCTATTTCCAACGCAGATGGTTATAAAATAACAGCAGGAACCTCAACTGGGGCTAACGATATTCTTAATGCTGAAGATGTTGGTAACATTACTACATATGACCTTACAACAGATTTACCAGAAGACAGCGATATATTTGTAACTATTATTCCTTATAATGATGAAGGTGATGCTACTTCGTGTACCGAAGAAAGCTTCCATACGGAAATAATTCCTGTACCACCGGTTTGTACAAATTTAACAACTCCATTGAATGGGGCAGTTGACGTACCTATTGATACGCAATTAAGTTGGGCAGCAGTATCTAACGCTACTGGATATTTAGTAGTTGTTGGAACTACTTCTGGTGGAATTGAAGTAGTAAACAATATTGACGTTGGTAATTTTACCACGTATGATATTCCTGGAGATTTACAAGAAGCTAGGATGCATTACGTAACTATTATTCCATATAATGCAGAAGGTGATGCAACAGGTTGTATAGAAGAAACCTTTACTACAGGAGATTCTACGAGTCCTCCGTCATGCACAAGTTTATCTGCGCCAATAAATGGAGCAACTGCGGTTGCCCCTGATACCAATTTAACATGGGCCGAAATAACTTCTGCTACGGGGTACAAACTATCAGTAGGTACGTCTTCAGGCAGTTCCGATATTTATTCTGACGATGTTGGCGATATTTTAATTCACGATCTTGCTGCTGATTTACCCGAGAGCACAACAATTTATGTAAGTGTTACTCCGTACAATGATAATGGCGACGCCATGAGCTGTACAGAAGAAAGTTTTACTACCGATGGTGTTCCGCTTTGTACAACATTATTAACGCCTGCAAACGGAGCAACAAATATTGCGGTAGACTCTAATATTGAATGGAACCCTAGTAGCAACACTAATGGCTATAAATTAACGGTAACTGCTAGCAGTAGTACTGCCAATAATTTAACAGATGTTGATATCACATCAGGTACTACACACACTTTTGCAAATGACTTTGAAAGAGGTGAAACTGTTACTGTCACTATTACGCCATACAACGATACTGGTGATGCTATTGGATGCACCTCGGAGAGCTTTACTATTGTTCCTCCTCCAGTACCAGCGTGTACTACTTTGGTGACACCTACAGACGGAGCTATTGATATTGCACCCGATACCAATATAGAATGGAACGCAAGCCCAGATGCAGACGGTTATAAACTTACCGTTATGGCAAGTAATAGCTCATCAAACAATATAACAGATGTTGATATAACTTCAGGCACCATATACGATTTCGCCAATGATTTTGAACAAGGTGAAACTGTTACCGTAACCATTGTACCATATAATTCCGTTGGTGATGCTGTTGGGTGTACTTCTGAAAGTTTTACTATAAAACCTGTGCCTACTTGTACAGCTCTAAGTTCTCCAACAAATGGTTCTATAGATATTGTAGTGGATTCTGATATTACCTGGAATGCCGTAGCAGATGCAACAGGTTATAAACTATCTGTAACTGGTAGTAGCACCACCACAAATAACTTAACGGACTTTGACACTACCGCAACTACTTATGATTTTGCTAATGACTTTGAACAAGACGAAACCGTTACGGTTACCATTACCCCATATAATGAAGTAGGTGATGCAATTGGGTGTACTTCTGAAAGCTTTACTATTGAGGCCGTACCGCCATGCACCTATTTAACTACCCCTACAAATGGCACTATTGACGTAGCTGTTGACACAAATTTGGAATGGCAACCTATTGCCGAAGCAAATGGATACAAGTTAACCGTTTTAGCAAGTAGCAGTACAGGTAATAATGTAACCGATTTAGTTTTGTCGACTGGAACATCGTATAGTTTTCCAAATGATTTTGAACAAGGTGAAACGGTTACAGTTACCATTGTTCCTTACAATAATGTTGGAGACGCCATTGGGTGTACTTCGGAGAGTTTCACTATAAAAACCATACCCATGTGTACCAACTTGGTATCTCCTGTAAATGGAGATATCATACAAACTACAAGCGAAATTAGCTGGAATCCAGTTATAGACGCTGATGGTTATAAATTAACTATTGATGGTAGCAATAGTACCGCAAATGACATTTCCAATTATGACACAACAGATACCACTTATGTTCTTCCAAATGATTTTGATGAAGGGGAAAATGTTACGGTTACCATTACTCCGTACAATGAAGTAGGTGATGCGATGGGGTGTGCCTCGGAAAGTTTTGTAATACGGCCAATACCTTCTTGCACCAATTTAACAGTTCCTCTAAACGATGCAACTGAAGTTTCTATCATGACCGATATTTCATGGAATCCAAGCTCAGATGCCGATGGTTATCGAATTTCAGTAGGTACATATCTAAACGGTACCGATATTGTAAACAATGAAGACGTAGCTTCTTTAACCAGCTATACCTTTGCTGAAAATTTACCTTCCGAAAGTTTAATTTATGTTACCATTACACCATACAACACTTCTGGCCAGTCTACCGGCTGTAGTTCGGAAAGTTTTGAAACGGAAATAATAGCTCCAGAATGCACCCACTTGTCCAGTCCGTTCAATGGAGAAAATGATGTACCAATGGAAAGCAGCATTTCATGGAACGCGATAGACAAAACAGATGGTTACCGCTTATCAATTGGAACCACTCCTAGTGGAACTGAAATCCTCAACAATCAAGATTTAGGTAATACTACAACATACACACACACAGAGGAGTTACCTCTTGATACACAAATTTATATAAATATTGTTCCATACAACAATGCAGGTGACGCAGTACAATGTGAAGAACAGTCCTTTACTACGGTTATACCGGAAGATGACACCAAGTATGGCTTCTCACCTGATGGAGATGGAATAAATGAATATTGGTATATAGATAATATTGAGTACTACCCAGAAAACGTGGTAATGATTTACAACAGATGGGGAGATGCCGTTTTTCAAATAAACAATTACGACAATAACTCCAATGTTTTCCGCGGTGATGCCAATTTGAAGACCAAAATGGGTGCAGGAAAATTACCGGCAGGAACTTATTTCTTCCACATTCAGATTGAAGGTGAAACTATTCTTAAAAAAACTACAGGGTACGTAGTAATCAAGCGTTAATCCAATGAAACTAAACCAAAAAATTGGCACGCTCGCACTAGGTGTTCTGCTGTCGCTTACCTCATATAGCTCTCTGTTCGGTCAACAAACACCAACATTTACAGAGTACAATTACAATCCGTTTATATTAAATTCCGCTTATGCGGGTTTAACCCAAAACACGGAGATTTCATTAAGCAATTCTGGATTTTTTAACCAGATAGAGGGTAGCCCTAAAAGCTTCTCTTTGAGCGGCCATGGATTTTTAAACCGGAATAAGGTTGGTCTAGGAGCAGGTCTTATTAGAGATCAGATCGGAGTAACTACTTCCACAAATTTCTTTGCTTCGTACTCTTACAAAATATTCTTTGACTTTAAAAGTAACAGACCTTATTGGCAACTTTATGATGCAGGGGTATTGTCCTTTGGGGTTACTGCAGGCCTACAACAATATCAAGATAACTTAACCCAATTGGGCATTGTTGGCGATCCCAATTTTGCGCAAGACATAAACGCTACAGTACCCACTATTGGTTTAGGGTTTTTATTTAATCACGCTTCGTTTTACGTGGGATTTTCAACACCAAATATCTTAGGGGACGCGTTGGCTTCAGACGATTCTTTAAAATTAAACAGTCCGTATTATGGATATTTTGGGTATCGCTTTTTCAACAATCGTTTTCAAGATTTAATGATAAAGCCCAACGTTCTCATAAAACATGAGAATGGTGCCGCATTACAGGCAGATTTAAATGTTGCTGTGAGTTTTAGAAACAAATTTGAATTAGGTACGGGATATAGGACCAATAATTCTTTTAACTTTTTAGCAGGCATTTATTTATTTGATAATGTACGGGCCATATATAACTACAATTTGGCTACTAATGATTCTTCGCTAGGGAATACCCACGGAATTATTTTGAGCTATCAATTTGGGGATGGTTATGCATTAGACTAAATTTCAGCTATGTCCATAAAAAAAATAATTATTGGGTCCCTCCTGCTTGGTGTAGCTATAATAGTGAGCTCTTTTTACTTAGTTTTTAGGACAAAAACAGAGGATTTATCCAATAAATTCCCCTATAACACAATCATTAATAAAACCTTAATATCCAAACATGAATGCTATATAACCATACACCAGCATTCTTTAGAAAACCCATATATCTTAGATATAACTAACACTAATTTTTACGAGACCAATAAACCCATTTATAAACTGCCTATTGGAACTTCATTAAATATTGAAAAAACAAAAGCATTTACAACAGCCGTTAGTGGCTCAACACATTCTATTGTATTGGGAAGCGTTTATATTCCCGAACTAAAAGAAATCGTAAAATTTGAGTTTTTCTGGGGAGAGAACCCTACTTATGGCCTTTATGACCATGACGATAATTACGATATTTACCCACTTGCTCCATGGCAAGAAAAGGCACTACCCTATAAATATTTTTGGGATGGCCATAAAGAATCCCACGATTGGGAAGAATGGAACTCGTTATCCAATTAAGCGAGAGTTCTAGAAAAGACAAAACCGATACGAATATCGGTCTTAAGGCTTGTTGCTGCTTACTTAAACAAATAAACTATGACACAAAGATGTAGCTTTTGTAACTTTCAAAAGTTACCTTAATCTTACTTTATGGTTATCAAATTCAACCTATCTCTCAATTAATTATTTAATCATACCCAAATTAACCACCTCTTGCTCCGTTAGGTAACGCCAATGGCCTCTAGGCAAATCCTTCTTGGTAAGACCCGCATAAACTACGCGGTCTAATTTTACGATTTCGTACCCCAAGGTCTCAAAAATACGTTGCACGATATTTGTTCTGGTACTGAAGATTTCCATACCAATCTGGTTTTTGGGTGCCTTATCTACAAAACTAACATCTTGCACCTTAATTACCTTTTCATCTACAATGATACCTTCTTGAATTTTTTTCAAGTCGGCACTACGTAAAGGCTTACTTAGCTCAATATGAAATATCTTTCTTAAACCGTTTTTAGGGCTATTCAAGCGTTTTGTTAAATCACCATCGTTAGTGAACAACAAAAGTCCTGTAGTATCTTTACCTAATTTACCAACGGGTAAAAGTTCGGTTTTAGTCGCCTTGGAAATTAAGCCCAAAGCAGTACGTCTACCATGCTCATTACGAGCTGCAGTTGTAAAATCTTTAGGTTTATTAAGTAAAACGTATTCTTTTTTTATTGGATTCAATAAGCGACCGTCAAACTTAACCTCATCGGTAAGCTTCACCTTGTAGCCCATCTCAATTACAGGTTTTCCGTTTACGGTAACGCTGCCTGCAGAAATATAAATATCAGCTTCTCTACGTGAACATACACCGGAATTGGCCACATACTTGTTCAAACGAATCAAGTTAGGGTCTGATGGTTTCTTTGGTTCTTGTTCCGTTTTCTTTCGTACCGGTGAATTGCCACGTGCATAACTCTTCTTGCGGAAAGTACCGCCTTGTCTGCCTGAAGCTCTCTTATCATTGTTGGAGTCTGATCTGCCCATATCTATAATTTATGCAAAGGTAACTTTAATCTTTGAACTCTACGGTAGATTGACGCTCCCGATTTACGGTAAGCTTCGTTACATCCGGTCTTGAATAGTGCCCAACCGGGTCAAAATTCTGGCGTTCCTCGTAAACCCTGTTAAAATCTAGGTTATGATATAACAATCCTTCTTTATCCAGCACAGGTTCTACCAACCATTCGCCATCCGGACCTGCTATACATGACCCACCATTGGCCATAACTTTGGGTGCCTTTTTCAAAATTTCAGCTAAATGCGGCGTGGTTTCAGGAAAATCACCCCTTTTCATCAATGAAGAAACAGAGATAACAAAACTGCGCGACTCACGTGCTATGAAACGTGTAATGTCTTTGGTATTATGGTCACTACCCGGCCATACGGCAATATGTAAGTTTTCTCCTTGTCCGTACAAAGCGGTTCGTGGCAAAGGCATCCAATTCTCCCAGCAGTTGAGTCCACCGACAGTAAAGTTTTTCAGCGGATGCACTTGAAGTCCATTGCCATCACCAGGCGCCCACGTCAGGCGTTCATCATAAGTGGGTTGCAATTTGCGATGTACCGATTTGATCTCTCCTTTTGCATCAATATAAACCAAGGAACAGTACAAACTATGCCCTCCCCTGTTTTGAGCTCTTTCAATAATACCCAAATAGATAGCAATTTTGTTCGTCTTTGCCAATTCACATATCGAGTCCAGTTCCCCTAATTCAATTTGAATAGAATTCCGAGCGTAATGAGCGTGTAATTCTTTATTGACTTTCGTGTCCCAAGCGGCCCCATCTGTCAATGCTAACCAAAATGGATAACCCGGTAAAAGTGCCTCGCCGAATACTACAAGCTCCGCTTTTTCATTTGCCGCTTCCTGAATGGTCGCTTCTATTTTTATGAGCGTCGCCCCTTTATCCAACCAAACCGGCGAAATCTGGGCCATGGCAACTTTCAGTATATTTTCCATTTATAAAATCCGATTTAAAACTAAGTCCACATCAATCAAAAGAATACTAAAAACACCAACTATAATAATCAGTTTAAGGATATTATGCAACCAGACGTATTCTCTTTTAGATTTTGATTTTATAAGTAAAACTAAAAATAAGATGAGAAGCACAACACAGGCCATAAAGTAGTAGTTCATATACCCTACATCAAACTTCAGTATCAATAAAAGTGAAGGAATCAATGTTAATAGAATTAAGATTGAAATCAGAATTTTAGAAACTTTACCACCATATAAAATAGGTATCGTCTTATAATTCTGAACCAAATCTCCTTTTAAATTTTCTAGGTCCTTGATCATCTCACGTGCTAAGATTAAGAGAAACAAGAACATGGCATGTACAAAAATTACGTTTTCAAAATTCTTGTAATAAACGAAGACTGCAAAAAAAGGAGCTATAGCAAGAGTTGCGGAAACAAAATTACCGATAAAAGGCAATCGCTTCAGTTTATGGGAGTAAATCCAAATACCAAAAATATAGGCAGAAAAGAAAAATACCGCCTTAAATGACACATAACTTGCGGCAATAACCGCTAAAAAATTAAGGATAAAATAAGTGGTTAACTTAAACTGTTGACCAACAAACCGATCGATCATGCTCTTTCTAGGTTTATTGATCAGGTCCTTCTCTGCGTCGTAAAAATTATTAATGATATAACCGCTAGCAACTACCAGAGCCGAAGATATTACGATAATGAAAAGATTCACGTCCAAGACCACCTCTCGCACAGGTAGTTGATGTGCCAAAATATAGATAGACGCTAAATATTGCGCCAAAACAATCATAAGAATATTGTAACCACGCACAACAGAGAACAGACTGAATACCTTTAATAGTAAAAGCCTATTTTTTCTACTAAGCATGTAACATGATTTTAGAAGTTGTACACCACTTCCAAATTGTAGCCCTTCAATGCTTTTTTAGCTTTATCCAGATCTTCTGCAAAACCTAGAATATAGCCACCACCACCAGAACCACAAAGTTTTAGGTAGTAATCATTGGTTTCAATACCCTTTTTCCATAAATCATGAAACTTTACAGGTATCATAGGCTTAAAGTTGTCAAGCACTACATGAGACAATTGCTTTAAGTTACCAAAAAGTGATTTTACATTTCCGCTTACAAAGTCTTCCACACAGGCATCCGTGTGTTTTATAAACTGGTCTTTAAGCATGTTCCGGAAACCCTCTTGCTTCATCTTCTCCATGAAAATCTGAACCATAGGTGCCGTTTCACCTGTAGAACCACTATCCAACAAAAATACCGCACCCTTTCCTTCCGGATTTTGAGTGGGTATACTAGTAGATTCTATGTTATCTTTAGAATTGATAAGAATAGGAATACTTAAATAACTATTTAACGGATCAAGACCTGAAGATTTCCCATGGAAAAAAGACTCCATTTTACCAAAAATCTCCTTCAACTTCAATAATTTTTCTCGGGTAAGATTCTCTAGAACCGTAATTTTATCTTGTGCATATTTATCATAAATAGCAGCCACTAACGCGCCACTACTACCTACGCCATATCCCTGTGGGATAGAACTGTCAAAGTACATACCACCGTCAACATCTGCTTTTAACGTATCAAAATCAAAAGAGACAAGTTCAGGGCTGTTTTTATGTATTATTTCAAGATAGCCCACGTATTCACGAAGACTACTGTTGGATTTTTTGGCAATATCCGAGGGATTCTCATCCGTCTTAAGAGCCCCTTTAAAAAAGTTATAGGGAATGGAGAGTCCTTTGGAATCTTTAATGATCCCGTATTCTCCAAACAGAAGTATTTTAGAATAAAACAATGGTCCTTTCATTATCCAGTTGATTAGATACAGTGCAAAAATACGAAATATACCTTTGATGGTAATATAATTCCGTCTCCAACACGATTAACGCTACAATTTTATCTATTAGAACCCATAATTACTGGGGAAATAAGAATTAAAACATACTATAACCCGTACTTCACACAAACACAATTGATTATCAGCTCTTTTAAAGATAAGCTATATACGTCTTATTTGCCGGTATGGATTAAAACAATATATATTTTACGAAGGTGTAACGACCTATTTCCGGTTTGATTATAAAGTTTCTAGTTTATTTTTTCTGCACCGTTTCCTACGTGGTCATGAATAAATTGTTCGCCTTGACAATATGGGGATAATTCATCTTCAATGAACTTTTGCACTTGGCTTTTTTCATTTTCAGGATAGAGCACATGCACATTTGCTCCTGCATCTAGAGTAAAGCAAACATGAGTTTTTGATGTCTCTCTAAATTCCCATATTTTATTGATGATTTCAAGCGTATTGGGCTTCATTAAAATAAAATAAGGTTGACTTGCCATCATCATAGCATGAAGCGTTAGCGCCTCACTTTCAACAATTGATATAAACCCGTCCAAATTGCCTTCTGCAAAAACCGTTTCCAGCTTTGAAAGGTTTTCATGAGCTTGATTAAATCGCTGTTCCGCAAACGGGTGACCGTGCATGAGGTCATGCCCCACCGTACTGCTCACCTGCTTTTGACCTTTATCGACCAACAAGATTGTATCGCAATAATTTTGAAAAATAGAATGTATTTTATGTGGATATTCAATTCCGTATAGATTAGAACTGCCCTCAATTTCAGCGTGTTCTCCCCATTGCACTATACTACCTTTTATACTACGTGCTGCACTACCCGATCCTAAACGCGCTAAAAATGACGCTTTTTGATTGAAATAATCCTCGGTCATATCAGGATTTAAGTTGCGCTCTAATTCCATAAGACAAAGTGCTAATGCGCTCATACCGGAAGCCGATGAAGCAATACCGCTACTATGCGGAAAAGAATTAGAGGTCTCTATTTCAAAATGATACTCTTTTAAAAACGGAAAATATGGGTACACCCGCTCAAAAAAAGTACTGATTTTTGGTTTGAAACTTTCCTCCTTTTTTCCATCCAGAGCAATATCAAAAGAAAAAGTAGTATTTGGTTCGTCTAATTTCTTGTAAGAAACAGTAGTTAGCGTAGCACACTTACTTAAAGTAAAACTGATGGATGGGTTAGCAGGAATCTGATTGGCTTTCTTTCCCCAATATTTGACCAAAGCAATATTACTGGGTGATTTGTAAGTCGTTTTTCCAGATGAAACTGACTTTATATAGGAGGAAGGAATAAATTCTTTTTCGGTCATCACGAAATATTTTGTGCAAAGATAGTTTTTACCAAGATTGTGATGGCAGTCAATAGAATAAATCACTATTTTAGAGGTAAACGCTTAATACCTTGAAAAAGAAAGCCCTTTATATCGCCTACGCTGTAAGTATTTGTTTGGCCATTGGCTTCTTATCTAGTTTTGCCACTCAAAGTTCCGTAAACGATTGGTTTACAACATTGAACAAACCCAGCTTCAATCCTCCAAATTGGCTGTTTGCCCCCGTATGGACCGTGCTCTATATCATGATGGGCGTAGCCGCCGGTATTGTTTGGGCCAAAGGTTTTTATCACCTGTGGGTACAGACTGCCCTTTACCATTTTGGGTTTCAACTGCTCTTAAATGCAGCTTGGAGCATTGTTTTCTTTGGACTGAAGGAACCACTCTTAGCTCTCTTTGTAATTATTACATTGCTCATTGTACTAGCCATCACCATAAAGTGGTTCAAGGTCGTGAGCAAACCGGCCGCATGGCTATTAGTTCCTTATCTTCTTTGGGTTTGTTTTGCAACTGTACTAAATTACAAGCTTTGGGAATTGAACTAATTTGTGCTTCAAGGAGATAATTCAAGTAATTTTATCATGGTATTATAATTTCGGGTAGTAGCCTCAACCTTTAATTTTCTTTCAATAAGGTTGTTGTTCAGTTTTGCTCTTCCGTATCCTGCCTTACAGAGCAGATACACACAATTATTTGTTATCTCAAAATCTTCATTCGTATAACGTTCAGAACCGAATACCTCTACAAACTCTTGTTTCGCTGGGTTTTTCAGCAAAACAAAATACACTTGTTTCTGGCCCATTGCATCCAAATCTGTATATGGGTTACCCTCAAATATGTTTTTAAACTGATTTTTGGTCTTTACTAAAACAGGCACATCAAAACCAAAAGTACTTTTGATATTCTCCGCAATTGAAGCTTCTAAAGTAACTGTACTATCTTCCTCACTTTGGAAAACCACATTACCACTTTGTATATAGGTTTTTACATTTAAAAAGTCCATCTCCGTTAAAATAGACCGCAACTCCGCCATAGGTACTTTTTTCTGGCCACTTACATTAATCCCTCTTAAAAGAGCAATATAGGATTTCATTTAAAAGCTTTTTGCGACAGCTTGGGCGGCAATAAAACCACCAGTCCAAGCATTTTGAAAATTGAACCCTCCCGTTATGGCATCTACGTCTATAACCTCACCTGCAAAGTACATACCCGGCAACTTCTTACTCTCGTATGTCTTAAAATTAACTTCTTTTAAGTCAATACCTCCAGCGGTTACAAATTCTTCTTTAAAGGTACTTTTGCCATTAATTTTCAGCTCACATTCCGTAAGTTGACGTGCTAATTTCTCCAATTGATTCTTGGTAATATCTGCCCATTTATCCGTTTCAGAGATATCTGATGCTCGCACAAGATTGGTCCACAAACGACGAGGCACTTCAACAGCCTTGGTACGCAATACCGTTTTTTTAGCCTCTATCTCTTTGATTTCAGAAAACAGCCCCATGAGGCCTTCAAAGTTATATTCAGGCAACCAATTAACCCGAATTTTAAATCGATATTCCATTCCGCTCAACAAACGAGCACCCCATGCGGACAGCTTTAAAATTGCTGGACCACTCAATCCCCAATGGGTAATGAGCAGCGGACCATCTGAAGTTAAAATAGCCGATTTACCGTTACTACTTTTTAATTTTGTGGTAATTTTTGAAATGTACACTTGGTTTTCAAAAACCTCAACTTGCGCTAGGGTGCTCACACCCGGTATGCCAGAAATACGCTCATCTTTACAGTTAAACGTAAATAAAGAAGGTACTGCGGGTACAATAGTATGTCCCAAGTTCTGCAACAGCTTCCATATTTTAGGATTGCTTCCCGTAGCGACCACAACTTTTTTAGATTGATACGTATGTTTAATGGTTGTAATCTGCCAGCCCATTTCAGCACCTTCCATTGGAATAGACTCTATTTCCGAGACAGCACTATGCTTTAAAACCTTAATGCCCAAACGGTCGGCTTCGCCTAAAAAACAATCGATAATTGTTTGAGAAGAATCGGATTCAGGAAACATACGCCCGTCCGGTTCTATTTTTAGGGTTATACCCCTTTCTTCAAAAAAACCGACTGTATCTCCACTACAATAAGTATGAAAAGGTCCTAAAAGCTCCTTTTCTCCTCTGGGATAGCTTTTTGTCAATTCCCTTGGGTCAAATTCTGCATGGGTTACATTACACCGGCCTCCACCGGAAACTTTAACTTTCCCCAGAACATCCTTCCCACGTTCTAAAATTGCTATTTTTAAATGAGGCTTTGCTTCAGCAATATGAATTGCCGTGTAAAAACCGGCTGCACCCCCACCTATAACTATAACATCAAACATTAATTTATGCGTTCAGGATAATTGGTAATGATACCGTCTACGCCAAATCTCTTCATCTGTAGAATATCTTGTGGTTCATTCACCGTCCAAGGATAAATTTTAAATCCGGCCTCTTTTATTTTGAGATTGTTCTCTGCTGTAAGCGATTTAAAACTGGGGTTAATAGCCTCGGCATTTAACTCTTTGCCAACGGCCAGAGCATCAAGTGGATCTTTACCGATTAATATGGCAATACGAACATTTGAATTTGCTTTGCGCATGGTTCGCAATTCATCCCATTCAAAACTAGAAATAATAAAATCGTCCAGTTTCCAGTTTCCAGCTTTCACCTCTGCCTCCATCATTTTATTAACATCCGTTGCCGTGTTCGTTCCTTTCAATTCAATATTTAATTGGGTTTTCCCTCCCATGACATCCAAAATCTCTTGAAGTGTAGGTATTTTATGCCCACCTTCCACGGTCAAAGCTTTCAACTCGGCCAGGGTATAATCTTCTATTTCTCCCTCTCCATCGGTCAACCGCTCTATGGTATCATCATGGAACACCACAATTTCTCCGCTTTTAATCTTAAAAACATCAATTTCTAGCATATCCACACCCATTTCCATAGCCTTTTCAATAGAGGCGATAGTATTTTCGGTTTCATGCCCCATGGCACCACGGTGGCCAATTATTAACGGTTTATTATTTTCCATACAACTTGACGTGACTAAAACACAAAAGATAGCCAGAATTGATAACTTATTCATGATATACTATTTTACAACGAAAATAAAGGATTCCAAAGGATTAATATCGATGCGCACCTGAGCGGACCCATTTTCTACTATCAAGGTTTTCTCCACTCCATAAAGTGCATCGGTAATGATGTATTCTCCATCTGACAATCCCCATTCATGAACTATGTTTTCTGGAAGCTTCAATTCAAAACCAAACCAATCGTTTGCATCAAAATTGGAGATGATAATCAGTTTTTCATTTTGGGACCAGCGCACGTATGAAAGTACATGGTGGTTATAATATTCCGTATGGTCTTTATTGTAAAAATGAATGTCTTGATAGGCTCCCATTAACGCACAACTATTAATCGTAAACGTCAATAAACGTTGATAAAAATCACGTAATGCCGATTCTTTATCCGATAGTTGACCTCCGTCAAATTTCTTATTATTCACCCACCGTTGATGGTGTGGCACGCCTATATAATCAAAAATCGAAGTCCGTGTAGGGCTTCCAAAACCAGGGTTTTCAGCAGCGGGCTCCCCAACTTCTTGCCCAAAATAAATCATGACCGGAGCCGTAGTCATCGTTGCCGACACCACCATTGCGGGTTTACCTTTTTCAGCATCACCAGCAAAATCCGGAGATGCAATACGCTGCTCATCGTGATTTTCCAAGAAATGTAACAGATGGTGCTCAATATCTTTTGTACCGTTTTTAATTACAGGAATATGGTCTGTCCACCCATTACCCTGCATAATCCCTTTTAAAGAATCATACATCTCAACCTTATCATAGAGGTAGTCCATTTTGCCCCTAAAAATATAATTTCGGTATTCATTGGGGTTATAGACTTCGGCCATTAAAAAGGCCTCGGGATTCTTCATTTTTATGTTAGAGTTCATATAACTCCAAAACTCTACCGGCACCATTTCTGCCATATCATAACGGAAGCCATCAACACCCATTTCTATCCAATACAGGGCAATATCTTTAAACTTCACCCAAGAATCAGGTACTGACCTTTCATTCCAAAACTCAAAATGAGCTTTAAAATCTTTTCCCCCAAAATCATCCGGAAGGATATCAAAATCATACGAACCATCTGGTCTTACACCGTAGTTTATCTTAACTGTTTCATACCAGTCATTAAAATCGGGCTGGGCCAAACGTGAGCCGTTACCTGTCCATTTTGCTGGATTTTCAACCAATTTATAATCGGATTCATCCCGATCTTCACCGCCTAAAGGCAAATAGCCGTCACGCCATTCAGGTACTTGAAAAGGAGTACCGGGAATATAATAGAAATTGTTATCACGATGGTACTCAACCGATGTATCATCAGAAGCACCAAAAGGCTCTTGCCCTTCTGGCGTAGACTTACCTTCATAATTACGCGCCACGTGATTGGGCACAATGTCTATTATGACCTTAAGACCCACCTTATGTGTGCGGCTAATTAAATTTTTAAACTCTTGAAGCCTATTTTCTGGGTTCTTCGCCAAGTCTGGATTAACATCATAGTAGTCCTTTACCGCATATGGTGAGCCTGCCCTACCTTTTACAACATCTGGATCATCATTTGAAATCCCATATTGCGTGTAATCATTAATTACAGCATGGTGTGGCACACCGGTATACCATATATGTGTTACACCCAGATTTTTGATTTCTTGCAAAGCCATTTTTGAAAAATCCGAAAACTTCCCAACTCCGTTTTCTTCAATAGTGCCCCAAGGTTTATTGGTTGTATTTGTATTACCGAACAACCTTGTAAAGACGTGATATACGACCTGCTTTTTATTCTGACCCATGTATTAAATGACCTTAGTCTTATTAGGTTCCAAAACCACTCTCTCTCCTTTTAAGCGAATTGACATATCTTCTTGGCCATTCAATAAAAATTCCGTGCTATCTTTTTTCACGGTTACTTTTAAAATTCTATCCCTAAAGTTGATTTTAAATGAATATGCTTCCCATTGTTCCGGTATTTTAGGTTCAAACGAAAGTTTATCATCAACAACTCTCATACCACCAAAACCTTCAACAATACTCATCCACGTGCCCGCCATAGAGGTAATATGCAACCCTTCTTCAACCTCTCTATTGTAGTCATCCAGATCCAACCTTGAAGTCCTAAGGTAAAAAGTATACGCCTGTTGCATACGATTCAACTTTGCTGCTTGTATACTGTGTACACATGGCGACAATGAGGATTCATGAACCGTAAAAGGCTCGTAAAAATCAAAATGCCTTTCTAGCTCTTTTTCTGAGAAGTGGTCCTCAAAGAAATAGAATCCCTGAAGAACATCTGCTTGTTTAATGTATGGAGAACGAAGAATACGGTCCCAACTCCATTTTTGATTGATGGGCCTTTGGGTTTTGGGAAGCTCACTAACCGTAACCAGCTGCTTATCAAGAAAACCATCTTGTTGCAAAAAGACGCCCTTATCTTCTGAATAGGGAAAATACATATTATCTGCAACCTTGGCCCATTGAGTAACTTCAGAATCCGTAAGTTTTGTTTTACCGATGATGCGATTGTAATCTTCATTATACCCATCATCTACTTTCTGTAGCTGTTCAATAGTAAAATCAATACACCACTTAGCTAAATAGTTCGTATACCAATTATTGTTAACGTTGTTCTCATACTCGTTGGGACCGGTTACCCCCAGAATCACATATTTGTTTTTAAGTGATGAGAAGTTCGCCCTTTGATGCCAGAAACGAGCAATACCAATAAGAACCTCAAGACCCATTTCTGGGATATATGAATAGTCTCCCGTAAAACGGTAGTAGTTGTAAATTGCGAAAGCTATAGCTCCGTTACGATGTATTTCTTCAAAAGTGATTTCCCATTCATTGTGGCACTCCTCTCCATTCATGGTCACCATAGGATAAAGGGCCGCACCGTTAGAAAAGCCCAACTTCTGAGCATTCTCGATAGCCTTTTCCAGATGATTGTATCTGTATTTCAATAAACTACGAGCAACATTTTGATCTTTGGTCGCCATGTAAAAAGGAATGCAATAGGCTTCAGTATCCCAATACGTGCTTCCTCCATACTTTTCTCCTGTAAAACCTTTAGGGCCAATATTTAAGCGAGAATCCTTACCTAAATAGGTTTGATTTAACTGAAAAATATTAAACCGGATTCCTTGTTGTGCTTTTACATCGCCATCTATGGTGATGTCACTCATTTCCCATATTTTGGCCCAAGCTTGCTTTTGTTTATCCAACAACGCTTTAAATCCTAAATCAAAACCTTTTAGCAGAGCTTTTTTAGAAGCCTCCTTTAATGCAGATGCCATATGATTACGGGAAACCACATAGCCTCCTAATTTATGAAGTGCTACAGTCTCTCCTTTTTTAGCAATTTGCATATATTCATGGGCGACACGTAATTCAGAAAGCTGTTCTGTTGGCTTCTGTTCTATGACCTGCCCATTAAGAAATAACCTGCTTTCCATAAAAGTGCAAGTCTCAAAATGGGTTTTCATAGTATGTGCTTCAATAAAAGCCTGATGGCCCTCTGAAGTAACTGAAGTTGTATTCCAAAACTTATCGTCCCAGTTGGAATCCTCATTAGTGATTCCACTATCTAAATAGGGAACGAACTTTATTTCTGCATCACTGCTCTCAGCCGTAACCTCGTAATTGATTGCCCCAACTTCGTCTAAATCAAGAGATAAAAACCGGGTGACTTTCACCGAAACTTTTGCATCATTTGGTAAAACAGCTGTAAAAATACGCTGGTACCATCCTTCTTGCATATTTAGTTCCCTAGTGAAATTATCTACTTTTTTACAGGTATTTAAATCCAAAGGTTCTCCATTTATGAACACCTCTATTCCGATCCAATTAGGTGCGTTCAGAACTTTGGCAAAATACTCCGGGTACCCATTTTTCCACCATCCTACTCGGGTTTTGTCCGGGTAATACACTCCAGCAATATAGCTCCCTTGAAAAGTTTCACCCGTATACCGCTCTTCAAAATTGGCACGTTGACCCATAGCTCCGTTACCAATACTGAAAATACTTTCTGATGACTTAACCAATTCTTTATCAAAACCCTCTTCAATTATTGACCAAGGGTCTGCTTTTATATACTCTTGCATTTCGTTTAAAATTTAGGGATGAAAAAAGATGAATTTACGCCTGAGTTGACATCAAGCCTTCAAGAAAATCAAGGCTCATTTCGGTAAAGTCGTTAAAATTATGATCCGCTTCCGAAAGAACTAGGGCATCTCCAATGCCCACACTTATCATGTTTGCATTGTTAGCTGCTTGTATGCCTGCCACGGCATCCTCAAAAACAAGACATTTTTCCGGTGCAACATTCAACTTGCGGGCAGCAATCAAGAATACCTCCGGATCAGGTTTCGCCTTGGTTACATCGTTCCCGTCAACAATCGCGTCAAAATAAGATAAAAGATTTACCTTTTCCAAAATAGGCCGGGCGTTTTTACTTGCCGATCCCAACGCAATTGGAATATTCTTTTGCTTCAAGAAATTTAAAACTTTAGGTACGTCCGGTAGAATTTCCGATGCATCCATTTTCTCTATGTATTCTAGATAGTCTTCATTTTTTTCTACCATCCATCTATCAAAATCTTCTTGGGAAGCAGTAATGCCCCCAATGTCCAAAAGGATTTCTAAACATCGCTTACGACTTACACCTTTGAACAATTCATTTTGTTCTTTCGTAAATTCAAAACCCAATTCATTGGCCAATTTCTTCCAAGCTAGGTAATGATACTTTGCGGTGTCCACAATTACGCCGTCCAGGTCAAATATAAATGCTGATGTACTCATGTAATTTAAACTTAGTTAGATTATAAATTGGGTTACTCATTAAGAATTATATCCAGCAGCATAAAACCTATACCTATTTATTAATAGTAGAGCCTCTTTCAATAAGAGTTGCTTCTATGATCTCTGTTCTATAAACTTCCTCTTCATCAAAACCGATTTCGTTTTCAAGTTTTTCTATCAACATCTCAGCGGCCCTCTCTCCCATTCTTTCCCCGTGTTGAGCTACTGTAGTTAACGTAGGAGTGGAATAACGAGATAGGAGTCCGTCTGTAAAACCAATTACCGAAACATCCTCTGGCACCCTAAGTCCTTTCTTTTGTGTAGCTGCCATAAAAAGAACGGCAAAAATTTCGTTCACACAAAGCACTCCATCAAAATTTTGATTTTCAACAAAGGTTTCTATATACGATTCCTCAATGCCTTTAAACGGTAAAACCAATGTTAGGTCTTTATCATACTCTGCTCCATGATCAAGAAGTGCTCTTTTATAGCCCTCAGCTCTCTTTTCACTAACATTAAAGTAACTTTCAGTAGTTACCAATGCAATTTTTTTCTTCCCTTCAGCTAGCATTTTCGCAGTTGCGTCGTAGGCAATGCGTTCATCGTTCATTACCACTTTATCACAGTTGATTTCGTCAATGACACGATCAAACAGAACTAATGGAAAACCTTGTTCCATGACCTCTTTTAAATGGCTAAAATCATTTTTCTGTTGGGTTTCCGCAGATACGGACATTATAAAACCGTCAATACTACCATTGGCAAGAAGCTCCATATTAAAAACTTCCTTTTCATAAGACTCATCGGACACGCATACCACCACGTTGTAACCGTGTTCATTAGCATACTTCTCAATACCCCTAAAAACAGTGGTAAAAAAATGGTGCACAATATCCGGAATTACAACCCCAATATTCTTAGTTTTTCTATTTTTTAGACTTAAAGCTATTGTATTAGGCCTGTAGTTATACAATTTGGCAAAGGCCTTTACCTTTTGTTTGGTGTCCTTACTTATTTCGTCGCTATCCTTTAATGCTTTTGAAACCGTAGAGATAGACACCTCTAATTCTCGTGCTATTTGTTTTAAAGTAATCTTTCGCTTCAAACCTTATGACTTTTGAGTAGTGAAATTAAACTATAATATGAGTAAATGACAGCCTTCCTATTTTTTTAACAACCTTAACATTTACATTGCAAATTTTAGCTATTTTTCTATTAAAAAGAAAACTGTATATTTGAAATCATATACCAATTCCCCGTTTTCAACCTTCACTTATTATTTATTTCATATTTATTCGATATTATAATTACCATAATCGAATTCTACGAAAGTTATCAACACGAAACCGTTTTCGTAGTTTTCGATGATGTCAATTCATGGTTTTTAACATCCATTTTGTATACTTTTAACATTATATTACAAATTAACTCAACTTAAAATAATTCATTTATGAAGATTATGCTATTAAAAAACCTAGTTATGGTTGCGGCTTTTCTAAGCTTAGGCATAGCACAGGCCCAGGATGTATCGGGAACTGTTTCCGACGCCAGCGGTCCTTTGCCAGGAGCAAGTGTTGTTATTAAAGGCACAACCACTGGAGCACAAACGGACTTTGATGGAAACTACGCATTGAGCGACGTTCCAGGAGACGCTACATTAGTATTCAGTTACATTGGCTTTGCTTCTCAAGAAGTACCGGTCAATGGCCAATCTACTATTAACGTAACTTTACAAGAAGACGCTCAAGCTTTGGACGAAGTGGTTATAATAGGTTATGGTTCAACCACCGTAAAAGATGCTACAGGATCTGTTGCCTCTGTAACCTCTGAAGACTTTAACAAAGGGGTAATTTCTTCACCTGAACAGTTAATACAAGGTAAAACGGCTGGTGTACAAATTTCTCAAGGAAGTGGAGAGCCTGGTTCTGGTGTCTCTATCCGTATTAGAGGAACTTCATCTGTACGATCAAACAACAATCCTTTATTTGTTGTAGATGGTGTACCATTGCCATCTGGAGACACTTCTTCAGAAGGAACCAATATTGGTGTAGGCTCTAGTTCAGCTAGAAACCCATTAAGCTTCTTGAACCCTAACGATATTGAAAGTATGAGTGTATTGAAAGATGCCTCTGCTACTGCTATCTACGGATCCAGAGGTGCTAACGGTGTTGTTATTATTACAACTAAGAGTGGAAAAGGTGGTGCCGAAGGAGGTACGTGGGAGTTTTCTTCCGATTTAAGCTTTTCTAAACCAGCTGAAGAATACGATTTACTTAACAGAAGCCAGTTCCTATCTGCCGTAGATGCCTTTGGAGGTTCTGCTACAGATTTCGGCAACGATACCGATTGGCAAGGTCTGGTAACACGTAATTCTGCTTCTACAAACAATAATTTGGCCTACTCGCGAAATTATGGATCAGGTAACGTAAGAGCTACTTTCAATTACGGAAAGCAATTTGGCGTTATTAAAAAATCTTCTCAAGAACGTATTACCGGTCGTTTAAATATCTCTCAAAGATTTTTAGAGGATAAACTAAAGGTTGACTTTCAAGGAACAATTTCACGTGTAAATGATGAAGCGCCACCATTAAGTGGTAGTGCAGGTTCTACAGGTGACCTTTTGGGATCTACCTACTCAGCTAATCCAACTTGGCCCGCTAGTGCAAATTTTAATCCTGGAGATAGAATCAATCCTTTAAATCTATTGAATAGCTGGCAAAGTTTGAATAACACTAACCGATATTTAGCAAATATCTCAGCTTCATATGATATAACAGATGATTTAACAGCGAAAGCTACTTTTGGATATGATAAGGCTGAAGCTACACGAGAAGCTTCATTAAGCTCTAATTCGTTTAATGTTTCTAGAGGAGCAGCTGGTAACGGTCGTGGCGCATTAAATGATCTTACCAACGAGAACAGACTTTTTGAACTTACATTGAACTATAAAAAAGAGTTTGAAAATTCAACTTTAGATGTTTTAGGTGGTTTTTCATATCAGGATTTTAATGTAAGAGGAAGAAATATAGAAGGTTGGGGATATGCCTCATCTGACTTAAATTCAATGGCCAGAGACTTGTCAGATGCTTCTGACATTTTAGAGTCTAAGATTTCTGGATCATATCAACAATATGGATATGCTGGAAATATTAATGACGGCGTTTTTGTAAACAGGTTGTTTCCAACTACAGAGACCGACTTTTTAGGTGACGCATCAATTCCTGTTAGTTCAATTTTCGCTGATACATTCGATAACACAGATGAGCTGCAATCCTATTTTGCAAGAGTTAACTATACCATAGCTAACAAGTATTTATTTACAGCTACGGTAAGAGCAGATGGTTCTTCTAAATTTGGAGACAATAATCAATACGGTATTTTCCCTTCAGGAGCTTTCGCTTGGAAAATTAACGAGGAAGAGTTTATCGGAGATGCAGTATCTACTTTAAAACTTAGACTTAACTATGGTATTACAGGTAACCAGGACGGTCTTGGTTATGGACGTTTTGTAAGAAGAGAAAGATACTCTGATGGAAGTATAAACGATGCTGGAGAAATCAATATACCAGGAATTACAACTGTTGAATTTGCCAATCCAGATTTAAAATGGGAAGAAACTACTCAATATGGTGTAGGTCTTGACTTTGGTTTTGCCAATGATAGATTGAACGGTAGTATTGATTTTTACCGTAAAGAAACCAAAGATCTTCTTCTAAATATTGAAGCGGCACAACCATCACCACAACCAACGTTCTTCCAAAATCTTGATGCCCTAGTTCTTAACCAAGGTGTTGAATTTGCTTTGAACTATGATTTTGTGCAAAGTGAAGACTTTAACTGGTCTGCTGGCTTCAACATTGCTTACAACAAGAATGAAATACAGGATTTTGATGGCGAAATTGCTGCAGGAACCATACGTGGTGCGGGTCTTTCAAATGCCTTTTCTCAACGTTTAGCTTCAGGACAACCCTTATTTTCTTTCTACTTACGTGAGTTCGTTGGTTTTGACGAAAACGGAAACCCTGTCCACGAAGGTGGTAACGATAACCAAAAATTTGTTGGTAAAAGTGCTCTTCCTGATTTTACTGGTGGTTTTTCAACTAATTTAAATTATAAAAATTGGGATGCCTCTTTATACTTTAACGGTCAATTTGGCAATTACATTTACAACAATACCGCTAACGCCTTCTTTACAGGTGGCGCCATTGGCAGCGGAAATAATGTAACCCAAGATGTTGTTTCACTTGCTGGTGAAGAAGGACGTTTTGCAGAAGCATCTGTATCTACTAGATTTTTAGAAAAAGGAGATTTCGTAAGACTTCAAAACGCTTCTATAGGTTACAATGTACCTCTTTCAGGAGAAGGTTGTTTTGACTCTATGAGATTAAGTTTAAATGCACAAAACTTATTCGTTATTACCGATTATAGTGGTCTTGACCCAGAAGTTAGTGTAAGCCCTGCAGGTAATGACCTTCTAAATGGTTTACCTATAGCAGGTATTGATTACAGTTCTTTTCCGAGACCTAGAACTCTAACTGTCGGAATTAACGTAACTTTTTAAAAAAACAGATATGAAATTAAATAAAACTATAAATCGGATATTATTTTCCGTCTTGACCATTGCCATGGTCTCTTCGTGTACCGATCTTGAAATTGAAGAAACGGATTCCCTAATTAGCGAAGATACTGGTGCTACAGGATTTACGGGTTTAAGTGACCCGGAGTCCTCACTTAGCGATCTTTACAACAAAGTTGGAGGAGACTTTCAGGGCCAAGAAAATATGTACGCTCTTTCTGAAGTAGCTACAGATGAATTACTGGTTCCTACTAGAGGAACAGACTGGGGCGATAACGGAATTTGGAGACAATTACATACTCACACTTGGACTTCATCTCACCTGTACATAAAAAACTCTTGGAACAATTTAAACCAGAATATTTTTAGAGCTACAGAAATTATTGAAAGTAATCCGTCTGCCGCTGTTACTGCAGAAGCAAAATTTCTTCGTGCATTCAACATGTTTTTTGTTGTAGACCTTTTTGGATCTGTTCCTTTTAGAGGTGTAGACGAAGGTCCGGATATCAACCCTTCAGTATTGAACAGATCCGAAGCGTACGATTTCGTAGTTGCAGATATACTTGATGCACTACCTAATCTACCATCTGTAGCACCTGGTGTTGAAAACACTGGCAAAGCAACTCAAGAGGCTGCTAACTTTTTATTAGCAAAGCTTTACCTGAACGCATCTGTGTATAAGGGAACAGGTACTTTTGACGCTGCTGATATGCAGAAAGTTATAGATGCTGTAGACGCAATTGAAGCAAAAGGTTTTGCCATTCAAGAAGGTTATTTTCAAATTTTTGAACCTACGGATGACACCGAGACTATTTGGCATTTAAATAGTGAAGTTGGCGGAAGAATTTGGAACACGCTTCACTACAATCAAAATTCACCTGACAATGAAGGTGGTGGATGGAACGGGTTTACTACTCTTTCTGATTTCTACAATAGTTTTGAGGGAGCCGCAAATACCAACTACGTAGGCGATGGTCAAGAAGAACGAAGAGGTTTCGTTCCTGATGCCACTACAGCAAACAATCAGAACTTAGGTATTGGTTACGGCTTTTTAATTGGTCAACAATATAACGAAGATGGTACTCCACTTACTAATCGTCAAGGTGCACCTTTAAGTTTCACCAAAGAGATTCCTGCCTTAGTAGGTAATACTGAAGTAGAAGGTGTAAGGGTAATTAAATATCACCCATTTGACCCTACTGATGATGAAAACCAAAACAACTCATTCAGAAGACATCAAATTATGTTCCGCTATGCAGATGCTCATTTAATGAGAGCAGAAGCTATGATGCGCATGGGGAATGATATTACAGGAGTAGTTAATGAACTAAGACAAAAAAGAACTGATACTCCTGACTTAACATCTGTAAGCGAAGAAGAACTACTTGCTGAAAGAGGAAGAGAATTATTTATAGAATACTGGAGAAGAAATGATTTAGTTAGATTTGGACAATTCACTTCTCCTTGGAGTCTTAAAGAAGTTAGTGGAGATGAAAATGCAAACCTATATCCTATACCGGAGACTGCACTTCTTTCCAACCCTAACTTAGTTCAGAACCCAGGGTACTAGAAATTATAATTTAAGTGTTTAAAAGGCCTTGACTTAATTGTCAGGGCTTTTTTTTCGTCCTATTCTTAAGCTTTAACAAAAATACATTTAGAGCATATCATGATTATATTATTAAAAAAAGTCAGATGACGCTCTAAACTTTAACACAATCAAATTTTGGATATAATCCAAATAAAAGGATTTATTCCATAATTTAGCTATTCCACTTTTATAAGGATAGCTATGCAAAAGATTAATTTACAATCTACCCCTAATATATTTTTTGCTCCAACAGAAACGACTATACATCAGTATATCATTGCGTATGCAAGCATGTCGCTCACCTTAAAATTTAAGCGGCTATGTATTTAAACTGCCATACATATTACAGTCTTAGGTACGGCACGCTCAAAACTGAAGAACTTCTAGCTTTGGCAGTCGAGAATAATTGCAAGATTTTAGCTTTGACGGATATCAATAATACTTCCGCCTGCCTTGATTTTGTACGTCTAGCACCTAAGTATAACATAAGACCTATTTTAGGAGTTGATTTTAGAAATGGCGCAGAGCAGCAATTTGTCCTCCTTGCTAAAAACAATGAGGGCTACAAGAACATCAACTCTTACCTGTCCTCTTTTTTACATCAACCGGGTCTAGCCATACCTGAAAGACCAGTTGAAATGGAAAACTGTTACGCGGTTTATCCTTTTAAAAAGGGGAAAAATTATACGCTAAAACAAAATGAATATTTAGGAGTCTCCATAAAACAGCTAAGTGGTCTAAAGTTTTCTAAACAAAATATTAACAAAGACCGTTTGGTACTGCTCCATACTGTGTCTTTTCAAAACAAAAAGGGTTATAACACCCACCGTCTACTGCGGGCCATTGATAACAACACCTTATTGAGCAAGTTGTCCATAAGTGAGCAAGGTCATGAAGAAGAACAATTCCTAACTGCCGAAAAGAAAGAACTTATTCATGTAGATTTTCCTGAATTAATTGAAAACACATTACAATTACTAGATAATTGCCATATTGAATTCGATTTCTCCGAGACCAAACCGAAAAACCAACATGCTTACTCCAATAATGAAAATCTAGATTTCCGTTTTCTTCAGAAATTAACCTATCAAGGCCTGTCTTATCGTTACAAAAATGTAGATGAGAAAACTTATACACGCATATCCAAAGAACTAGATATCATTAAAGAAAGAGGGTTTGTTTCTTACTTTTTAATCAACTGGAAAATCTTAAAATATGCTCGTAGCAAAGGGTATTTCTATGTGGGCCGTGGTAGCGGCGCCAATAGCATAATTGCTTACCTCGTGCGCATAACCGATGTTGACCCAATGGAACTTGACCTTTACTTTGAACGGTTCATTAATATACATCGTAGAAATCCACCGGATTTTGATATTGACTTTTCTTGGTCCGATAGAGATGATATTACCCGGTTTATGTTCAAACAGTTTAAGAACACCTCTCTTATAACTGTTTACAATACTTTCAAATTTAAGGCCTCCGTACGTGAACTGGGAAAAGTTTTTGGTCTGCCAAAGTCTGAAATAGACTTACTTACTAGAGGAAAGTTCAACTTTAATCAACTTGATAATTTATCGCAACTGGTTCTAAAATACAGTCAATATATACAGGGGTTTCCCAATTATTTAGGTATTCATGCCGGAGGCGTTTTAATTCCCGAAGAACCTATTCATAGTTATTGCGCCACATTTATGCCTCCCAAAGGTTTTGCTACCGCACAAATAGACATGGTTGCTGCTGAAGACATCAGACTGTACAAGTTTGATATTTTAAGTCAGCGTGGTTTGGGAAAAATAAAAGATGCCGTTGAAATCGTAGAAAGGAACCACCCACACCAAGAGCCTATAGACATTCATAACATTAAACGGTTCAAAGAAGACAAACACATTAAGTACTTATTAAAAAACGCCAAGGCCATAGGGTGTTTTTATGTAGAATCTCCAGCCATGCGGATGCTTTTAAAAAAACTACAGGTAGATGATTATTTGGGCTTGGTAGCAGCCAGTTCGGTAATTAGGCCAGGTGTGGCTAAATCGGGAATGATGCGCGAATACATTTTACGATACCGCAACCCCGAACGTAGAAAAGAAGCGCATCCTGTTTTATTAAATATCATGCCCGAAACATTTGGGGTTATGGTCTACCAAGAAGATGTTATTAAAGTGGCACATCATTTTGGCGGATTAACACTGGGGGAAGCGGATATGCTACGCCGTGGCATGTCCGGTAAGTTTCGTTCGCGCGATGAATTTTCAAAAGTAAAGCAACAATTTTTTGACAATTGTAAAGCCGATGGCAAACCTGACGCCGTTACGAGTGATATTTGGCGACAAATAGAAAGCTTTGCCGGGTATGCTTTTGCAAAAGGACATTCCGCTTCATATGCCGTAGAAAGTTACCAGAGCCTATTCTTAAAGGCGTACTACCCCCTAGAATATATGGTAGCAACACTTAACAATGGTGGTGGGTTCTACAGCCGTGAACTTTACGTTCATGAAGCAAAAATGCACGGAGGTATCATCCAAGCCCCATGCATCAACCAAAGTGAGTATCTGACCACTATTATGGGCAATACCATCTACCTTGGATTTGGTTTTCTAAGGAGCCTGGAAACCCAGGCAATAGAAAAAATATGTACAAACAGGAATCGTTATGGTACCTTCATAAGTCTAGACAATTTTATAGACAGGGTCCCCATCTCAGTAGAACAGCTTGCCATACTTATTAAAATTAATGCATTTCGTTTTACCGGAAAGAATAAAAAGGAACTTCTCTGGGCCGCCTATTTACAAACCAGCAAAGTCCCAAAGGAAGATTACGTCCCTACCCTTTTTCAACCTAAAAAAATATCTTACAAAACCCCTGAGCTAAAAAGTTCAGAATTAGAAAATGCATTTGATGAATATGAGCTATTGGGGTTTCCTTTATGCAGTCCGTTCGATTTGCTAGCTAATCCTAAGGAAAATACCTTAAGAGCAAACCAATTGCTTCACTATAAAAATCGTGTAGTTACAATTGATGGGTATTTAGTAGCTACAAAAAACACTGCAACTTCAAACGGAAAATCAATGCATTTTGGAACTTTTCTAGATAGGAAAGGCGATTTTATTGACACCGTTCACTTTCCTCCCATAGCCGCCAAATTCCCTTTTAGGGGAAAAGGTATTTATTCCATTACAGGAAAAATTACCGAAGAATTTGAATGTGTTACCATTGAGGTCATCAGCATGTACCATCAAGCAATTATTGAAGACCCTAGATATTCAGAAAATCCTAAAAACATAATTGCATAATGTCTGAGGAAAGAGCTATAGTACATATGGATCTTGATACATTCTTTGTATCGTGCGAACGCTTGCTGGACAGTCGTCTGAACAAAAAACCTATTTTAATAGGCGGTGTCTCTGACCGAGGCGTAGTAGCCTCATGCAGTTATGAGGCACGGAAGTTTGGGATTCATTCAGCAATGCCTATGCGTATGGCCAAGCAATTATGTCCGGAGGCTATTGTGTTAAGGGGCAATGCAGCCACCTATAGTAAATTTTCCAATTTGGTTACCGATGTTATTAAAGACAGTGTTCCCCTTTATGAAAAAAGTTCGGTAGATGAATTTTATATAGATTTAACGGGCATGGATAAATTCTTTGGTTGTCACCAAATGGCTATTGAATTGAGGGAAAGAATCATGAGCGAAACGGGGCTACCTATTTCCTTTGGACTATCTATAAATAAGACGGTTTCCAAAATTGCTACGGGAGAAGCCAAACCCAACAACCAGATCAGAATTTTTAAAGGAACCGAAAAACCTTTTTTAGCCCCATTATCCGTTAGAAAAATACCCATGGTTGGTGAAGTTACCTATAAATCGTTATGTGACTTGGGGATTAAAAAAATAGTAACCGTTCAGCAAATGCCTATGCAATTAATGCATAAGGTATTGGGTAAAAATGGGTTGTCCATCTGGAAGAAGGCCAATGGTATAGATAACAGCCCTGTGGTCCAATACCATGAACGAAAGTCCATTTCTACGGAACGCACCTTTGACAAGGACACAACGGACATGAAAAAACTAAAAAGCATTATCATTGCAATGGCCGAAAATCTAGCTTACCAATTGCGACGGGGCCATAAATTAACTGCCTGCATCACCTTTAAGATAAGATATTCTGATTTTCAGACCTATACCCAACAACAGCGAATACCTTACAGTTCTTTGGACAGTAGTATCCTACCTGTAGTCTTAAGTCTTTTTGAAAAATTGTACAATAGACGTCTGCTGGTACGTTTGATCGGGGTTAGGTTTAGTCATTTGGTAGAAGGGGGACATCAAATTAATTTGTTTGAAGACAATGAAAAGCAAATCCGTTTAAGCTTGGCCATAGATAAAATGCGAGAACGGTATGGAGACCGTTCCGTTATTAGTGCCGCCGGTATGGAAGCTAAAAGTATTAGCCGATGGAACCCGTTTTCCGGAGAACCGCCTCCCCTTTTGCCCAATAGAAGAAGGTAATAGAAATATTCCAAAGAAAAAGCCTTGTACAAAATTGAATTGTACAAGGCTTTAAATTTTATAACCTATTTTCTATTTCGCAAAATAGACATATAGTGCCACTACGATAAAACAGATAGCGATACCCACTTGCTTCACATATTTATAAGGCTCAATAGAGACTTGCTTCGTATACTCCAATTCAAATGGTTTTTCGTTAGGCCACACCTTACCGATAACCAACATAATAGCTGCGTTCAATACGAACAAAATAGCCATAACATGAATAAAGTGTGGATAGGCTTCCGCTTTCACCAATGCCAATGCATCAACATCTGTTATACCTGCTGCCGCAGCCTCTTCCAATGCCCCATCAACGAACATGGGTTGTAAATAAAACTGGCTAAAACAATACAATACAACTCCGGCAATAATACCAATCTTTGCAGCAATAGCAGGAACCCGCTTGGTAAGATACCCAACAACAATTATTGTAAATATTGGAATTGTATAGATACCGTTCAACTCCTGTAAGTAGGCAAAAAGACTACCTGCATTAGATATCAACGGCGCAATAAGCATAGCGCCTATTGCCAAAATAACACCAAAAATCTTACCGTATTTCACTACCGTTTGCTCTGTAGCTTCCGGATTAATATGCTGCTTATAAACATCAAGTCCAAAAAGAGTAACAGAACTATTCAATACACTATTAAACGAGCTCAAAATTGCTCCAAAAAGTACAGCTACAAAAAAGCCGACCAAATATTTAGGCAATACGGCATTTACCAATGCTGGGTACGCTTGATCAGGCATTTCCAATCCACCTTGAAAATAATGGAAAGCAATAATACCGGGAAGTACTACGATTAATGGTCCTAAAATTTTAATAAAAGAAGCTAACAGCAATCCTTTTTGACCCTCGGCCAAGTTTTTCGCTCCTAAAGCTCTTTGTATAATTTGTTGGTTCGTACCCCAGTAGAACAAGTTAATAAGCATCATACCCGTAAACAAGGTTGAGAATGGCACACTGTTGGTAATCTCACCTGTTGAATCAAACTTCTCAGGGTTTGCTTGATATAGGACATCCAAACCACCAAAAACACTTCCATCACCAATTGCCATCAATCCAAATACAGGAATCAAAAGACCTCCAATCAGAAGTCCTACTGCATTTATCGTATCGGAAACGGCAACTGCCTTTAGACCCCCAAAAACAGCATAAATAGACCCGATGATACCAATACCCCAAATACTTAGGTTCAAAGCTGTACCATCCGAGACTCCTAACATCGTAGGCAAATCGAACATAGTACTAATTGCAAGCGCTCCAGAATATAGAATAGTTGGCAGTAACACCACAACATACCCTGTAAGAAACAAGATAGACGTTAGTGTTTTTGTAGTTACATCATACCTATCTTTAAGGAATTGGGGAACCGTAGTAATACCCCCTTTTAAATACCTTGGCAATAAGAAAATAGCAGTAACGACCATAGCAATAGCCGCTAAGGTTTCCCAGGCCATAACCACAATTCCTTCGGTATATGCCTGTCCGTTAAGACCAACAATTTGTTCTGTAGAAAGGTTGGTCAATAACAATGACCCGGCAATAACTCCAGCCGTCAGACTCCTTCCTCCTAAAAAATAACCGTCCGAAGAATTTTCATCGGTTGTTCGTGTTGCAAAATAAGATATTATGGCCACCAAAGCGGTAAAGCCTATAAAGGACAAAATTCCGATCATTATAAATTGGTTTGATATTTCGGTTAAATATATTGGATTATTTACGAAAAACTTAAAGATTGACAGACAATAAATACGAAATCACATTTGACACTAAAAAAGGATGAAATTTCACAGGCCTGTAATTTTCTATACCTCTGGGCATTGATTATCTTGCAGACGATTTTAACCATGAAAAAAGTACTGTGTTTAATTTGGGTTGGGGCGCTGTCCTTTTTAATAATTTCCTGCTCAGAAAAAAAGCAAGAAACCCCTACTCTATTTCAAAAATTAAAAACTTCACATACTGGGATTTCTTTTAAAAACTTACTTAAAAACACGCCTGATCTCAACATCCTCAATTACCTTTATTATTATAATGGAGCAGGAGTAGCCGCCGCAGATTTCAACAACGATGGATTTACCGATATCTATTTTACAGCCAACGAGGGTGTAGACCATTTATACTTGAACAAAGGCAATTTACAATTCACCGAAATAAGTCAAAAAGCAGGTATTATTAATTCAAACGGCTGGACAACAGGCGTAACTCACGTAGACATAAACAATGATGGCCTTTTAGATATATATATTTGTAAAGTTGGCAATTACAAACACCTTAAGGGAGCCAATTTACTCTATGTAAACCAGGGTAATGACAATGATGGCATTCCTATCTTTACAGAAGAAGCTGCAAAGTACGGACTTGATTTTTCAGGGTTTTCAACCCAAGCTGCTTTTTTTGATTATGATTTAGATGGCGATTTGGATTTGTTCCTCCTCAACCATTCCGCTTATCCTAACCGCACTTATGGAAAAGGCGCAAAAAGAAATCAGGTTGATGCCTATTCCGGTGATCGCCTCTACAGAAATGAACATGGAAAATTTGTTGATGTATCTTCTGAAACTAAGATTTTTCAAGGTGAAATTGGCTATGGATTAGGTATTGGCGTAAGCGACATTAACAATGACGGTTTCCCTGATATTTATGTAGGTAATGACTTTTTTGAAAATGATTATCTCTACATCAACCAAAAAGATGGCACGTTTGAAGAAATTATCTCTAAAAACGATAGAAAACTTGGTCATACCACTCATTTCTCAATGGGCAATGATTTGGCGGACATCAACAATGATGGACTTACAGATATTGTTTCCTTAGATATGCTACCCGAAAATCTGGAAACTTATAAAACATCTGGCTTAGAATACCCATATCCTACCTATCAAAATTATCTGCGTAACGGGTACGCACCCCAGTATATGCAGAACACCTTGCATTTAAACTTGGGCAACAATAACTTTAGTGAAATAGCACATCTAGCAGGGGTTTCAGCCACTGAATGGTCCTGGGGAGCTCTTCTGGCAGACTACGATAATGACGGGCTTAAAGACCTTTTTGTTTCAAACGGCATCAAAGGAGCTACCAATGATATGGATTTTATCAACTTCATTGCCAATGACAATATTCAACAACGTATTGAAAAAGGCATGACCAAAGAAGACATGACCTTTATTGATGAAATGCCAAAGAAAAAAGTTCCCAACTATTTTTTCAAGAACCAGGGTGATTTAACCTTCAAAAATATGTCCGGTGTATGGTCTGACCAACAGGCTAGTTATAGCAACGGTAGTATTTATGCAGACCTAGATAATGATGGGGATTTGGATATTGTGGTAAATAATGTTGACCAGGAAGCTTTTGTCCTTGAAAACAGGAGTGTATCAAGCAGTGACAATCACTTTCTAAAAATAGACTTTGAGGGCCCTGAAAACAATCTTTTTGGAATTGGCGCAAAGGTTATCGCCTACGGCCACAACTCTCCCATAAGTGCAGAAAATTTTGTGAGCCGCGGTTATTTATCCGCTGTTCCTCCTGAATTGCATTTGGGCGTAGGTAAAGATTCCGTTTTAGATTCAGTAAAGGTTATATGGCCAGGCGGAAAACTTCAAACACTGAAAAAGGTTCGTACCAATCAAAAACTAACCTTTAATATCTCTAAGGCAAACGGTAATTTCTATAAAAATTCGGAGAAACTCACCCCATCAATACTAAACAACACTCCTGATTTTCTCGGTTTCTATCATAAAGACAGTCCAACTCTTGAATTCAACCGAAGTCCATTGGTCCCTTTTGCCAATACCAATGAAGGACCAAGTGTTTCCGTTGCAGATACTAATGCGGACGGATTAGATGATATTTTCATCAGCGGCGCAAAAGGCCAGGCTTCCGCTTTGTTCGTTCAGCAACCAGATGGAAGTTTTAAATCACAGCAAACCAACCTTTTTAAAGAAGATGCGATTAACGAAGATGTGTCTCAAGTCTTTTTTGACGCCGATGGTGATGGCGACCAAGATTTAATTATTGTTAGTGCCGGAAATGAATTTAAAACGGGCAAAACATTACAACCTCGATTTTACCGAAATCAAAATGGGCAGCTCAAAAAAGAAGACGAGCAGTTTGCCGGACTCTCTCTTAATGCATCAAAAATAAGCGCTGTAGATTTTGACAATGACGGTGATAAAGATGTTGTGATTACTGCTGACCAGATTCCACATGAATTTGGTATCCCCCCTTTGCAATATATCTTTAAAAATGACGGCTCCGGAAGCTTCACAGACGTATCGGAAACTTTTGGAAAAGCATTTCAAAAAATAGGCAATGTTAAAGATTTTGTGTGGAAGGATTTGAACGGAAATGGCTTTCAGGACTTAATTGTAGTGGGGCATTGGATGCGCATTACGCTATTTTATAACGATGGAAAATCATTACAGCTTCAAGACAATTCTACTTTAAAAAATACTAATGGTTGGTGGAACACCATTGTGGCCGATGATTTTGACAATGATGGTGATATTGACTTTATTGCTGGAAACTGGGGCCTCAACAGCAAATTCAAAGCCTCTAAATCAGAACCTATTACACTTTACAGTGCAGATTTTGACCAAAACGGACTTACAGATCCAATAGTAACCCATTTTCACCAATCTAAAGAAACACCGTTTGCATCAAAAGACGAATTAGCTAAACAACTACCCTATTTAAACAAAGAATTTTTATCGTACAAAGACTTTGCCCAAGCCTCCATATCAGACCTCTTCTCAAAAGAGAAATTGACAAAATCCAATCAAAAAAAGGTCTATGAATTGCAAAGTTTATTTTACGAAAACGATGGAGTTGGAAATTTTAATATAAAACAGCTCCCAACTATTGCACAAGCATCTACAATTCATGATATTGCAGTAGATGACTTTGATAATGACGGGTTTAAAGACCTTTTAATTGTAGGTAACTCAACCGAAATTAGCACGCAATTAGGTAGAATGGATGCTTCGCACGGCATTATTTTACGCAACAACCAAAAAGGAAGTTTTGAGTGGTTAAGCAACCAAAGATTCAATATTGAGGGGCCGGCAAGAAGCATTGCCAAAATCAAAGTAAAAAACAACCAATTCTATGTCATTGGCATGAACAATGACGTTCCTATTTTCTTATCAAAAAAAAGCAGCAAATAGTATGCAATTAATAGCCAAAAAAGTTTTCAACGGTCCACTTTGGGCATTTACGCTAATGATGGTTCTTATGGCTTCATGCAACCCAGAAACTAAGGAAGAGTCTTCTGAAACACTAAAAAAAGAGACCCTTTTTAGCATGCTTCCTACAGAGGAAACCGGCATCGATTTTATTAACTCAGTAAAGAATCAAAAGAATTTCAACATATTTAAATACCGTAATTTCTACAACGGGGGTGGCGTAGCTATCGGAGACATCAATAATGATGGGCTGGCAGACATTTACCTTTCCGCCAATATGGGACCTAATAAACTTTATCTGAACAAAGGCGATTTTAAGTTTGAGGATATTTCTATAAAAGCCGGTGTTACAGGCAACAAACCCTGGTCTACGGGAGTTGTTATGGCAGATATTAATGCAGACGGCTTACTGGACATTTACGTAAGTAACGCTGGAAACATGGAAGGCAACAACCATGATAATGATCTTTATATCAATAATGGAGACCTCACTTTTACGGAAAAAGCAAAAGAATTCAATCTTGCGGAAACCGGTTTCTCCACACACGCTTCTTTTTTTGATTATGACAAAGACGGAGACCTAGATGCCTACATCTTAAACAATAGCAACATACCCGTTAGCAGTTTGGGCTACGCAGAACAACGCAGCGTTCGGGCACAAGACTGGGAGGGCGTTCCTCATATTTTTAGGGGTGTTGGCGACATGCTTTTACGAAACGACAACGGAAAATTTACGGATGTAAGTGAAGATGCGGGCATTTATGGTAGCTTAATTGGATTTG
The DNA here is from genome assembly GCF_009725985.1 of Zobellia amurskyensis. GTDB lineage: Bacteria > Bacteroidota > Bacteroidia > Flavobacteriales > Flavobacteriaceae > Zobellia > Zobellia amurskyensis. The sequence continues at coordinate 92,271 of NZ_RCNR01000005.1, forward strand.
GCCTTGGCGTTATGGTAAGCGATATTAACGGAGACCTTTGGCCGGACATCTATGTTTCTAACGATTTTTATGAGCGCGATTACCTTTACATCAATCAAAAGGATGGCACTTTTAAAGAAGAAATAAAAGAGTGGACCTCTCACCTATCGCTGTCGGCAATGGGCATAGACATGGCCGATATTAACAATGATGGTCATGCGGATATTTTTATTACAGATATGCTTCCAGAAGGCGACCAACGTGTTAAGTCGGTTATGGAGTTTGAAGGCTACAACATCTTTAAACTAAAGCAGAGCAAAGATTTTTATCAGCAATACATTCAAAACACATTACAACTTAACAATGGTAACGGTTCATTTTCGGAAGTAGCCTATCATAGCGGCGTAGCAAAAACAGATTGGAGCTGGGCCGGATTATTATTTGATATGGACAATGATGGTCTGCGCGATATATTTATCACCAATGGCGTAAACCATGACCTTACCGATCTTGACTTTGTAGATTTCTTTGCCAACGAAATCATTCAAAAAATGGCCTTAACGGGAAAGAAAGAATCTATAGATTCCATTATAAACAAAATGCCGGTTGCCCCACAGCCCAACTATGCTTACCGTAACAAAGGAGATATCACTTTTGATAATGCGGCAGTAGATTGGGGTTTTGAAATACCCAGCTTATCCAACGGTGCGGCATATGGAGATTTAGATAACGACGGTGACCTTGACTTGGTCGTGAACAATGTAAACATGCAATCGTTCGTCTATAAAAACAATACTAGTGAAACCACGGATAACCATTATATTAAGCTAAAGTTTGAGGGCCAAGGTCAGAATCCCTTTGCAGTAGGTGCCAGTATCAAAATGTACTACAAAGACCAAATTGTCTTTCAGGAATTGATTCCCTCACGTGGCTTTCAATCTTCAGTAGATTATGTAATGGATATTGGTCTTGGCGAGACCAGTACGGTAGATTCCCTTCGTGTTATTTGGCCCGATGATTATACGCAGAAGTTAGAAAACATTACCGCCGATCAACTTTTAACATTAAAACGATCGGACGCCACGGAAAAATATGTTCCGCAAAAACCATCGAACAAAAAAACACTTCTCACCGAAATAAACGAGCCAAGGTTAGAAGCACACAAAGAAGATACGTATCAAGATTTTGATTACGAGGGGCTTATTTCTAAACTTATATCTCAAGAAGGCCCTGCATTAGCAATAGGCGATGTAAATAACGATGGCAACGAAGATATCTTTATAGGAGGAGCGGAAGGTCAGTCCGGCACAGTGTATATGCATTCCGGAAACGGGAAGCTCTCAAAAAAAACACTGACATTAGATATTGATTTTGAAGATACTGCCGCTGCATTTTTTGATGCCGATGGTGATGGCGACCAAGACCTGGTCGTAGGAACGGGTGGTAATCGTATTAATAAGGAAAACTCATATAAACCCAGATTATACCTTAATGACGGAAGAGGAAATTTCAGCAAAAGTACGGAAGACCTACCTTCGGCCTTTAAAAATATTTCGGTCATTTCACCTCAAGATTTTGATAATGATGGAGATATTGACCTTTTTGTTGGCTCCAGAAGTGTGGTGGGCACTTATGGTGTAGACCCAGACCATCTGTTTTTAGAGAACCAAGGTGAAGGAAAATTTATTGACGCCACCGAAAGGCTAGCATACGACCTTAAAGATGCCGGCATGATTACGGATGCCGTATGGGCAGATATAGATGGCGACGACAAGAAAGATTTACTAACCGTATCCGAATGGGGCCGACCTAACATTTATAAAAACTCCGGCAGAAGTCTTAGTCGGCTTTCTACATCGCTTGACAGCTTGTACGGTTGGTGGAACACCGTAGAAGCCGTAGATCTTGACAACGATGGCGACATGGATTTAGTGTTGGGCAACCAAGGCACCAACGTTCCCTATGAAGCCGATAAAGAGCACCCCATGAAACTATGGATTAACGACTATGACAACAACGGTACGCTAGAACAGATTACTACTCGCGGTTTTGACGGAAAGGATTATCCTATCCACCAGAAAAAAGAACTGACCGGGCAAATCGTGTCCTTAAAAAAGCAAAGTTTAAAAGCTTCCGAATACGCCAAGAAAACCATAGGGGAACTTTTTCCGAAAGAAATTTTTGACCGAAGTATCGTTAAACAAGCTAACACTATGGAATCCGTAATTGCCATTAACGAAGGCGGTGGTAAATTCACTATTAAAAAATTACCATCGCGTGTTCAACTATCTTGTGTTTGTGGTATTACTTGTACCGATATTGATAAAGACGGAAATTTAGACCTTATCATGGCCGGGAACAACTTTGAGTTCAAGCCACAATACTCCCGTTTGGATGCCAGCTACGGCAATGTGCTTTTAGGCGATGGAAACCTGAACTTTAAATGGCAGGATTATAACACCAGCGGTTTTTTCATTAAGGACGAGGTAAAACATCTGAAACAGTTTAAAGACAAAAGCGGAAAAATCTTTCTTATTGCTGCCATAAACAATAGTACGCCCAAAATTTATGCATTAGACTAGATGTCGTTATCAAAACTACAATTTCAAAGAAAAAATCTACTACCCGTGCATTTTAAATATACCCATATAAGTCTTTGCCTTGCCCTCATAATCTTTACTGCTTGCGGCAAGAAACAAGACTTTTTGTTTAGCAACCCTTCTGCCGCGGAAACAGGTATTACATTCAAAAATACCCTAACAGAAACGGACGATTTAAATATATTAGACTATCTATATTTTTACAACGGAGGTGGCGTTGCCATTGGTGATATAGATAATGATGGCCTTCCTGATATTTTCTTTTCAGGGAACCAGGTTAAAAACAAGCTCTATCGCAATAAAGGTAACCTACAATTTGAGGACATCAGTAAAACAGCGGGTATTGAAGGTAATAGCACTTGGAACACCGGCTCCGTAATGGGCGATGTAAACGGTGATGGCCTTTTAGACATTTACGTATGCGCCGTGGTAGGCATTAACGGATTTAATGGATATAACGAACTGTTTCTAAACAATGGTGATGGCACCTTTACCGAAAGTGCCGCTAAATACGGCCTTGATTTTGACTCCTATAGTTCCAATGCCGCTTTTCTTGATTTTGATTTGGATGGTGATTTGGATATTTATCTCTTAAACCATGCCGTACACACCCAAGAATCTTTTGGCAAAGCCGATTTAAGACTGAAACGAAACTTTCAAACAGGAGACAAACTACTCCGTAATGATGGAGACAAATTTATCGATGTAAGTGAGACCGCTGGAATTTATGGTGGGGTAAACGGCTACGGATTAGGATTGGCCGTTTCTGATTTTAACCAAGATGGTTACCCAGATATCTATGTAGGCAATGATTTTCATGAGGACGATTACTATTACTTAAACAATGGAGACGGGACCTTCACGGAGAGTTCAAAACAATTTTTTGGGCATACCTCTCGGTTTTCAATGGGTAATGATGTGGCCGATATTAATCATGATGGTTGGCCCGATTTAATTTCCCTGGACATGCTCCCTCAGAATGAAAAGGTTTTAAAATCCTCTGAAGGCGATGATAATGTACAGACTCAAAAGTTACGTACGGAACGTTATGGGTATGGGTACCAGTTCACCCGAAACATGCTGAATGTTAATCAGCAAAACAGCACTTTTCTAGAAACGGCACTCATGAGCGGTGTAGCTGCTACAGATTGGAGCTGGAGCGCTTTGTTTGGAGATTATGATCAAGATGGTGAGCAAGACCTATTTATATCCAACGGCATCCCCAAAAGACCTAACGATCTTGATTTTATCAATTTTGTAAGTAGCGAGCAGATTCAAAACAAAATGAACAACACCAAGCTTATGGACCAACAAGCTTTGGACAAAATGCCGAGCGGAAAAATCCACAACTTTGTATTTAAAGGTTCGCATAACTTAACTTTCAAAGATGAATCAGGGCAATGGATACTTAAAGACACCTTGGTTTCAGGAGCTACAGCCATGGGAGATCTTGACAATGATGGCGATTTGGATTTGGTGACCAATAACCTAAACGGAACGGCTACTCTGTATATTAACAAAACGGACAGTAAATCAAATTACCTGAAATTAAAATTTAAAAACATAGGAAAAAATACTTTTGGCCTAGGAACCAAAGTTTTCTCATATACCCAAGGCAAGTTGCAGTATAAGGAGCTCTATACTGTTAGAGGGTTTCAGGCTTCGTCCGAACCCATGGTTCATTTTGGATACGGAACTACAGAAAAAGTAGACTCTATTCAAGTAGTCTGGCCCAATGGCAGTTACCAAACACTAAAGGATATTGCTACCAATCAGACCATGATTGTGGAACCGGAAAACACAGTCAAGTTCAACTTTGCCAGCTTACTACCTGATGAAAAAATAATTTTTGAAAAAGAGGAGAACAACCTGGGTATTACTTTTAATCATATTGAGGACAATTACACGGATTTCAATCGTCAAAAATTGATTCCCTATCAGGTTTCGGACCGTGGTCCCGCAACTGCAATCGGCGATTTAAATGGCGATGGGAAGAACGATATTTTCTTTGGAGGTTCAAAATACATTCCTTCGCAAATCTATATTCAAAACGATACAGCATTTGCACCGTTTCATGTGGCACAAATAGCTAAAGATTCTATTAAGGAAGATGTAACCGCTGTAATTGCAGATTTTAATTCGGACGAAAAGAATGATTTGATTATTGGTACAGGTGGCGCTGATTTTTATAATAAAATGGAACCTTTGCTTGATTCTTACTATACTCAGAATGACTCGGCTTTTATTCCCGCGCCGTTACCCGAGAATTTTCAGAATACCTCCATTCTAGCCCCCTATGATTTTGATAGCGATGGAGACCTTGATTTGTTCGTTGGAAGCCAAGCCATTTCAAACGACTTTGGAAAGACACCACAATCAGTTTTACTAACGAACGACAACGGTATTTTCTCTAATAAAAATGAAGAAGCGCTTACCAATTTAGGTATGGTTACCGATGCCATTTGGAGCGATTTTAATTCAGATGGCACAAAAGACCTCATCGTTATTGGAGAATGGATATCGCCTACTTTTTTCAAGAATATTAACGGCCAACTAAATAAGGTTGATGTTATTCAAAAAAACTTAAACGGACTCTGGCAGACCATTGTTCCTTTTGACATTGATAACGATGGTGATACGGATTATTTACTGGGAAACTGGGGAAGTAACACTAAGTTTAAAGCTTCGGCAGAACACCCTATGAAAATGTATTATGGTGATTTTGACAAGAACAAACAAACCGAAACCATAACAACGATTGAAAAAGGAGGCAAATACTATCCCATAGAGAGCTTAGATGGTCTTTCGTCTCAGCTAGTTTCCCTTAAAAAGAAATTCAACACTTACAACTCCTTTGCTGGCTCTACAATTGAGGACATTCTAGACAAAGAGATTTTAGAAGAAGCCAACATACTGGAAATTCATGAATTACGCTCAGGCTATTTAAAGAACGAAAATGGCAAATTCAATTTTGTTCCTTTTCAAAATGAATTACAGGTGTCACCTATAATTTCTATGTTGTCTTATGATTTTGATGGCGATGGAAAAGAAGAAGTTTTAGCGGCAGGAAACTATTTTGGTGTTAAACCCTATCACGGTAGATTTGATTCTTTTGGAGGCGCCTTGATTAAAGGTGAAAATAGTGTAATTTTAAGCGCTAAAATCGGGTTAGACCTTAGCCAAAAATCTGTACGACATTTAAATATCGTAGACCTTAAAGGAGAAAGCTATCTTTTGGTCACTTTGAACAACGACAACGCACAAATTTTTAGGCTGAAAAAAAATAAAAGACAAATGAAGAAGATTTTTATCGCATTACTATCGCTTGTTTTTGCGGTTTCATGTAAAGCTCCACAAAAAGAAGAACCCATAACCATTACCCCTGAAGACCTTAATGCTTCAATAAACCAGGTAACGGATATTATGATTCATGATATATTCTCCCCTCCCGTAGCCAGTAGAATATTTGCTTATCCAAATGTTGCAGCTTACGAAATTGTAGCAATGGCCAATGACGAATACAAACCCCTAGCCGGGCAATTAAATGGACTTACGCCAATTCCTGCTCCTGACACTACGCAAACTGTAAACTATGACCTTGCTGCAATCGTTGCGCATATGGAACTCAGCAAAAGACTTATATTTTCGGAAGACCGAATGGAAGCTTTGCGCGATAGTCTTTACACGATTTGGCAAGAAAAGAACCCTGTTCTGTTTACAAGTTCTAAAGACTACGGTTTACAAGTGGCAGACCATATAGCCAAATGGATGAAAGAAGACAATTATGCACAAACGCGGACCATGCCAAAATTTACCGTAGATGCAGATGACGAAACCCGGTGGCAACCTACGCCCCCAGCCTATATGGACGGTATTGAACCCCACTGGAACAAAATCAGGCCTTTTGCAATAGACTCTGCGGCACAGTTCAAGCCAATTCCGCCTCCAGCATTTTCACTTGAGGAAGATTCACCTTTTTTCAAGGAACTTAAAGAAGTTTATGACATCAGTAATAAAATTACAGAGGAAGGTGATACTTCCGAAGAGATTCAAATTGCCCAATTTTGGGATTGTAACCCTTATGTTTCGGTTACGCGCGGGCACCTTATGTTCGCTACAAAAAAAATAACACCAGGCGCACACTGGATGGGTATTGCAAAAATTGCAGCACGTAAAACCAATAGTGACTTCCACCAAGCCTTGTACGCCTACACCAAGGCTTCTGTAGCCATGGCGGATGCTTTTATAAGCTGTTGGGACGAAAAGTACAGAAGTAATCTTATTCGCCCTGAAACCTTGATAAACCAGCACATAGATGACAGCTGGAAACCGGTACTACAAACACCACCTTTCCCTGAGTACACAAGTGGCCATAGTGTTGTTTCCGGAGCCGCATCGGTAGCCCTGACCGATGTTTTTGGTGAAAATTTTGCTTTTGATGACGATACCGAAGTACCCTACGGCCTACCAATCCGTAGTTTTACATCTTTTGAGCAAGCTGCCAATGAAGCTGCAATCAGTAGAATGTACGGAGGTATTCACTACCGGGCGGCAGTTGAAGTTGGTGTAAAACAAGGTAGAGACCTTGGTAGGTTCGTAGTTGAAAAACTTAACATGAAAAACAACAACGAAACAGCCCAAAACTAAGCGTCATGTTCAAAAAAGTAGCGCTAATTGTAACCGCACTATTAGTAGGGGGAGCAATTTGGTATCTTTTTATCATGCCTCAAGATTACATGGTTCGTTTTCAGACCAAAGCATTGCCGGGTACAGTGAACCAGATTGTAAAGTTTTGGGCAGGGCAAAAAAGTAATGCTCACTTTGAAGGACAAAACAGCCTATCCGATTTTACTAATACACTTATTACAAATGATACAACACTCTCTTTCAATTGGCAAATAGCACCAATGAACGATTCCGTTTCGCAAGTAAAAGTCTATGTCACGGATAACGAGAATAGTCTACAAAACAGAATACTAATTCCCTTTACCAGTACCGATTTTGAAAACCGCTCAAAAAGTACGGTAAAGGAGGTTTACTCACTTTTAAAAAGTCACCTTTCTAATTTTAAGACTACCATTATTGGCGAGGCTATCATTCCTGAGAAATATTGCGCTTGCGTTTCTCTCAAGAGCACACAATTGGAAAAAGTAAAAGGCATGATGGGTCACTATTCACGTCTCAGTGATTTTATTGCAAAAAATGGTATTAAGCCAGACGGGAGGCCTTTAGTAGAAGTTGTAAAATGGAACACCCAAAACGATAGTATTGTCTATAACTTTTGCTTTCCCGTACTAAAAACAGATAGTCTTCCCACAAGCAAGGAGTTTGTTTACAAACAAATTAAGGAAAGAAAAGCCATCAAAGCCATATACAATGGAAATTACCTGACGTCTGATCGAGCTTGGTACGCACTAGTAGATTACGCCAATAAAAATGAGATTGAAGTTTCTAAAGAACCTTTTGAAGTTTTTCATACAAACCCAAATATGGGCGGAAACGAACTAGAGTGGAAAGCCGAAATTTTTATACCTATAAAAGCACAGAAATAGGAATAGAACTTACCTTTGCATTCATTAAATGTATTACAATGAAAGTAATGGCAACAAGATTTTCGCTTCAAATCATAATTCTTTTTCTTTTCTACAGCTGTTCTAATCACGGCCAACTAGTCTATGTGACCAAGCTGCCCAAAAGCCTCAAGGAAAATTCCGGAATAGCCACTTATACGAATGATGCGGCTTGGTTCATTGAGGATAGCGGTAATGACGATGACATTACAAAAGTGGATTACCAAGGAGAGATCCTAAAGGAATTTAAAGTAAAAAATGCCAAGAACCATGATTGGGAAGATCTTACCGAGGACAAAAAAGGCAATCTATATATTGGCGATTTTGGAAATAACGATAGTGACCGCAAAAATTTAGTTATTTACAAATTACCCAACCCTGAATACGAAACCGGAGACCACATTACCGCCGAACATATAACCTTTAAATATCCCGAACAAAAACATTTTCCGGCCAAAAAGAAAGAGCGTTTTTATGACGCCGAAGCTTTTTTCCACTACAACGACTACCTCTATATTTTCACAAAGAACAGGGCCAATCCGTTTACTGGCGAATCATTAATATATAGGGTTCCGGACGCCAAAGGAGATTATGATGCGGAATACTTGGGCAAGATAACCACGTGCGACGACTGGGACACTTGTAAGGTTACCTCTGCAGATATATCCCCGGATGGAAAAACCGTAGTTCTATTAGGCTCAGGAAAGCTGTGGACCATATCTGAATTTGATTTGGAAAATTTACCTGAAAGCACTCTAAAAGAAACAGATTTAATGGTGCGCACACAGCTAGAATCAGTAACTTTTATAGATAACTCCACACTTTTACTATCTGACGAGGAAACAAAAAAAGAGGGAAGAAATTTATATAAGTACACACTTAAATAAACGGCTACCCTCCACTATTCATTTTTATCGCTAGAAACCAAAACCTACACCAAAGGAGAAGCGCAGGCCATCATCACTGTTGAAAAGCGCCAAGCGTGCCGTGACAATATCTGCTCCATTTAGAAAAAACCCGCCTCCGTAAGAGGTATGCCATTCTTTGGAGTTTTCCATAGGTAGCCAAACCCTTCCATAATCAAAGCCACCATAGAACCCCATGGAAAGTGGCAAGAGCTGTGTTTTTATTTCCCTAAGGCTATATCTAATATCTGTATTTTGATAGTATGATTTTTTACCGGTAAACCTTTGGTTTCTAAAGCCACGCAATCCATCAATACCACCAATACTGGCCGCCTGATAAAATTCATAATCATCACCTATATTAAAATGTGCCTTCCATTTTGTAGCTAAAACCAATCTACCACTTGGTATCAACTTATAATCAAAAGCAAGACTGGGAATGACATATCCAAAGGCATTTCCGTTTTCAGTGCTTCTCTTATAACCTGCTGCAAGCGATGTGGACATTCCCATGGTCGGAAATGCGGCATTGTCCGTATTGGCATAAGAATATTCGGCATCAACACCTACAAAATTATTTCTAGTCTCTTCTCCATTTGCCTGGTAATAGGTGTTTATAAACCTATCATCACTTTCTTCCACATCAATAGATTCGTATGAAACACCAGTTTTAAACTTAGCCCCATATTGACCTCTCCATACCAAAGCCGGTGCAAATTTAAGGGTCTGCAAACGCACGCGGTTGTAATCCATTCCTACATCGTCATCCAAATTCTCGGTACTATTACCAAAATCAAAGAAATTGATAGCAAAATTAGGACTCGTAAAACGTGCTCCTAAATGTAAATTCCAGTTTTCAAAAATATGGGCAAATTCACCACTATACCCTAGTTCAAAACCGCTGGTCGCAAAATAAAATGAAGCATCTACTTTATGTTGTTGGGTAAAAGGGTTTTGTCTAAAACCATTGTACGTATAGGTATCACTAACCCCTACCTTAACCCCATCATCCGGATTGTAACCAATGGTAGGTATAATTTGATTTACCGAATTCCGGATTTGCAAGGGCAAGTAGTTGTTGGTATTATAATCATCCGTAAGCTTAAGCTTTGCTCCACCCAACTCCTCTACGGTGTTCTTCTTCGTTTTATAATCGTAAACAGCTATGTTACCACCTTGTCCAACTCTGTAAATATCATTATTCTGGCCACCTACCAAACGTACCTTAATAGCACTTCTTTCGTCTCCATTTACCTCAAAAATATCATCATCGTCCAGACCGTAAACCCAAACTTCTTTGGTACTATCCTTATTGAATACTTTATTAAAAAACAGCTTGTCTTTCTCTCCCTTTATATTCCTATAGACTTTTATCTCAGTCTCTTTATCATTTAAAATATTCACTTCAAACCAATCATCTTTATCGGTTCCCACAACTACTGCATATTTGTTCAGAACACCATAATAGGTTTGCGCTGTCTCTTCAATTTTAGAAGCTCGCGCCAATAAAATTTGTTTTATTTCAGTTACCGTTTCATCTCTGACCTCTTTAGGAAAATGGGTAAATGCTTTATCAATTACTTCCTCAGTAAGATTCTCCCGAATAAATTTGGCTTGTTCTTCCCACTCTTGGGGAGTTGTTTCCGTCAAAAGTGCCATATCCAACACATAGGTTTTAGGCGAAGAATTAAAACCTTTTACGTTTCTTATTTCTTCATTAAAGCCCTCCATTAACTTTAGAGCAGGAATAATTCTCGTGGCAAGGTTCATAAAAAAACCATCGCCATGTTTTGAATAGACCATATCACGATCTCTAGGCACTGGCTTGTAAAGAACTTTATCATTCTTCTCATCTACAAATTCTGCCCATCGCCATTGATCCACATGACGATCCCAATCGCCCATAACCATATCAAAAAGTCGTGCCCTTAAATATAATTCAGAATCTACAGCATATTTCTCGTCGTCCCGCAAATCTTCTAGCATGCTGTCCGTACTCTTAAGTTCGTTAGCATAACCAAAGCTTTTTAAATCGCCATGACCATCGCCAGCATGTTCTTCTATCATATACAGTTCGTCTCCAAAAGATTCATTGAAGTCTTTTAACGCTGGTTGTTTTGGCACATAATAAAGTACGGGGTTGGTATGATACAAATCAACCGCATCAGACAGAACAGCCGTTGTAAAAGGTCCGTATGGGTGAGATCCCGTGTAAAAATCGAGAAGAAAATTTTCGGTATACGTGTTTTCAAAATCACCCATTACGTATTGCTCCTGAAAAGCCATGGCCTGTAAATATAGCTCCGCATCTTTACGAAGTGCACGCATTACGAACTCCTTACCCTCTTTATCCCTTAACCGCAACGATTTTGATTGATGTCCTCCGCCTTTGTGCAGAGCAACAAGACCGCCCATAAGAGTATCTAAATTTACCGTTGGAGCCTCCACTTTTGTGGCGTAGTATTTCCGATACCGGTCTCCCCAAAGGAATTTAAAGAAACCACTTCTATCTATCTCATCTTCCGAATAGACCGAAGCCTTTACCGTAGCCGGAAATTTTTCATCATACTTACCTTTATAAGTAGTTCTGTCTGGAGGTAAGACCTGAGCAGTAAATAAAAATTCCTCATCCTTATTATCATCCACTCCAAAATACCTAACTTGAGAAGAGCCATCCGTATATACTTCTAAAGTAGCGTAGCCTCTCTGCCCAGTGGAAAACTTACTTCCGTTCAGCAAACGAGTTGCTCCCGTCTTAGCTCCGGACCCACTCACTATTTGTGGTGTATTCTCCTCAACAATATACTGCAACGTATGTTCATGTCCTGATGCCAAAATAACTTTTTCCGAATACTGCGCAAAGGTCAACAGGCGTTTTCTTAGCTCGGTATAACGCTTATTACCCATATCCTCTATTGATGCCCCGGTTGTTCTTCTCAAAACATTTATAAAGCTTCCCAAAATAGGTAACGGCCCTATCTTTCCTTTAGGATACAAATGGGTCCTTGCGGAATACTGTCCACCATGTGCGCCATAGCTGAACATAGGGTGATGCATTGCTATTATAGTAGTTCTCTGTCTGTTGTCCTTGATTTCGTCCTCAAGTTCTAACCAAAATTTATCCCGTGTCTTAATATCACATTTATCGTTAATATCCGGGCGCTTGTCCCAATTGGTCAAGTACCACTCCGTATCAATAGCAATAACAGTTATATTATCGTTTACCTCAATGGTTTCTATAGGGCAGCCATCTTCAGGAAAAAAGACATCCTTACTATCAAGTTTTTCCTGAATGTAATCTTGCTCCCGTTCTAGGCCAACTAACCCCTCCGTATACCAATCATGATTTCCCGGTATAAAAATAGGGTTGCCCTTAAAGTTTTCTAGAGTTTTCAATTGGGCGTCCAAATCGTTCTTGGCCTTAAGATATGCAGCGGTAGAGTCTTTTGGGTCTGGAAGACCAGCAGGATAAATATTATCTCCTAAAAACAGAGCGGTACTATTCTTGTTTGCTCCATCTAATTTATCCTTAAAAATCTTAAGCGCATCGTTCATACCGTTCATGGGAGACAGGCCTGCATCTCCTATAAGGTAAAACGTATGGGCTACTTCTTTGGTTGTGGGAACATCTTTTTTACCTACTTCACTTGCATATTTGGTTTTGGAGGTTGCACAACCCACAAACAATGTCACCAATGCTATTAAAGCAAAATGTTTACCAAATAGAATACTATTCATTCTCAATATTTTGTAATTTGGAACCATAAACAATTTTTCATGCCGGATTTACTATCGAAAACCGAAGAATTTGCAATCAACCTGCTAGTCAAAGATTTAGATACCAACTATTTGTATCATAACCTCAGGCACACACAGCGAGTTGTCAAAAGTACTAAAGAATTGCTTGGTTTTTATAACTTAAATGCCATTGATAGTGACGCAATTACACTTGCTGCGTGGCTTCATGATACTGGCTATACACGTGGCGTAGAAAATCACGAAGAAAGCAGTTGCATTATAGCCAAGGAATTTCTTACGGATCAAGACTGCAATTTACAAACCATTGAAACGGTCTGTAGCCTTATCATGGCCACAAAAAAAGGCTATGAACCGCAGAACCTTATGGAAGAGATAATTAGAGATGCGGATGCATCTCACTTGGCGCAATCCAGTTACGAGGAAACCTGCGAGATGTTGCGTCAAGAGCTTCAACTATTAGAAATTGCAGAATTTTCACCAAAAGAATGGCGACGCGCCAATATTAAGATGTTCCAGACCGAGCATCGTTTTTATACGGAATACGCCATAAAGAACTGGCAAGAAGGAAAGGACGGCAACCTTAGAAAGTTGGTGAAGCGCGATAAAAAGCAAAAAAAGACACGTAAAAAGGAAGAGCTTAAAATTCAGCTGAAGAACCAAAGTCCGGAAAGAGGTATACAGACCATGTTTCGTGTTACCATGCGTAACCACCTAAAATTAAGTGATATTGCAGATACCAAAGCGAACATTCTTCTGTCCGTAAATGCAATTATTATCTCGTTGATGCTGTCCAATCTTATTCCAAAATTAGATAATCCCTCAAACGACTATCTAGTGATTCCTGCGGGTATTTTTGTGCTATTTAGTGTTGTTTCCATGATTATGTCCGTTATGGCCACACGGCCCAATGTTACTAGCGGGGAGTTTACCAAGGAAGACGTTAACCAAAAGAAAGTGAACTTATTGTTCTTCGGTAATTTTCATAAAATGAAACTTGAGGATTATGAATGGGCCATTCAAGAACTGATTAAAGACCAGAAATATGTCTACGATTCCTTAACCAAAGATCTCTACTTTTTAGGCTTGGTATTGGACAGAAAGTATAAACTACTGCGTTGGACATACACCATCTTTATGATTGGAATGACCCTGTCTGTAATCGCATTTTTTGTAGCACTGAAATTTTACGGACCAGAAAGAATAATAGAGTTGCCGACCTAGGCCTTCAACTCGCTCATAAGGTCATCGTACGTATAGGTTCTTTCATTATTGTTCTCCTTGGTCTTATAGAGTATGTCCGCCCTTATGGCTTTCAGTCCGCTAACACCTTGTAAACCTTCGAGCTCAACAATCTCTACCTTTCCGGTAAAGTATCCTTTGGTACGAAGGAAAGTGATATACCTAAGATATTCTAGTTCGTCTCTTTTCTGCGAATACACAATGACCATTTTACCAGCCTGTGTTAAACGCTCGTTGGTTCCTTTTATATAGGATTTATCAATACGCTTTTTGATTATCTCGTAACGGGCATTGTAAGTACCATCTACATCAAAACGTTTCTCGTCCATTCTAAAACGGATAGAAAGTGATGTACTGTACACCAGTATAAGCGAAGCCACATCTAAAGGCACTGGAAGTTTAGGCTTTAAGGCGTAATGTGCATTTTCCATTTCACACATGACCTGCAACTGCCACAAGCGAAGATTATTAAGGTAAAGCATATCAAAATCGCGATCACCTACAATTTCCTCACCAATGTACATATTGTGCTCTACACCATCCGTCTTATACCTTTCAAAGTAATGAGGAAACATGGCTTGAGCGCTCTTTTGTTTTTTATCGATTAAACCGGCCAACTTCATATTGATCTGCGTGACACTCTCATCGTAATTACGCCTGTGATCATAATATGATTCCGTACCCATATCAACGGAAGATTCATAGGAAAGAATCAGGTTTTTAAGGTTATCATCAGATTTTTTTAGATGAGAGAAAACAGGATTTATTTCATCCATCACAAAATTAAATATAGCCTGCTCACTATTGGTATGTAGACTTTCTTTAATACTGTCCATATGGTTCTCCACCCTAAACATCAACTCTTCATAAATTGGCAACTTACTCTTCTGCCAAGCTTCTTCAATCACCTTAATAATTGTAGAAAGCTGAATCATTAAATCGCGCTGAATTGCAATATTTCTGGCCTGAGAAGAATTTTTTATATCAATTTGCCCATACAAAGGATATACGTCTTTAAAGACAATTTCCTTAAAAGTAGGGTTTCTACCTTCTGTACCATCCTTTACAAAGCGCTTGGCCTCTTCTTCAAAACGCCAGTATACGGAGTCGTGAACAGATGTACATTCATTTTGAATAACAGCATCGATCAAGTTGCTTTCCTCTGTTTTCGACCTCAATACGGCCGATACAATAAAAGGCATTATATCCTCTAGCTTATTGGCATTGACACTATTAAGCGCATTAACCTCATAAGCCACAAGCTCCAAGACACCCAAAAGCTGTCCTTTTTGTGCGATGGGCGCTAAAATAGCACTCTTAACACCTTGTTCTTTTAAACCATTAAAAAGAGACATTTCGTCAGCAGATTCATAATACCGATCTACATCGGAAATAGCAAAATAACTATTTTCCTCCAATAGTTTACTGTATGATTTTTTGCATAATGAACTAGTACAGGAAACCGAATCCTTATCTCCTAAAAGAAAGCTTTCCATGCCATTGGCATACACTTTTTCAAAGCGATTATCTTTGGCGTTATACTCTACAAAACCAGCTTTAATATTAGGCGTATTAAAGAACGATCTAAAAGTTTCCTGTAAATCGCTCATAAAACTTTCGCTGCTTCGCTTGTCATTGGCGATTAGACTAGATTTTATTTCAGAAATGGAATGTTCTGCCGTTACATCAAACATATTAGAGATGACAAAACCTTTTGAAATAAAACTATGGGGCGGTATTTTTTCCTTCCACAGGTCTATATTTTCAAAATTATCCAACAACTCGTCAACATCTTTTCGGGTAAGTTCCTTTGCTTTATCCGTAGGTAAAATTTCCATAAAATCTGCATTGTACAGAATTCTATAATGGCGCATTACCCCATTCTTGTCCGGAATATCATAAAAAAACGGTCTTTTAAAATCAAAATTGAAACCGTAATGAAAATTAAGGATTACCGTACACGCCACAATATACATTTGGTGCTCGGGTAAATTCCGCATTTCTGGCAAGAAGTCTTCACCTCCTGCGTCTTTTAATATTCTTCTAAATCTTTTAGAGGAATTAAAAATGATATTGTTATAAGGCAAAGAAGCTGCCTTTATTTCATTGTTGGTCAGAACCTCTGAAAAGATATCCTGCAAAATAATATCAATGACATCTTTATGCTTTTCTAGTAAAGTAACATCACTAAAACCATCGCGAAGTTCTGGATAGGGTGCCGCTATTTTTAAAATACGCTGCGCCATCTTGGCCGTTGTAACATTGTCACTTTTGGCCATGACATCGTATTGCCTCAAAAGCTTATCAAAGCTAATGAGCTGGGTAATTGGTAAATCTCCTTCGTAGTTTTTCTCCATTCTCATCCAATCAGTCGTAAATACCCTTATAAAGTTACAAAAGAAAATAATGTATTGTTAAAACAAACTTTATGCCTTTCAACGCTTTTTTTAGATATTTATGCAAATTTACGATATGTCGTCCAATACCCGGTTATCCAGAGCGTACCAAAATGCTAAAACGGTACCTTTTGACGATGAATCGAAGTTTATTCTATTTAGTGACTGCCATAGAGGTGACAATAGCTTTGCAGATGACTTTGCAAACAACCGGAACATCTACTTCCACGCCCTAAATTTCTACTATAAAGAAGGGTTTGATTATTGCGAAATAGGTGATGGTGACGAGCTTTGGGAGAACCGTTTTTTTGAATCTATTTTTGAAGCCCACAAAAATGTATATGGGCTATTGCGAAAGTTTCATTTAAGCCGTAGACTTCATATGATTTGGGGCAATCATGATATGGTCTACAAAGACCCGGAATATGTGAAAAAGAACCTGAGCAGCTACTTTGAGCCCATAGTTGGGGAATCTAAAGAGCTTTTTGAAGGTATCACTTACCATGAGGGCATTATACTGACGCACCGAAATACCCAACAAGAAATATTTTTGACCCATGGCCATCAGGCAGATTGGTGGAACTATACTTTTTGGCGTTGGAGTCGATTTCTTGTTCGTGTACTCTGGAAACCACTACAAGTTTGGGGCATTGCAGACCCTACAAGTCCGGCAAAAAACTATAAAGAACTCATTAAAATAGAGCGCCGCATTAAACGATGGATACTCAAAAACAATCTATTGATCACCATTGTAGGCCATACCCACAGACCGCGCTTTCCCGAGCCTGGCGACATTCCATTTTTTAATGATGGCAGCTGCGTTCACCCACGCAGCATTACCGGTATAGAAATAGAAAACGGAAGCATTTCCCTAATAAAATGGCAGATATCAACCACGGATGACGGCACCCTTCGTGTGGTGCGTGTCTTATTGGAAGGCCCTCAAAAGTTGACGGATTACCAAAAGGCGAAAGGTTAGAAGAATATGTATCTTTACCCTACCATTAACTAATATTTATATTTCATGTTTAAAAGAACACTATCCATTGCCCTTATTGCACTTGTCCTTATCTCTTGCTGGAAAGACAAAAGTCCGGAAGACCTTATCCGTTTAAAAGATAAATTCAAATCTCAGGTAAACGCTTTTGAGAACAAGAAAGAGACTGCCAACAAAAACGTAAACAAAGGTTTAGAATCTTTAAATGCGTTAAAAAGTGCATTGGAAGACACCAAAAACGAAGACAAGGAATTTGCAAAGGTTTATGGCGATTGGGAAAAGGTAGACCGCCGTGTTCAAAACCTGAACAAAGAGTATGACGATTTAAAAGAAAAGGCTTCCAATCTGTTTACCGCTATGGAAAAACAGACCAATAGCCTGAGTGATGAAACCAGCAAAAAAACGCTTTTAAGAGCCATTGAAAAAGCACGCACCAAATATAATGGCACTTTAACGAATACCTCAAAGGCCATTGACAAGCTAAAACTCTTACACGGTGATGCCGTAGAGGTTGTAAAAGCTTTGGAAGTTGCTGCCGCCCTTAACTCTTTTGACAACATAAACGACCAGATGAAAAGCATAGAAGGCCGTGTAGATGGCATTATGCAAGAATTGAACGTGGCTGTTGTAGAAAGCAAAAAACTTTACGAAAAGAAGATTACGGAGTTAGGGGAGTAAATATTTAATCACATAAGCGAACAAAATTTTAATTCACTTATGAATGAATCAAGAACTAATTAAGTTTTAGCGCTACTCAACTTATTCTATCAGCACACACCAGACACTACTCATGAAATCAAAAACTCTTATTACCGCATTCTTTTTTCTGATTTTTGCTACCCACGGGTTTTCTCAGGTATCAGAAGAGGAACTGATGCTGTCAAAAATCAGGAAAGAAGGGTTTACTAATTCCGAGGCAATGAGTAGGCTAAGCCAGTTAACGGACCTATACGGCCAACGCCTGACCGGTACAAAAGCGTATCTAAAAGCTGCCAATTGGATTTCTGATGAGATGAAAGAAGTAGGACTTCAAAACGTACATTTTGAAAACTACTGCTCAGATTGCCGTGGCTGGGATATTAAAACATTTCATATGGAAATGGTGGCTCCAAACTATATGAACATCTCCGCTTATCCATTGGTGATGTCCAAAAGTACGGATGGCATTGTTTCAGGTTCAATAATCAGCATTGAGAGTTTTGCCGATATGAAGAAGGTGAGAAGTGAATTTTCAGGGAAGCTCAAAGGAAAAGTAGTTCTCTTGGGAAAGGAACCCAAAAAGAAATCTTTATTGGACACGCTTGAATTCCGACTTTCAGATAACCAACTGAAGCAAATGGAGCAGAAAGTCACTGCAGAAATTAAGACCACTCCACTACCTGAACTTTTTGAAAAATGGAAAACTGAAGATAAGTCAGATGAAGCTTTCCTTAAATTTGTAGAAGCAGAAGGCGCTTTGGCCGTGTTAATTACAAGGTCTATGTATTTGGGCGTTTTACATCCTGCAGGAACCTATTATTTTAGAGATGGCGATTTAAAACCATTACCCTACTTTACAATTATGCCCGAACATTTTGGCAGGTTGTACCGCATGATCAAACTAAACACACCACCTACCATACGCCTAAATCTAGAAACCGAATTTTACACCGAACCGGAAAACAATGTAAATATCATTGGAGAAATTACGGGTAGTGATGCAAAATTAAAATCCGAAAGCATATTGTTAGGAGCTCATTTTGACTCTTGGCATGCCGGAACGGGAGCAACTGACAATGGCGCCAACAGCATTGTTTTAATTGAAGCCTTACGTATTCTTAAACAGATTGGCTACCAACCTAAAAGAACCATTAAAATTGGCCATTGGGGCGGTGAGGAACAAGCATTTCTGGGGTCCGCCGCCTATGCAAGAAAACATTTTGGAGCTTTAAACGATAGCCCGAACAAGGAATCTAAAAAAATCAGCGCCTATTTAAATTTGGACAATGGAGCTGGGTTAATACGTGGTATTTACCTACAGAACAATGAATTTGCCAGACCTGCTTTTAAAAAAATATTTGAACCAATATCAGACATGAGCACCAATGCTATCTCTATTGAAAATAGCCTTTCCACAGATCATGAAACGTTTGATTATTACAACATCCCTTCATTTCAATTCATACAGGATAAGTTAGCGTACAACTCCGCTACGCATCATACCAATCTTGACTTTCTGGAATATGTACATGAAGATGACATTATGAAAAACGCAGTAATTTTAGCTTGGACCATCTATTCCCTAGATACTATGCCAGCCAAAATTCCTAGGAAATTAGATTAGACCTAAAGAAGGCGTTGGTATAAAATAAACAGTAGAGTAGTTTAAGGAAACACATCCCTTTGGTATAATTCTTATTTGATGGCAATTCAACAAAAATGAAAGAATTTAAGAGTGTTGAAATTCAGTTGAAGAACAAAAAGCGGGTTACTATTAGGCAAGCCGAAATCTCCGATGCTGAAAAACTTCTAAACACCATTAGAACATTAGTGTCACAAAGTGATTATCTCCCAAAACTTACAGAAGAAATAACCCTCTCCATTGAACAGGAGGAAGAATGGATAAACTCATTTCTGACCCGTGATAATTCATTGCTTTTGGTTGCAGAGTATGAAAATGAAATTATAGGGAATATAGATTTAATTGGAAACTGTAGAAAAGCAATGGAACATACCGCCGTAATTGGCATGGGGCTTCTAAAAAATTGGAGAAACAGCGGACTGGGAACAGCATTACTTTCGGCAATTATTGATTGGTCCAAAGAAAATCCGATTTTAGAATTGATATGGTTACAGGTTTACACAGAAAACGAATTGGGATTAGGTCTTTACAAGAAAATGGGGTTTGTTGAAAATGGTATAATTAAAGATTACTTCAAGCACAACAATCGTTATTTTGACAACTTAACTATGACCTTGAAAGTGAAATAAACACTATGAATCAATTACAGCTTGAAATCAATCCAGAAGTTCAATCGGTCTTTGACAATTACCCTGATTCGGTTCGGGATAAACTGTCTTTTTTAAGAGAATTGATAATTGAGACCGCTAGTGAAATAGATGGCTTAACAAACTTAGAGGAAACATTAAAATGGGGAGAGCCTAGTTATTTCGCGAAAAACGGAAGCACCATCCGAATGGACTGGAAGCCCAAAACACCTACCCAATACGCTATGTATTTTAAATGTACGAGTCGTTTGGTAGAAGTTTTTAAGACCTCCTTTAAAAACCGTTTTGAATTTGAAGGCAAGAGAGCCATAGTTTTTCAGCTGAACGACAAAGTCCCCACTGAGGAGCTAAAAAGCTGTATAAAGGCGGCATTAACCTATCATAAAGTGAAGCATCTGCCAACATTGGGGATATAAGCCTAAAACGTTAAGCACAAAACAGCTATAGTACACTATAGTTTAAGGAGTCTATATACAACGTTTTTTAGAGAACAAGAAAATTGTAAAAATGAACATTGTTGAACATCTAACAAAACAAACAGAAGACGCTTACGAGTGGACAAATAAACTAGTTGAAAGTATTCCCACAGATAAGTGGGACGAAATTCCTGAAAACCTAGAGACCAATGTAACCTGGCAAATTGGACATTTAACCATGTCTTTTTACTACCATTCCATCATGGTCATCAAAGGCCACCAAATGGATGTAATACATAAAATCCCACTTCAGGAATATGACAGGTTATTCACGAAAGGAAAACCGCAAGATTCTGTTGGAAAAACTAATCCTTCCGACTTAATTTCTCACCTAAAACTAGTCCAAGGAAAATCACTGCAAATAATCAAATATTTGGATGACAAAGAATTGACCAATACTCTAAAAGAAACCGAAACTCCGCATCCTATTGCAAAAACCAAATATGAAGCATTGGATTGGAATATTAAACATACCATGTGGCATTGCGGACAATTAGGAATTTTAAAGCGTATAGTAGATAAAAGATATGATTTTGGATTAAGATGAACCTAAACAAAAATCTAAATGTTGTAATTAAGTTAAAAACATTCCGACCGGAACTTTTTTAAATACCTTTACCCAATGCAGCAAGAACTAAAGTCTGAGCTTACCAAGAACCTCATTATTGATAAAGCGTATAAAATGTTTTATGAAAATGGTTTTAAGACGACTAGCATTGGTGAAATCATGAAAGCCACTACGCTTACAAAAGGTGCTTTTTATCATCATTACAAGAATAAAGAGGAATTAGGATTAGAGGTTATTAGTCTAAAAGTAGAAAAGAGGGTTCATGATAGCATGATACTACCGCTCTATGAAAAAGGAGACGCCCTTAACATATTGGAAACAACTTTTTTGCATCGTCTAAAATCATTTTCACTTTATGATAAGCAGCACGGCTGTCCTACCAATAACCTGATTAATGAGATAGGAGATTTTGAGACTACATACCAAATAGCCCTAAAAAAAATCATTGAAAAATGGAAGATGGCATTGGTAAGTTTGATTGAGAGAGGTCAAGAAGAAAAATCCATCAATCAAAATGTTTCTGGCCATGCCGTGGCAATATATCTAATAAGTGCCTTTGAAGGTATTCGCGGCATAAGAAAACTTTATAATGACGACTTAATTCTTGATCAATACATTCAAGGACTTTCTTTATACCTAAAACAATTAGAAGTATAATTTTTTTACCCAAAAACATTCTATATAGAATGTTTTTTCAAATATTACTATAACTATGAAAAAGAACAGAAGGGATTTTATTAAAAAAACAGCTGCACTTAGCCTAGCAGGCGCGACCATACCTCAATTTGGCATGGCGGCTAACGAATTAATTAAAGAAGCGAATATGAGTCTAGAAGTTAGACCCAAAGTGTTATTTTTTGACGTAAACGAAACCCTACTTGACCTTACAGCTATGAAAGAGAGTGTTGGGGCTATATTAGGAAACCGTAGTGATCTCTTACCTCTATGGTTCACTACTATGCTTCAATACTCCTTAGTTACAACAGTAGGGAGACAATACAATGATTTTGGGATTATTGGTGCGGCGGCGCTTCAAATGGTAGCATCCAATAATGGCATCAAACTTACCGAAAAACAAACAAGAGAAGCAATTTTAGGCCCTATACGTTCCCTACCTGCTCACCCAGACGTAAAGCCTGCACTTCAACAATTAAAAGATGCAGGTTATAAATTGGTTTCCTTTACCAATTCATCAAATAAAGGTGTTGAAACTCAATTTACCAATGCAGGTTTACTAGATTATTTCGAAGAACGATTGAGCATTGAAGATATGGGTAAATTTAAACCAGATGCCGACGCTTACGCTTGGGCCGCAAGAAAAATGGGCATACAACCTAATGAATGTATGCTAGTTGCTGCTCATGGCTGGGATATTGCAGGTGCTGTTTGGGCGAACTGGAGAGGAGCATTTGTAAGTAGACCTGGCGCGCAATTGTACCCTTTGGCCCCTAATCCAGAAATCAATGAACCCAATTTAACGCCGATTGCAAAGCACTTAATTTCTTTAAAATAAAATAATTAAACTATGAAACTAGAAAATAAAGTAGTCATTGTAACAGGAGCCTCAAGGGGAATAGGAAAAGAGATTGCTACCTTATTGGCAAAAAACGGAGCAAAAGTAATAGTCAATCACTCCAATAGTGAAGAAGATGCGAATAAGACCGTACAAGCCATACTTGAAGACGGAGGTCAGGCCATAGCCGTAAAAGCAGATGTAAGTCAAGAAAGTCAGGTAACCCAGTTATTTGATACCGCCATTGGAACGTATGGCAAAGTAGATGTTCTTATTAACAATGCCGGTGTCATGATTTCAAAAAAATTGAAAGACAATACACAAGAAGATTTTAGCAAACAATTTGATGTTAATGTCAAAGGGATATTCAACACCTTAAAAGAAGCAGACTCAAAGTTGGCAGATGACGGTATTATTATAAATGTATCCTCAAGTACTGTTAAACTCATGTTTCCTACCTACGCACTTTACTCCGCTTCAAAAGCAGCGGTGGAACAGATGACCCGTGTATTCTCAAAGGAAATAGGAAGAGGTATATCTGTAAACTGCCTTGCCCCAGGTGCAACGGAGACAGAATTGTTCATGAAAGGAAAATCACAGGAATTTATTGATAAATTGAGTTCCATGAACGCCTTTAACAGACTAGCTAAACCAATTGATATTGCTCGCGTGGCATTATTTTTGGCAAGTGACGATTCCAAATGGATTTCAGGTCAGGTAATCGGAGCCAATGGTGCATTGGTTTAAATATAAAATTACCCAGCTTAACAAGCAAAACTCGTAATTTTATAGTTCTATTGTAATTTGTAGGGAGAACATTCTTATTAATTATATAACTTACCGCATCTCACATTTTTGTGGGATGCGTTTTTTACATATGACCGGAACCATTTTCCTAAATTTAGAATATGACCAGATTTAAGTTCGCATGCCTTTGCTTAACATTGCTGTTTCTTGGTTACAGCTGCAAAGAAGATAAATCTGGCCCACAAGAAACATCTAGCCTGAATCTACCGGAATTAACCATTTCCGAAATTCACACGGCTTATACAAATCGCGACTATACCAGTAAACAATTGGTAGAAGCTTATTTGCAAAGAATAGAGGATTTTGATGATGCCACAAATGCCATTACTACAATTAACCCAGAAGCACTGGCCATTGCCGAACAACTGGACAGTGAATTTCAAAAGACCGGAAGCTTGCGCCCGTTACATGGAATTCCACTCATAGTAAAAGACAACATTAACACGGAAGGGCTGCCCACAACAGCTGGTTCGCTTGCCCTAAAGGATTATATAGCACAAGAAGATGCCTTTATTATTAAAAAACTGGTGGAGGCCGGTGCCATAGTGTTGGCAAAATCAAACATGGCAGAATGGGCTTTTAGTCCCATGCATTCTAAAAGTTCAACAGCGGGTACCACCCGAAACCCTTATAATCTGGAATATGTTCCAGCAGGATCAAGCGGAGGAACCGGAGCTTCCATTGCCGCCAACTTCGGCACCATTGGCTTGGGAACAGATACGGGAAACTCTATTCGTGGGCCATCATCACACAATGCTTTGGTTGGTTTTAGAACTACATTGGGACTAGTGAGCAGAAGTGCAATCGTACCGTTATATTTAAGAAACGATGTAGTTGGCCCCATGTGCCGTACCGTAGAAGATGCTACCAAGGTACTGGAAGTTATTGCCGGTTATGATCCTGACGACCAACTAACTGCCCACTCAAAAGGCAAAATACCCGAGAACTACACGCAGTTTCTAAACAAAGATGCGCTTACAGGTGCAAGAATAGGTGTACTAAGAGAACTTAGCGATGCGGATACAGCCCCAGAAGTGAAGGCTCTTTTTGAAAAGTCTCTTTCCGAATTGGATTCTTTGGGTGCAACCGTTGTTGACCCTGTAGTCATACCTGATTTTGCAATTTTAAAAGAAAACCAATGGTGTGCACCATTTCGTGAAGATGTAGAACGTTTTTTGAAAAATTATGTGAAAAATGATTCTTTACAAACCATAGAAGATATTATTGAGGTAGGAAGCAATTCTGATTTTGCCAGGGAACGCTTATTGAGAAACGCTGCCCATACAGGGAGATGGGAAAACTCGGAAATCCCATGCCTAGGTGCTTATTCCGATGTCCGAAGAGTGGCTTTTCGGGAAGCCATAGAACAAGTAATGGATTCTTTGGAATTAGATGCGATTGTCTATCCATCCTGGAACAATCCACCGGCAAGAATTGACCATTTTCAAGAAGAATACAAGGGTGACAATAGTCAGATTATCAGCCCACATACCGGCCAACCCGCATTTACGGTTCCTATGGGCTTTACAAGCAAAAACCTACCCGCAGGCATACAGTTTTTAGGAAGGATGTATGACGAGCCCGTATTAATAGGGTTAACATATGCCTATGAACAAGGCACAAAACACAGAATAGCACCCAATCTTAAAAAAGTGACAGCGAAATAAAAAAATTGAATATTCCCAATATTGTATAATGGTTAAGTTTTTATACGAACTCTAATTTTTCCGTCAAAGGAAACTACCTTGTCAGCTAATTTTTTTACCATGCACGCATTACAATCCAAAGCCATTACATTTCTTACCGTTTTCTTGTTTACCAATTTTACACTTTACAGTCAAGAAAACAGAAAAACATTAATTCATTCGCATAACGATTATCTTCAAAATATACCGTTTTGGAAAGCTTATTCAAATGGACTTGATATTATTGAAGCCGATGTTTTTCTCAAAAATGGCAAACTGAACATCACTCATACGGAGGCTGAAATTATTGAGGGCAACACATTACAAGTGCTTTACCTAGAACCTTTAAAATATGCAATTGAAAACCATATAGGAGACCCTACTGGCCTTATGGTAATGCTGGATATAAAGTCCGATGCCGGGCCTACTTTAAAAAAAATACTTTCCGTACTCAAAAAATATCCTGAAATCACCTCAAGACCTGATTTAAAAATCGTCATTTCTGGACATAGACCCAACCCTGAGACCTATGATTCCTACCCTAACTATGTTTATTTTGACCATCAGAAACTAGAAAGTAACTTAGAACCTGATGATTGGAAAAAGGTAGCTTTTATAAGCGTTAATTTTAAAAACTATTCGGAATGGAACGGCAAAGGTAGACTCACCCAAGAGGATTATAAGAATGTATCCGAAGCTATAAGAAAAGCTCATGACCTCAACAAGCCTTTTCGTTTTTGGGGCACACCGGATTCCAATACTGCTTGGAAGGCCTTTTCAGATTTAGGTGTTGATATCATCAATACAGATATGCCCCATAAGACTGCCACTTACTTAAACTCCCTTAAAAAACGCACCTATAAAAATACATTAAGCTCAGAAGTGTACCGTCCTACTTATGCCACGGACCAAAAAGACACGCTTATTAAAAATGTCATTCTGCTAATTGGTGATGGTAATGGTCTAAACCAGATTTCATCGGCTGTTTTGGCCAATGGAGGTGAACTTACCCTTTCGCAATTAAAGAGTATCGGTTTTCTAAAAACTCAATCTTCAGATGATTTTACTACGGATTCGGCCGCGGCTGGTACAGCATTGGCTACAGGCACTAAAACCTACAACAGAGCTATTGGACTCAATCCGGAAAGGCAACCTATCGAGAACATGCCAGAGTTTTTTTCAAAACATAATTTTGTATCCGGCATCATAACTACCGATCATGTTACGGGAGCAACGCCCGCATCTTTCTTCGCCCATCAAAAAGACCGTTCCGATACGGAGCTTATTGCTAACGACCTTTTAAAAAGTAACATTTCACTTTTTATAGGAGGAGGAGCTGAAGATTTTTCATTCGACTGGAAAAAAACCGATTTCACGCTGCTGAACAATATTAGCGAAATAGGTAAAAATCAATCTGACAAAGTAGGTCTTTTTCTTTCCGAAGGTGGTGTACCTAGTGTACTTGAAGGTCGTGACAATGCGCTTGCCATTGCAACAAAAAATGGTATCGAATTTTTGAATTCCAAGAACAAACCCTTTTTCTTAATGGTTGAGGCAGCCCAAATTGATAGTAATGGACATTACAACAACGTAGGCGGCATTGTTACCGAAGGCATAGATTTTGATAGGGCCATTACCGAAGCAGTAAAATTTGCAGACGCATCAGGCAACACTTTGGTGGTCATTACCGCAGACCACGAAACCTCTGGTTTTAGCATTCCACAGGGCAATCTAAAAGAAAGTATAATTGAAGGAACTTTTACTACCTTCGACCACACCGCCACTATGGTTCCTATATTTGCTTATGGTCCACAATCGCAGTCTTTCCAAGGAGTTTATGAAAACAGCGATTTATTTGAAAAGATCAAAAGAGCGCTTAACTTAGAGGGCAACTAAAATGTAACCGACCATGAAAAGATTCAAAGCACTCGATGTATTTCGGGGATTGACCATTTGCCTAATGATCATCGTAAATACGCCTGGAGACTGGAACATGACCTTTTCACCCTTGCTACATGCCAACTGGCATGGCTTTACCCCTACCGATTTGGTTTTCCCTTCTTTTCTGTTCGCCGTCGGTAACGCCTTTGCCTTTGTAAAGACCAAATGGGCGGACAAACCCTTATCCGAAGTTTTCAAGAAAATAGCCAAGCGGACTTTAATTATATTTCTCCTAGGATATACTATGTATTGGATTCCCTTTGTTTCTTGGACTGAAACCGGAGATCTAGCAGCAGTTCCTTTTAGTGAGACAAGAATACTTGGAGTTCTACAACGTATAGCCCTTTGTTACTTCATTGGCGCCATAATGATATACTTTTTAACCAACAAGCAACTGATTATAGCCTCTGTGTTATTACTATTAAGCTATTGGGGACTATTAGCGGCGTTTGGTGATTACACTCTTGAAGGAAATTTTGCCAGAACCGTAGACCGTCTTATTCTTGGTGACAGTCACCTGTATATGGGTAACGGCATTCCGTTTGATCCAGAAGGACTTTTAAGCACACTGCCCTCCATTTGTAATGTATTGGTGGGTTATCTTATAGGTAAGTATATTATTGACGGGGGCATGAACTACGAAAAGCTGGCAAAAATGCTGCTGATGGGTGCCGGCTTATTAGTTATAGCTTATCTGTGGGATCTTGGTTTTCCTGTAAACAAAAAATTATGGACAAGCTCTTTCGTGGTACTTACCGTAGGTCTTGATATTGTGGTATTGTCAATACTTATCTACACCATTGATTTTGTAAAGAAACCTGTCAATTACAATTTCTTTGAAGTGTTCGGAAAGAATCCGCTTTTCATCTATCTGTTATCGGAATATGTGGCTATTGGCATGCATTTCATTCGGGTTGATGGTGAGCAAAGTCTATTCAACTATGTATACCAAAAAGGGTTTAGCTGGATAGGCCCTTACTTTGGCTCCTTTGCCTTTGCCCTAGTCTTTATGCTCTTTTGCTGGAGTATTGGTCTTTGGTTAGATAGAAAGAAGATTTATATTAAGGTGTAGACGCTGTTTACCTGTAGAATACTTACTTCATTATGAGACCATCAACAGATAACAAAAGTTTAATCACACCGTTGATGCTCTAAAAAACTATTTAAATCACATAAAAACAGGGTATAAAAAAACCCCGCTGTTGCGGGGTTTCCTTTGTATGGTTGAAATCGATTTTCTTAGTTGATTCCTACAGTCCAGCCAGCAGCCCAATCAGGCTCACCTGCTTTATTACCTGCACCACTTGCATCTGCTTCTGTATAGAAGTCAGTGTTCGTTCCAGCGTAATTTGTAGCACTGAAACCAGTAGCAGGGCTAGCAAATTCAATAGTTGTAATTGAAAGTGCATCCGAATCAATTCTAGCGTTAGCTTCTGTATCCGTATCTTTTACGTTGATACCTAAATCAACACCTTCTGTGTAGAAGTTCTCAACAGTAAAGCTACCACCACCTTCTTTGAAGAAAAGGGCACCTTCACTTACAGGACCTACAACAGTGATATTTTTCAATGTAGTAGTTGTTACAGGAGTAGCATCTCCGTCATCACCGTTGTTAGAACCTTCAATACCAGCTTTGGCACCTTCTTTAATGTACCAGTTTGTACCGTTACCTGTCCATCCATCGGCAAAATCTATTGAATCGTCACCACTTCCTATAGAAACAAGGTTTACACCATCAACAGCTCCACCAAAGAACTCGATACCGTCATCTCCACCCATGTAAGACTGAACGTTCTCGAATTTAGTACCAGAACCCACACCGAATAAAGAAACACCGTTAAACTCTTTATCGTTAGAGAAAGTAGCACCGGTATACTCAACTCTCAAATATGTAATGCTACCTGAATTATCGGCAGCGTTAGCACCACCGTAAGTAAGGTCACCTACCTCCGTAGTAACGTCTACACCTTTGTTGGTTGGAGCGTCACCGGCAATAACCAAACCACCCCAGTCTCCTTGAGCAGGATTTTCAGCACCGGATGTCATAACAACAGGAGCAGTAGCTGTACCGTTAATGTTAATAGTAGCACCTCTTTCAACACCTATAAAGGCAGCAGTACCACCTGTTGCTGTAATAGTAGTTCCTGCAGGAATTGTAAGCGAACCACCTTCTTTAACAACGAATCCGCTAGTTAAAAGATACTCTACGTTAGCGTCCAACTCAACATCACCGGAAATTTCACCAGCAAGGTTCAATTGAGAAGCAGCAGCGCTATTGCTCAAACCTGTAGTCCAACCAGCAGCCCAGTCAGGAGCAGCAGCACCGTTACCAGCACCTGTAGCCACACCTTCTACATAGAAGTCAGCATTAGTACCTGCGTAATTAGTAGCAGCAAACTCAGCTGGAGTATCAGCAAATTGAATGTTAGAAATCATTAGATCATCAGCATCAATTCTAGCGTTAGCTTCAGTATCCGTATCTTTTACGTTGATACCTAAGTCAGCACCGCTAACAAAGAAGTTTTCAACAGTAAAGTTACCACCACCTTCTTTAAAGAAAAGTGCACCTTCACTTACAGGACCTACAACGGTAATATTTTTCAATGTAGTAGTTGTTACAGGAGTAGCATTACCATCATCACCATTGTTAGAACCTTCAATACCAGCTTTTGCACCTTCGGCAATGTACCAGTTTGTACCACTTCCTATCCAACCATCGGCAAAATCGATTGAATCGTCACCACTTCCTATAGAGACAAGGTTAACACCGTTAACAGCTCCACCGAAAAATTCAATACCATCATCACCGCCCATATAAGACTGAACGTTCTCGAATTTAGTACCAGAACCAACACCGAATAAAGAAACACCGTTAAACTCCTTATCGTTAGAGAAAGTAGCACCGGTATACTCAACTCTCAAGTATGTAATACTACCAGAGTTATCCGCAGCGTTTGCACCACCGTAAGTAAGGTCACCTACCTCTGTAGTAACGTCTACACCTTTGTTGGTTGGAGCGTCACCGGCAATAACCAAACCACCCCAGTCTCCTTGGGCAGGACTAGCAGAACCTGAAGTAAGTACTACAGGAGCAGTAGCTGTACCGTTAATGTTTATTTTTGCACCTCTTTCAACACCTATGAAAGCGGCAGTACCACCTGCGGCTTTAATAGTAGTACCTGCAGGGATAGTTAATGTAGCTCCAGACTTAACTATGTAAGCACCTGTAAGGTTATAGGCCGTAGCTGCATCTAATTCTGTATCTTCGGTAATATCGCCTTCTAAGTCTTCAGAAGTTCCAGTTGTAGAACACGGCTCACAAGAACCACCACAATCAATATCAGTTTCGTCACCGTTCTTTATACCATCACTACAAGTGGGGTCGTTTGTCGGCAAATTGTCATCATCGCTACAAGAAACCACAAAGGTCATTGCAGCTAGACTTAGCATTAAAGAGAAAATTGTTTTTTTCATTTTCTGAAAATTTAAATAGTTAGGTAATTTATTATGGTTAAAACTCGTATTTAGAAGCTGAATGTTAACGTAAGGGATAGATCAGACCCTCTCTTATAAGACAAATCGGTTACAGGACCATCTTCCAAGAATCCAGGAACTGCCGGGTTTACGGTATCCAATTCTCCTTCTGCATTCTCAGTAACTCTTTCAATAAGTGGGTTCAATAAGTTTTTAGCGCTAATTCCAATTTTAAAGTGTTCGTTCAATTGCATGGACGAAATGAAATCCAACGTTACAAACCCTTTATCCATCAAATGTCCACGTCCCGTACTACCAAGAGCATAAAGTCTTTCTGAAAAATAGTTTGCCGCTATGGTAGCATTAAGGTCTTTGTTGTTCTTAAGTTCTTTGTAGAAACTAATATCTCCGTTTACAATAATATCCGATGCACCTTGCAGTGGAGCCTCTGTATTGGTAAAAGCTGCTGCCAAACTGGTTTCGTTCGCCACTTTTTCCGATTGTAATTTTTGGTTGGTGTTCAAGTAAGAGATGTTACCACCAAGACTTAATCTTTCTTCAAGAAAATCATCGGCAATCTCAATCTCATTTTCAAATAGGTTTACTCTAGCTTCCAATTCCACACCAAAAGCGGTAGCGCTATCTCCTGTGTTGGCATAACTTAAATCGTTAGCCGCAGAAACCACAAGGAAAGTGTTGATAGGGTTTTCTATATACTTGGCAAATACTCCAAACGAAAGAATCTCGCTTGAAGTAGGAAAAAGCTCCCATCTTAAATCAAAATTGTAGTTGGTAGAGTTCTGCAAATCTGGGTTACCGTAAGAATCCTGGGTAATATCTTCTTGAAACAAGAAAGGTGCTCTTTCTTTAAACTGTGGTAAAGTATAGGTCTTACTTGTTGCAAACCTTAAGTTCTGCTTCTCGTTCAATTCGTATTTCAGGGCCAAAGAAGGCAGAAACTCAAACGTATCCAATTTACTTGAATCCTCACCAAATGTTGTATTCCAATCAATCTCCTGAGTGATTTGCTCTCCTCTTAAGCCTGCGAACAAAGTAAGTTTAGGATTGAACTTGTATTCCAAAGTAACGAAAGCCGCATTAATCTGCTGTTCCCCACCAAAGGTCTGTGGATTTAAAGATCCAGGGATGGAAGCCCCACCTCTAAACGTTCCTATTTGATAAAGCCCTGCACTTAACGGGTTTTGATCAAAATATTGATCAATTTGTCTAATATCTACCTCTGGCTGATCATTTGGTCTTAAAAAACGATAGTTGAACTGTGTTGCATCAAAATCTACCGACTTAAATCTACCGTTATAACCAACAGTCAATTTCCCATCAAAACCTTCGTCTTCATTTTCTTTGAACTTGTAAGTAGCAGAAAGGTTAGCTGCAATTTCCTGCTCATCTAGCTCTTGGAAAAAGCGGTGGTTTTCAGAAGCGGCAGAAACCAATGCAAATGATTTAGGGCCATCAGGATTGTTGTTCCGTACCGGTAAAACCGTGTTTTGGCGTCTGTCCGGAACCAAGTTTTTTACGTAGTTATAGGCTCCTCCCCAATTCACATCAATATTCTCGGAAAGATTGTGCTCTCCCAATAACTGATGTACATATAAAGTTGTTCTTTCAAAAGTGGCACGTTGAATAAATCCACCACCTTCCGGTGCATCATCCTCTCTATCCAAGATTCCAAAAAACTCTTGTTGCTTTTGGCTAGAGTTGTTCAACACCAATAGATTGTACTTAATGTTATTGGCATTATTAATTCTATACCCTACGTTACCCATTAATGTAGTGGCCGTAGAATAATCAAAAGTAGTAAAGTCAAAAGCAGAGTTAGGAAGACCGTTACCTACGTTTGGTTGACCATTGTTAATACCTTCGTTATAGCTGTGCTTGTTACTAAAAGACGCTACACCAAAAATGCTTAATCTAGATTCATCACCTATAGTATAAGAGTCTCCACCTTTAAGTGAAAAGCTTGAATTAACAGGGGTACCCACAGCTTCCCTATTCCAACTGGTATCAAAAGTATCGGAAAATGGATTATTAGGGATATCGGAATTATAGAATCCCGAAAAGTCAGGACCATCGTTCAAATAGAATTGATCAACACCCAAGGCTTCGGTGTTACCTCCAACAGAGGCACTCACATCAAAAAAACCATCACCGTTGTAATTTCTTGAAACGATATTAACGTTTGCTCCACCAAAATCTCCATAATTGGCCGCATTGTAGGTTTTATCTATTCCAATAGATTCTATAATGCTTGAAGTAAACACACCTAGATCGATGTTCTTTTTTGAAGTATTGTTAGAAGGTAATGGAAGGCCGTTCAATGTTGTAATATTGAATCTATCTCCTAAACCTCTTACATATACGTTTCCAGAACCTTCTTCTTTAGAAATCCCGGTTACTTTGGTAACGGCAGTAGCCGCATCACTAACACCTTTACGTGCCAATTCTTGAGCACCAATAGAAGTTTCAAGGGTAATTGCTTTCTTCTGATCAAGTAAAAGAGCCATTTCAGAGTCTTTTCTTGAAACGGTAGTCACAACTACTTCGCTTAGTTCAAATCCGCCGCCCGCACTCATCGGCACATTTATTGTTGTTACTTTTCCAGCTTCAACAATTACATCTGGAATATCTACGGTCTCGTAACCTAAATAACTATAGGATACAACATAAGTTCCTGGCTCAACGCCAGCTATTTCATAAAGTCCATCAAAATCTGAAGTTGTTCCTGTAGTAGTTCCTTTTATGACTACATTAGCAAATGGAAGGGGATCATCATTCATCTCTTTATCAGTAAGTTTACCGATAATACTCCCGGTATCTTGGGCGCTGAGTTGAAAAGAAAAAAGGCAAAGGGCAATAAAGTATATTAGTCTCATTATCTAGTTTTATAACGCCGCAAATAACGCCACGTGAAGTAAAAGTCGAGTTACGTGTATGTTAAACCTTTATTGCAATAAGGTTAGGTTTATGTTACTATATTAAATCAACGTTAAGAGACTTTGGTATGTCGGTATTATATTTACTTTTGACGAATTAACCATCTTTACAGACCTTATGAAAAAGAAAGACATTAAGATTTTACTTGTTGACGATGAGCCAGATATACTAGAAATAGTAGGCTACAATCTTACTGCCGAAGGCTATCAGGTCTTTACCGCCAAGAACGGAGTGGAAGGCGTTGCAATGGCCAAAAAGAAGCAACCACATTTAATTATCTTAGATGTAATGATGCCCGAAATGGATGGTATTGAGGCTTGTGAAACCATTCGTAGTACTGCCGGACTTGAAAACTCTATCATTACCTTTCTTACCGCGCGTGGTGAAGACTATTCACAGGTAGCCGGTTTTGATGCAGGCGCAGATGATTATATTACAAAACCTATTAGACCAAAAGTTTTGGTCAGCAAGGTAAAGGCCTTATTGAGAAGGTTAAAAGAAGATAACGCTCCACAAGATGATATTGTTCAAGTTGGTAATATCGTTATCAACAGAGAAGAGTACAAGATTATTAATGATGGCGTAGAGATTGTTCTTCCAAGAAAAGAATTTGAACTATTGGCCCTGCTTACTTCAAAACCTAGCAAAGTGTTTAAGAGAGAAGTTATTCTTGACAGGGTTTGGGGCAATGAAGTGGTTGTTGGCGGTAGAACTATTGACGTTCATATTAGAAAGCTGCGCGAAAAAATTGGAGAAGAACATTTTAAGACCGTAAAAGGAGTAGGTTATAAGTTTGTCCTTTAAGTAAGAAGTCTCTATATAAATTAAGTTATACGTCTTTTTTGTAGTAATTTTGGGCCGTGAATGCCCAACGATGACGTATAACTCTTCTGTGCTAAATATAAATCCAGTTTCTTATGCCTGCTAAGCTAAGAAGGTCATATCGCTTTGCGCTAAGGTCTTCCTTTATGATAGTCGCGGCATTTGTTTCGCTTTTAGCACTATTCTTACATCTTTTAAATGCATTTGACTGGACGGTACTTATCGTTTCCGCCTTATTGCTGTTCCCTATTGCTTTTATAGTATTGCAAATACGTATAGAACGATTTATTTACCGTCGTATTAAGAAAATATATGATGATGTGGCTATGCTAGAAACATCATCCATCATCTCCGGACCTATTACTACGGATATGAAGACCTTAACCGAAGAAATAGGAAAATTTGCCAAAGACAAGCGTATAGAAATAGATACCCTTAAAATTAGGGAAGAATACCGTAAAGATTTTCTTGGGAACGTATCGCACGAACTTAAAACACCTCTTTTTACCGTGCAAGGTTATATAGAAACCCTTTTAGACGGGGCAATAGACGACAAAAATGTACGCCGTAAGTATCTTCAACGTGCCAACAAAGGGGTAGACCGACTCATTTATATTGTTAAGGACCTTGACCTCATTACCAAATTAGAAGTAGGAGATTTAAATCTAACACAAGAACGTTTTGATATAATAGAGCTTATTCAAAATGTCTTTGATCTTCTGGAGATGAAATCTGCCAAAAAGAAAATCGTTCTCACTTTTGACATGGAGTACGATGAGCCCATTATGGTATTTGCCGATAAGGAAAAAATACAGCAAGTGGTAACCAACTTTTTAGTTAACTCCATAAAATACGGCCACACC
Source organism: Zobellia amurskyensis (assembly GCF_009725985.1). GTDB lineage: Bacteria > Bacteroidota > Bacteroidia > Flavobacteriales > Flavobacteriaceae > Zobellia > Zobellia amurskyensis. The sequence goes on from NZ_RCNR01000005.1 coordinate 127,808, forward strand.
AACGGCACCACAGAGGTAAGTGTGGAAAACCTTATTAAAAACAAGGTGATCGTAAGGGTAACGGATAACGGCGAAGGAATTCCCAAACAACATATACCCCGCTTGTTTGAACGTTTTTATAGAGTAGATAAAAGCGGTAGCCGTAGTGAAGGTGGCTCTGGCCTAGGCCTTGCCATTGTAAAGCATATTGTTGAGGCACACGGAGAAAAAATATATGTAGAAAGTGAAATAGGTGTAGGTTCTGAATTTTCGTTTACTTTGGAAAAAACAGAAGGCAAACCCCTCACCAAAGCCACAACTAAAACTTAATTTTATACCATTGGGAAGCAAAAACAAACTTAAACGGTTTAAAGAAAACGAGACTTTTTCAAATGTTATTCAACCTAATCGTGAAGACGTAAAACAAGGGTTTGAACAGAAAGGCAAATGGAAAGAGGTTTTTGGCAACGACAACCCTATTGTTCTGGAGTTGGGATGTGGAAAAGGAGAATACACCGTTGGCTTGGCCAAGCAAGACCCGAACAAAAATTTTATAGGTATAGACATTAAGGGCGCTCGTCTATGGAGAGGTGCTAAAACCGCTTTAGAGGACAACCTTAAAAATGTGGCGTTTCTAAGAACACAGATTGAACTGGTAGATGAACTTTTTGATAAAGACGAGGTTTCCGAAATCTGGATTACTTTTCCCGATCCACAAATAAAATACAAGCGCACCAAACACCGTATGACCAATGAGAGTTTCTTGTCCAAATACAAGAAAATATTGCGTCCGGACGGTCTTATGCACCTAAAAACCGATAGTGAGTTTATGCACGGTTACACTTTAGGACTTTTACATGGCTTGGGGTTGGAAGTAAATTATGCCAACCATGATGTGTACAAAAACGAAGGTAGCCCAAAAGAGGTATTGGAACTCCAGACTTTCTACGAAAAACAGTATCTTGAAAAAGGTAAGCCCATCACCTATATCCAATTCAAGGTACACTAGGCATGCAACATCTTTTGATTCTCTTTTTTGCTACTTTTTCGGCAGCTTTCATGGCAACCGTACCACCGGGGCTTTTAAATATGAACGCAGCAAAGGTTAGTGTAGAGAAAGGCAAACTAAATGGAATTATTTTTAGTTTGGGCGTAGCCGTCATGGTCATTCTTCAGGCTACAATTGCAGTTTACATTTCAAAATTTCTCCATAAAAACCCTGAGGTCATAGATATACTGCTGAAAATTGCAGTGGTTGTCTTCGCATTTTTTATGGTATACTTTTTTGTTGCCGCAGGGCGAAATAAAAAAAGAAAGTAAAGACGGTCAAGGTCAGCAAAAAAAATAGCTTTTTTAAAGGTGTACTTCTAGCTGCTTTAAATTTATTAACGATACCTTATTACAGCGGACTAAACATTATGTGGAATGCCTCTGGATGGATCAAGTTTCAGGTATGGGATATTCTTGTATTCATCCTAGCTGCCGGTTCAGGGACTTTTACAGTGCTTTATATGTACACGGTGTATTTTAACAAGCTTGAACATAAATCGAATCGATTTTCCAAGAATAGCAACTATATTCTTAGCGCATTAATGTTTATTTTACTGACCATTACTATTCTAAGAATCATATTTAGGTGATGAATCCCGATAACAAAAATTTCTTTCAGAAAGTATACGAAGTAGCACGGCTCATACCAGAGGGACGCGTAACTTCTTATGGCGCCATAGCCAGATATCTAGGTGCCGCCCGAAGTGCAAGGATGGTAGGCTGGGCTATGAACGGTGCGGGAAGCATGCCAGATGTACCCGCCCATAGAGTAGTCAATAAAATTGGATTACTTACCGGAAAACATCATTTTGACGGAACCAATCTGATGCAACAACTGTTAGAAAACGAGGGTATTACCATAAAAGAAAATCAAATCATTGATTTTGAAAAGCACTTCTGGGATCCTTTTAAAGAATTGGGGTAATCTCTAAAACTAATCAAAGGTTAAAGTGAAAACGGTTTTTTCCTTTGAATTTACCTGAATTGTTCCCTTGTGCAGTCGCATAATTTGTTTGGATAAACTAAGACCTATTCCGGTACCCGTGTTTTTGGTAGTAAAGAAGGGCACGAAAATCTCATCTATTAAATCTTGGGGAATTCCCGCACCATTGTCAATTACCTGAATGAACTTCTTGTCTTTTGTGTTTATACCCCCTTTAAATATAATTTTACCGTTAGGCAGATTTGCAATGGACTGTTGCGCATTTTTCCCCAAATTAAGCAATACTTGGGTAATCTGTTTTATGTCTACATAAAGTGCTAAGGCATCAGATTGCACCTGAATCTCTATTTCAACATTTCCATGGGCAGATTTATCGTCCAATAAAAGAACCACTCTTTCAAATAGGGTATGAGCTGCTATGAGTTCCCTATCCGGTTCCGGAACGCTTAAGAATTTACGGTATGATTCAACAAATTTCATCAGGTCTCCACCTTGATCTTTTATTACCTCAAGCCCTTTTACCGTACTTCGTAAATGCTGCTCGGGCAATTCCCCTATTTCCAACAAGGTATCTCCTGTTTTATAATATTTCAGGATAGATTCTGATATTGAGGTAATTGGAGTTATGGCATTCATAATTTCGTGAGTAAGGACACGTATTAATTTCACCCATGAATCAGTCTCCTTCTCCTCTAGCTCCTTCTGTATATCCTGTATAATAACAAGCAATAATGGCTGACCGTCCACACTTACCGATGTAGCTTTTAAAGCTAGCTCCCTCTTCTCCCGTTCATTTACAAGTTGGTATACATTACTTTCAAAGGGCTTTAAATCTGCAAATAGATGGTATAATTTTTCATCTATTTGATTTAATTGCTTCACATGGTTTAAGGGATGATAGTTAAGCAATGATTCTATGGTAGGGTTCGCATAAAGAATATGGCCTTTAGGGTTAATGGTCATAATGCCAATATCTGCTTGCTTTAATATCTCTTGATAAAACTGCTCCTGAGCCTGCTTTTTCATGTGGATATTTTGAATCATGGAGTTGAGCATATTCAAACTTTGATTCAATTCCTTTAACGAATCAACACTTAGCTTTTCCGGAAAACGGAGCGTGAAATCCTCATTTTTAATCGCATCGAAGAAATAAGCGATTTTACGATTGGTCTGATTTACAAAATGAATCAAATAGTAAGTCTGTAATGCTAGCAGAAACAATAAAAAGCATGACAAAATATACCGTTCCGAGAAAAATAGAAAACCTATGCCCATAGCGGTAATTGTGAGCACCACGATACGTAAGACCAATTGAAGATAAATGTGTTTGCTTACCATTTTAAATATTGCTTACTTTCCTATTTTCTTTAGTTTATTGTAGAGCGTCTGTCTAGATACACCCAACTGTTCAGCTGCCGCACTATAATTACCCTCATTCTGTTCTAAGGCATTATTAATCATTAGAATTTCCATTTCTTCTAACGTAGCGGGACCATTTACCGCCGTTATCGATGCTTGCTTGTTGCTCAGTAAAAAATCCTCTGGTTTCAACACATTTCCTTCAGATAAGATTACAGCCCTTTCTATGGTGTGCAACAACTCCCGTATATTCCCGGGCCAACGATAGTCCATTATTTTCTCTTGAGCGGCTTGGTTGATTCGCAATCCCTGTTTTCCATATTTGGACGCGAATTTATTCAAATAAAAATCTGCTAGAACCAAAATATCGTTATCACGATTGCGGAGTGCGGGCACCTCTATTCTAATGGTATTGATGCGGTAGAGCAAATCCTCTCTAAAAAGCCCGTCTGCAACCATTCTATCCAAATCTTCATTAGTGGCGCAGACAAGTCTTATATCTACAGCGGTTGGCTTATTAGAACCTACCTTTACTATCGTGCGGTTCTGAATGGCAGATAACAATTTAGCCTGTGCCTGTAATGACAGGTTACCTATTTCATCTAAAAATAAAGTCCCCCCATTTGCAGCTTCAAACTTGCCTACCCTATCTTCTTTAGCATCCGTGAACGAGCCTTTGGTATGCCCAAAAAGCTCACTTTCGAACAAATTCTCTGATATAGACCCCATATCAACTGAAATAAATACCTCATTACTCCTGCTTGAGAGTTTGTGCAATTCACGGGCAATCAGTTCTTTTCCCGTACCATTTTCACCCGTTACCAAAACATTTACATCTGTCTTCGCTACTTTTGACACCAATTTAAGCACAGCGTTCAAAGCCTTTGAATTACCGATTATGTAATTTTTGTTTTGGTTGATTACCTGTTTTAATTGACTTTCTTTCTGTTTAAGCTGAGTAACCTCTTTCTTTGATTTCCTAAGTTCATAGGCTGCTTTTACCGTTGCCAATAATTTATCATTGTTCCAAGGCTTAAGAATAAAATCAGAAGCCCCTTCTTTTAGCGCTTTTACCGCAAGATCTACCGCTCCATAGGCAGTCATCATTATTACCGACGTCTGCGGAGCTTTCTTTTTCAGCTCTCTCAACCAATACAAACCTTCGTTGCCCGTATTCACGCCCGCTGAGAAGTTCATATCCAGCAATACGATATCTATATCAACCAAATTAGGAAAAGAAGGTATTTGGTTGGGATTTGAAATCGCCTCTATATGCTTGTACTCAAACTGCAACAGAATTTCAAGAGCGCTTAACAGACTTTTGTTATCATCAATAATTAAGATCCTTGCGTCTAACATAAATAGGTGCTATTACTTTTAAGCTTAGTTTATAAAGCCTCCCAAGCTATAGATAGTGCCTGAAAGTATAGTTAAAACTACAATTTGACTTTTACAAAATCTAAACAGTGTCAAAATATTGGACAATTACTGTACAAATATTTTACAATGAACTCACGTTGATTTCAAAAATAAAATCATTAAATACTGATATACAATGTGTTATGATTTCGGCACGGGAATAGCTTTAAGTTTGGCATACCTATTCAGATTATGATTCAAATATTTAGATTTTTAGTTTTAATTATTTTCTTGATTACCGCGAAGTTGGTAGCCCAGGATTCTTATACTTTAGATGAGTGTGTTGCCTATGCTTTGGAACATAATCTACAAATGAAAGATTATGATCTTAACGCATCTTCGGGTCGGGAAACCTACAGACAATCTATTCGAGACCTTTTACCATCGCTTAATGGGTCTTCTAACTATGTAATTAACTTTGGGCGTAGCACAGACCCTTTTACCAATGATGTGGTAACTTCAGATTTTTTCTCAAATAGATATACATTAGAAAGTTCAGTAGATCTTTTTAGAGGGTTTCAGAAATTAAACACAATCAAGGCCTCTAAACTATTACTTAAGGCTACTGAAGAGGAAACACAACAACAACGATACCTATTGGCATTTAGGGTCATGCAAGCCTTTTATGACATTAAATTCTTTAATGGATTGGTTGCCATATCAACAGAACAGATGGCCGTATCCCAAGCCAACTACGACTTAGTGGCCAAACAAATTGAAATAGGTCTCAAGGCCGGTGCAAATCTCTATGAAGCGGAGTCTTTATTACTTACCGATAAATTAAATCTAACGCAAAGCGAAAATCAATTAGCCACCGCAAAACTTCAGTTAATCCAAGAAATGAACTTGGAGGGCGCAAGTGATATAAATATTCAACCTGATCTAGAATTTAGAAGTACTTCAGAGAATGAATTCCTAGTACAATCAGATACCATCTACCAACAAGCCAAAGAATTTATGCCTTTACTTAAGGCCCAAGAACTAAGGGTAAAAGCAGCTAAAAAACAATTGGCGGCAGAACGAGGGTCTTTATTCCCATCCTTATCTTTATTTGCCGGCACGGCTACCGGGTATTTTGAGACCACAAGAGATGATTTAGGAATCACTATTCCTTTCCGCGACCAGTTTCGCGATAACACTTCGCAATTTATAGGGGTTAGCCTTGATGTGCCAATTAGTAATATTTGGTCTGCTCGCGGTCGTATAAAGCAGCAAAAAATTGAACGTTTAAGAGCCGAAAACAATATGGATATTCAACACCAAGTTGTGTTTCAGACCATTCAACAATTGGTTCAGGATTACCGATCTCTTGAGATACAACGAGAGCAGAGCGCACAAAAAGTTAGGGCACAAGAGTTAGCTTTTACCATAGCCCAAAAGAGATATGAAAAAGGACTCATTAACGCCTTAGAACTATTTACGGCAAAGAACCTATTTGCAAGTGCCCAAAATGAAAATCTTCAGGTAAGCCTTCGCTCTGAAATCAATAAAAGCACATTGAATTTTTACCGCGGGTTGCCGGTTTTCAATATTCAGTAACAAACAAGAAACCAATTAACTACCATAACTTTAGCATAGAATGGACATACAATTAGAAAAGAAAAAAGGATTACGCCCCAAACACTACGGTTACATTGCTTTAGCGTTGTTATTACTTTTTGTTGCTTACCAAATGATATTTTCCTCCTCGGTTTCCACCTTTAGAACTGATAAAGAGAAGCTTTCCATAGCAACCGTAACCCAAGGCAAGTTTGATGATTATATTACTATAAGCGGTAATGTAGCACCTATTGCCACTATCTACATGGATGCTTATGAAGGTGGGCGGGTAGAGGAAAAACTTATAGAAGAAGGTGCCATGGTCAAAAAAGGTGACATCATTCTTAAACTGGACAACATCAACCTCTACGAGCAAATATTACAGAGCGAAAGTGGTTTGGCCTTAAAACAAAATGATTTACGATCCACAAAACTAACTTTTGATTCCAGACAAGTAGAAGGAAGAAGGTCTTTGGCTACCGCCTCCACAGAGTTACAGCGGTTAAAACGGAATTTTGAGCAAAATAAATCTCTTTACGATGAGGAATTGATTTCTAAAGAAGAATACCTCACATCAAAAGAAAACTATGAGCTTTCTCAAAAGCAGTACGATATTATAAAGGTACAGACAGAAAACGATGATCAAGTTAGAAAAACGTCCTTACCAGTCTTGGAAGCGGATTTAAAGCGAATGCAAAAAACATTAGGTATGGTCTACCAACGGTTAGACCATCTGAATGTACGCGCCCCTGCAGATGGCCAATTAGGTTTTCTTGATGCAGAAATAGGTCAAAACCTGACTCAAGGGCAACGAATAGGACAAGTAAACGTACTTACCGATTTTAAAATTGAAGCCAGTATAGATGAGCATTATATAGACCGTGTACAAAGAGATTTGGTTGCCGTACTGGAACGAAATGGAAAAGAATATGCTTTAAGACTGCGAAAAGTGTATCCAGAAGTTCGTAATGGGAAATTTAAGGTAGACCTAGTGTTTACAGACGAAAAGCCAGATACTATACGTGCCGGGCAAAGCTATAACATAAAATTACAATTGGGAGAATCAAATGATGCGCTCTTATTGCCTAAAGGAAGCTTTTTCCAAAGTACAGGTGGCCAATGGATTTTTGTAGTTGGCCCTGACGGGGACCAGGCTATTAAAAGAAACATTAGAATTGGAAAGCAGAATTCAAGATATTATGAGGTCCTAGAAGGTCTAGAATCCGGAGAGACCGTAATAACCAGCAATTATGATTCCTTTGGTGAAGCGGAGAAAATAATATTAAAATAAACCAAAACTGTCACTAAGATCCTAAAACAGCATCTTTAAATACAATAATGAAAACTAAACAAGAAATGATACAGATACAGAATCTAAAAAAGAGTTTCAGAACCGAAGAAGTGGAAACCCTGGCCTTGAATAATGTAAAACTTAAGGTAGAAGATGGCGAATTTGTTGCCATTATGGGGCCTTCAGGTTGTGGTAAATCTACCTTACTGAATATCATAGGCATGCTGGACAACCCCACCGAGGGCTCATACGAATTTGCCGGGCATGAAGTAAGCGGACTAAAAGAACGACAACGAACCGAATTAAGAAAGGGCAACTTGGGGTTTGTTTTCCAAAGCTTTAATCTTATTGATGAGCTAACAGTTTATGAAAATGTGGAACTACCGTTGGTTTATTTAAAAATGGGAAAAGCAGAACGAAAACAAAAAGTAAGGGAGGTTTTAGAGCGCATGAAAATTGCCCATAGAGAAAAACACTTTCCACAGCAATTATCCGGTGGCCAACAACAACGTGTGGCCATTTCAAGAGCGGTGGTTACAAATCCAAAATTGATTTTAGCCGATGAGCCTACCGGTAACTTGGATTCTAAAAATGGTATTGAAGTAATGAACCTATTGACCGAACTGAACCAAGAAGGAACCACTATTGTAATGGTAACACATTCCGATAGAGATTCGCATTACGCACATAGGGTCGTTAATTTATTTGACGGGCAAATTGTTACCGAAAGTCAAAATAGGGCCATTGGCACCATGATGTAGCGGAGTTTATTCATCAATCAATAACATCAACAATGTCCCTTAATCAAGGACACACATTAAATCAATCAAAAAAAGCAGAACCATGTTAAAGAACTATATAAAAATCGCGTGGCGCAACCTCCTTAAGAATAAGCAGCAAACCATTATCAACCTGCTAGGACTCACTCTGGGAACGGTAAGCTGTCTCACTATTTTATTATATGTTTTTGCCCAACTGGGGCACGACCAACATCATGTTGACGCTAATTCCATTTACCGTGTAGAAACGATAATAGAACGGGATGGACAAGCAAATTTTGAATCTGCAACTTCATCACCTCCAATCGCTTTTGCCCTTAAAGAAGATTTTGCGGAAGTACAGGAAGCTACCAGAGTAGTACTGACCGATGTATTTTATAGTACTTTAATTAGAGCTTCGGATAGTAAAGACGCTTATTATGAGCCTCGTGTTTATATGGCCGATTCCACTTTTTTTGAGGTATTTAATTATGAGTTTCTGGAAGGAGATAAACTTACCTCCTTAAAAGAACCAAGTGCAGTAGTACTCTCCTCCTATTTAAAGCAAAAATTATTCGGGAACCAGAATGCAATAAACAAAACCATTGTGTGGGGAAGTGGTGAAGATGCACTCAACCTAACCGTTAAGGGGGTGTTTGATGAAAAGGCAAAAAAATCGCATTTAAATCCAAATTACGTGGTAAGCATGAGCTCCCCTGGCATGGGTACTTTCGTGCAAAATTTTGAGAGCTTTGCTACTAATAATTTTGTGCATAGCTATATAAAACTCTCACCCAACAGCAATGCGACCCAATTTCAGGGCAAAATGCCCGGGTTCATAAAAGATAGGGCCACTCAAGATCTTGCCGACGCAGGAATGAGCAATAAGACTTTGGAATTAAAAAAGGTTACCGATATTCATCTGCGGTCCCAGGGTCGTAAAAACCAAATAGACAAGGTTTCCAGCATTACATATCTCTATTTTCTTTTGAGTCTTGCATTTTTTATTCAACTGGTAGCCTGTATCAACTTTGTTAACCTAAGTACGGCCAGGGCTAGTAAACGTGCCCGAGAAATAGGCGTTCGTAAAGTAGTGGGCGCAGGAAAAAATGCTTTAATGCGCCAGTTTTTGGGTGAGTCCCTGCTCTTGTCTGTTTTTGCAATTCTCGTAAGTATTCCCATTGTAATTCTATTGTTGCCATTAGTAAATGACCTTACCCAAGAATCCCTGACCTATATAGATCTTTACCAGTGGAAGATAGTGACCGTTCTTTTGGGATTGGGAATATTTACGGGCTTTGCAGCGGGCATCTATCCGGCCGTAATTCTATCTTCTATAAAACCCGTAAAGGCCCTGAAAGGAGGAATCATTATGCAATCCGGAAGTGGTACTTTAAGAAAGTCTCTTGTAGTGTTTCAGTTTGTGGTTTCCATTGGTTTGGTTGCTACTGTAATTATCATATCTCAGCAATTTAGATTTACCCAGAAAAAAGACCTTGGGTATACAAAAGATAATTTGATTGCCCTACGAATAGGAACTGATGAGGCGTCCAGCAAGTTTGAATCCATAAAATCCGCATTTCTGAACATTCCTGGAGTGGTAGATATTTCAAGTGGAAATTATGCTCCATCAGAAATCATATTGGCCGATAACGGATTTTATCTCCCCGGAGGAAATAGCGAAAATAGAACTGTTGTAAAGCGTAATGGCGTAAGTGACGGATACTTTAAAACTATGGGGATTCCTTTCCTAGAGGGCCGCGATTTTACCGTGGCGGACACCATAGACCAAATTATTGTGAACGAAGCAACGCTCAGGGCATTCAGTATTACAAAGGAAAACGCCCTAAGCTCTACTCTCTTGCAAGGTACGGGAGAGGATACTTTTGAAATGCGAATTATTGGTGTGGTAGCAGACTATCACTTTGCTTCCTTAAGAGAAGAGATTGAGCCCTTGTTTCTTCATAAGGAAACAGAACCTAATTGGCTATTTCTAAAAACCAAAACCAATAATTACAGCGAGTTACTTGCCGGTCTGGAAGGCCAGTGGAAATCTACAGTAAGTAATGTACCTTTTGATTATAGGTTCGTAGACAAGGAGGTAGAAAAACTGTACGACGAGGAAAAACGCTTGGGATTCATCTCGGTAGCTTTTACCGTACTCGCCATTTTTATAAGCTGTTTAGGGCTTTTTGGACTCATTTCATATGTAACCGAACAGAAGAAAAAAGAAATTGGCATCCGCAAGGTATTGGGTGCCAGCATACAATCTGTAGTCCAATTATTGACACGTGATTTTGTGAAGTTGGTGCTGATTGCATTCCTTATTGCATCACCCATCTCCTATTATTTCATGTCTAGGTGGCTAGAGGGTTTTACCTACAGAATTGAAATTGAATGGTGGGTATTCTTAGTAAGCGGTGGTTTTGCCCTTATTATAACACTACTAACCGTGGGAATGCAAAGCCTAAGATCTGCCGTAGCCAATCCTGTAAAAAGTTTACGTACGGAATAAGTAAAACATCAATCAAATCAAAAAAACGAGAACCATGTTCAAAACATACTTTAAAATAGCTTGGCGAAGTTTAAAAAAGCAACCCTTTTTTACATTTCTCAACACTTTTGGCCTTTCCATAGGTATGGCTGGGGCGTTGCTTATTTCGTTATACATTTATGATGAAATGAATTATGACACCATGTTTGCAGATGCAAAACGTATCTACAGAATAAATGTAGATATAAAGTTTGGTGGAGAAGCTAGAGAGCTTGCCGTTACTCCGGCTCCTTTGGCCACAGCACTAAGAAGTGACTTCTCAGAGATAGAAGCAGTTACCCGATTTAGAACTTGGGGCAGTGCTTTGTTGAGAAAAGTAAATGCAGATGCCAACGTAAAAGAAGAGCAAACTACTTTTGTTGACCCGAGCTTTTTTGACATGTTCGGAATTGATCTTTTAGCTGGAGACAGGAACACTGCTCTAGAACGGCCTAATACATTAATTCTAACCAAAACTGCCGCCGAAAAGCATTTCGGAATTAATAAAGCCATAGGTCAAAATGTACGATTCAACAATGACAAAATCTATACTGTAACGGGAGTCATTGATGACTTTCCTCAGAACTCTTTTTTAAGAAACCATACAGTTTTTATGTCAATGCTTAGTTATGCAGATTCTGAAATAGTGAATTGGGGCGGCAACAATTATCAAACCTTTATTAAACTTATTCCCAACGCCGATATTAACGACATCCAAGCTCCATTGCGAGGGTTTTTAGGGAAATATGTTATACCAGGAGTGCAGCAGTTCATACCAGGTGTAACAGAAGAACAGCTTAAGGTTGCGGGAGATTATTTAGTCTACAGCACCATCCCGTTGACAGATATTCATTTAAACTCCCATAGAGTAGCAGAAGTAAGTGCTAATAATGACATTCAAAGTATATACATCCTCTCTTTTATTGCAGTCTTTCTTATAGTTTTGGCTGCGGTTAATTTTATGAACCTCTCTACTGCACAATCTTTGAAAAGAGCTAAAGAAGTAGGTGTCCGAAAAACTTTAGGTTCAAACAAAACAGAATTGATAAGGCAATTTTTAGTAGAATCAGGATTAATCACTTTTTTATCCCTAGCATTGGCAACGGTAATGGCGGTAGTTGCATTGCCCTTTTTTAATTCATTAGCGGATAAGGACATTTCAATTCCATTTCTAAGTCCCATTTTCTGGTTAATTTTGATAGGCTCGGTCATTTTACTAGGACTATTTTCAGGGGGTTATCCAGCATTTTTTATGTCTAGATTTAGCCCCGTAAAAGTACTTAAAGGCGGAGGCCAGAGTAGCGTTGGTGGTGGAAATGTAAGAAACTCACTAGTTGTTTTCCAGTTTAGTATTTCCGTTTTTTTAATTGTAAGCACATTGGTAGTTTATCAACAATTAAAATTCATTCAAGGTAAAGATTTAGGATTTTCAAAAGACCAAGTACTTATTGTGAATGATGTGTTTGTAACCGGTAATAAAGCAAACACCTTTAAAGAGGAGATAAAGCAATTAGGGTTTGTAAAAAATGCTACTTTAAGCAGCTATTTCCCAACACCTTCTAATCGTAGCGACACTACTTTCAAACCTGAGGAAGGCAACTCCTCGCACGAAAATGCTATCAGTATGCAAACGTGGAACGTAGATTATGATTACGTTTCTACCATGGATTTCAAAATGGTTGCAGGTAGAGATTTCAATAGAGAAGTAGGGAACGATTCCACCAATATCATTGTAAACGAAACAGCCGTTGCCAATATGGGTTTCTCTCCAGAAGAAGCGTTAGGCAAAAGATATACATCAACTTTAGGTGAAGAAAATCCACAGTATTTTACGATTATCGGAGTAGTAAAAGATTTTCATTTTGACACTTTAAAAGAAGGCATTGAGGCACTTAGTTTACGGTTGCAAGGGCAAAAAAATGCTATGGCAATAAAGTTAGAAGCGGGTAATTTTTCTAATTCCATATCAAGTATAGAAAGAGTATGGAATACGGTTGCTCCCGGACAACCTTTTGATTACTATTTCATGGAAGATTCCTTTAATGACACCTACCAAGCTGAGCAGCGATTGGGTAAAATCTTCATCATCTTTACCATTTTATCTATTCTCATTGCCTGTTTAGGACTGTTTGGATTAGCAGCTTTCAATGCAGAAAAACGAACCAAAGAAATTGGAATACGGAAAGTATTGGGAGCAAGTATCCGTCAAATAAGCTATAAGTTATCGTTAGACTTTTTAAAGTTGGTGGCTATTTCAATTCTTATTTCTCTTCCCCTAGGCTGGTTTATAATGAATAAATGGCTTGAAGATTTTTCATATCGTATAGACATTTCTTGGTGGGTGTTCGTTCTTGCAGCGGTCTTAGCTATTGTAATTTCAATTATTACAGTCGGGTATCAAAGTATAAAAGCAGCCATTGCCAATCCTGTAAAAAGCTTACGTACGGAATAAGTAAAAACATCAATCAAATCAAAAAAACGGGAACCATGTTCAAAAACTATTTAAAAATCGCTTGGCGAAACCTTTTAAAAAACAAAGGTTATTCCGCCATCAATATTGGAGGCCTCGCCCTAGGCATGGCCGTAACACTTATCATTGGGTTATGGGTTAATGACGAACTTTCATACAATGATTATTTCAGCAAAAAGGACCGTATTTCCCAAGTATTTCAATCACAGACCTTTAATGGGAATACGAGCACAGGACCTGCCATACCACGTCCTTTAGAAATGGGACTTCGAAATGGCTACATGGACAACTTTAAACATTTGGTCATGTCTTCTTGGAACAACCCGCTCTATCTGAACTACAAAGAAAAGAGTCTTTCCAAAACAGGAAACTTTATGCAAGAAGAGGCCCCTGAACTACTAGACTTAAAAATTCTAAAAGGTGAAAAAAATGGATTGAGAAAAATAAATTCCATTATGCTTTCTGAGAGTGTTGCCAATGCCCTCTTTGGAGACGAAGACCCAATAGGAAAGGTCGTTAAGGCCAATAGTCAATATGATATGGAGGTTACCGCAATCTATGAGGATATCCCAATGAACAATTCGTTTCATGATTTAGAGTTTATCATGCCTTGGGAAAAATACCTTACCGTTTTTGAGTGGATAAAAAATGCGGAAGACCAATGGGGCAATAACTCTTTCCAAATGTTTGTAGAGCTTGCCGATAACACAACTACAGATCAGGTAACCGCCAGTATAAAAGATGTCAAAAAAAATCTTAATAAAGAAACGGCAGAGTTTAACCCGCAGTTGTTCTTGTTCCCCATGAAAGATTGGTATCTACGCGATAGTTTTGAAAACGGTAAACAGGTAGGTGGGCGTATAAAGTACGTATGGTTGTTCGGTATTATTGGCGCCTTTGTATTGCTTTTGGCTTGCATCAATTTTATGAACCTGAGTACCGCTCGTTCTGAAAAACGAGCAAAGGAAGTTGGTATCAGAAAATCCATTGGATCACACCGAAATCAGTTGATATATCAGTTTTTAAGCGAGTCTTTTTTGGTAGTCCTTTTTGCTTTTGGCATTGCATTATTCATTGTTTTGTTATCGTTGGATGGGTTTAATGACTTGGCTAGAAAAGAAATAACGTTTCCTTGGAGCAACTCATTCTTTTGGCTAATTTCCTTTTTGTTCGTTCTATTCACTTCGCTATTGGCAGGTAGTTACCCTGCCCTCTATTTATCGTCCTTTAAACCGGTAGACGTACTAAAAGGCACCATGACCACAGGTAAGTACGCGGGTCTCCCGCGAAAAATTCTGGTAGTATTACAGTTCACCGTCTCCGTTGCATTCATTATTGGTACGGTAATCGTAATGCAGCAAATCAATTATGCAAAAAACCGGCCGGTAGGGTATGATAAAGAAGGCTTAATACAAATACCGACCATGAGCCAAGATTTTCAAGGCAAATATGATTTAATGCGGAGAGAATTTTTAGAATCGGGAGCTGCAATAGAAATGTCCGCTTCCAGTAGCCCTACAACCCAAATATGGTCTAATAGAAGTGGTTTTAACTGGGAAGGGAAACCAGATGGTTTTCAAGAAGACTTAGCATGGACAGAAGTTACCCCAGAATATGCAAAATCTTTAAATCTTAAAATTCTTGATGGACGAGATTTCTCAAGAGAATTCGCCACAGACTCAAGTGCCATATTAATAAACGAATCAGCGGTTAAGCATATGGGGCTAACTGATCCAGTAGGCAAATATCTTAGGGATGACGACACAGAGGACCCTAACCCACCTTTAAAAATTATAGGGGTAGTACAAGATATGATTGCCAGCTCTCCTTATGAACCAGTCAAACAAGGTATCTATGCCTACGATAAAGAAGGGAACGTTAGCTTTTACAACCTTCGCCTTAATCCAGACAATAGCGCAAGTGAAAATATCACTACCATAGAGGGGGTATTCCAATCTCATTTTCCGGACATTCCGTTTCAATATGACTTTGTAGATGCTGAATACGGAGAGAAATTTGCTGCAGAAGAACGCATAGGAACTTTATCGGCAATTTTTACAGCATTGGCCATTTTAATCAGCTGTTTGGGCTTGTTTGGGCTTACCTCTTTTGTGGCAGAGCAACGACAGAAAGAAATAGGTGTTAGAAAGGTACTTGGAGCTTCGGTCTTTAACGTTTGGAACATGCTATCCAAAGACTTCCTAAAACTTGTGGCCATCTCTTGCTTTATTGCCGTACCAATCTCATACTATGTCATGAACGGTTGGCTACAGGATTATCCTTATAGGGTGATACTGGAATGGTGGATTTTTGTTCTCGCCGTAATCGGTGCATTGGCTATAACTATCCTCACTGTTAGTTTTCAAGCCATAAAAGCTGCAAACTCAAATCCGATCAAAAGTTTGAGAATGGAGTAAATAAGGCGACAACAATAAAAAACAGAACATATGCTACTTCAACTAAACAATATCTTTAAATGGGTTCAACAAGGCGGGCAAAGGGTTTTCTTGTTGAAGGACATCAATCTTCAAGTAGAAGAAGGAGAGTTTATTTCTATCATGGGACCTTCTGGCTCGGGAAAATCAACTTTACTGAACGTCATTGGAATGTTAGATGATTTTGATGAAGGCGAATATAGTTTTCTTGATGATCCCATTCATCAACTGAAAGAAAAGCATAGGGCCAAATTATACAAGGAGTACATTGGCTTTGTTTTTCAGTCCTATCATTTAATCGATGAATTAACCGTCTATGAAAACCTGGAAATGCCTTTGCTTTACAAAAAACATTCCGGTGCCGAACGTAAAGCCATGGTAGCAGATATGTTAGATCGTTTTAATATTGTTGGCAAGAAAGACCTGTTCCCAGCACAATTGAGCGGCGGCCAACAACAAATTGTTGGTGTGGCCCGGGCATTGATAACTAAGCCTAAGCTAATTCTGGCCGATGAGCCCACGGGCAATTTAAATTCCACTCAAGGCGAGGAAATCATGCAACTTTTTAAACAGCTGAATGATGAAGGTGTTACCATTATTCAGGTAACACATTCAGAAAAAAATGCGGCTTACGGCAAACGCATCATCAATTTATTGGATGGGAGAATGGTGTAAATCTTCTCCCAAAAAAATTCACCCTATTTAAAATAATCTAATCCTATCCAACCATTCGACATTTCAATACAAACACTTTAGTTTCTTGCCCTTATGCCGTATCTTTGTTCTTTAGAATGATTTTATATAATGAAGATTGATAAAAAAGAAGTTTTAAGGGCACTAGAGAATATTACCGTACCCGGTGAGGGACAAAATATGGTAGAAAGCGGTGCAGTTAAAAATATACAGATTTTTGGTGATGAGGTTGAGGTAGATATTACCATAGGCAACCCTAGTTTACAAGCTCGGAAAAAGACCGAGGTGGAAATTCTAAAAATCATACACCGAGAGGTATACGAAAAAGCGAAGATAAAAATCAACATTAAGGTAGATGCTCCGGCAAAGCCCAAAACCAATGAAATAAAGGGTAAACCTTTACCGGGTATCCAGAATATCATTGCGGTTGCTTCAGGTAAAGGTGGTGTAGGAAAATCCACAGTTACCGCTAACTTGGCTGTGACCTTGGCTAAAATGGGCTTTAAAGTAGGAATACTAGATGCAGATATCTACGGACCTTCTATGCCTATTATGTTTGATGTACCTATGGAAAAACCTTTGGCTGTTAATGTTGGCGGTAAATCCAAGATGAAACCTGTAGAAAATTATGGCGTAAAGCTATTGTCCATTGGTTTCTTTACGCAACCGGATCAAGCGGTTATCTGGCGTGGCCCTATGGCTGCCAAAGCACTTAACCAAATGATATTTGATGCACATTGGGGCGAGCTAGACTTTATGTTAATTGACCTTCCTCCAGGAACTGGCGATATTCACTTAAGCATCATGCAGGCAATGCCGGTTACTGGTGCCGTAGTTGTTAGCACGCCTCAGAACGTTGCCTTGGCCGATGCCAGAAAAGGAGTTGCCATGTTTCAGCAAGAATCCATAAACGTTCCAGTATTGGGAATAGTGGAGAATATGGCCTACTTTACACCTGATGAGCTTCCAGATAACAAGTATTATATTTTTGGTAAGGAAGGCGCAAAAAATCTGTCTGAAGATTTAAACGTACCTTTCCTAGGAGAGATTCCTTTAGTGCAGAGTATACGGGAGGCTGGCGATGTAGGGAGACCTGCTGCAATGCAAACGGCAACCCCTGTAGAAAAAGCGTTTGAAGAGATAACAAAAAATGTAGTACAAGAAGTGGTGGGCAGAAATAAAGACCTCCCCCCTACTGAAGCAATTAAGATAACAACAATGGCAGGTTGTTCTGCCGTTAAGAAAAAATAATATGACATCGGAAGAATTAAAAAAGAATGTAGAAAAAGCGTTAGAAGAAATTCGCCCTTTTTTGCAGAGTGATGGAGGAGATATTTCTTTAATTTCCATAGATAACGAAAACTCCGTGAAGGTTCGTTTAGAAGGGGCATGTGTTGGCTGTACGGTTAATCAGATGACTTTAAAAAGTGGTGTTGAAATGACTATAAAAAAATACGCGCCACAAATTGAAGAGGTAATAAACATTGTTGCTTAATGCACTGATATTTATCACACTTTTACCGATCTTTTATTTTTAGTTTTATCCGAATTATTAATCTAATAACCAATGATCAAAACAGATATATTGATTATTGGAGCTGGCCCAACAGGGCTTTTTGCCGTTTTTGAGGCAGGCCTGTTACAGCTCAAGTGCCATTTAATAGACGCACTACCACAAGCGGGGGGCCAATGTTCCGAAATCTATCCAAAAAAACCAATTTACGATATACCGGGTTTCCCCGAAGTGTTGGCAGGCGATTTGGTGAATAATCTAATGGAACAAATAAAACCTTTTGAACCTGGTTTCACCTTGGGCGAAAGAGCGCAAACCATAGAAAAGTTAGAAGACGGAACGTTTATAGTAACTACTAACAAAGGAACAAAACACCATGCACCCATTGTAGCTATCGCTGGTGGCCTGGGCAGTTTTGAACCGCGTAAGCCTCTTCTAGAGAATCTAAAGAAATACGAGGACAATGGTGTTGCCTACATCATAAAAGACCCCGAAGTATATCGGGATAAAAAGGTTATCATTGCCGGAGGTGGCGATTCTGCCTTGGATTGGAGCATATTTCTAGCCAATGTGGCTTCGGAAGTCACCTTAGTTCACCGTAGAAGTGAATTTAGAGGTGCGCTAGACTCTGTAGAGAAAGTACAGCACCTTAAGAACGAAGGGAAAATAAACCTAATTACGCCGGCAGAAATCGTTGCTCTTAAAGGTGAAGATACACTAGAGGCCGTTTCCATTAGAAAAACAACAAATCCTAATGAGGATGTTACCTTAGAAGTTGATAATTTTGTGCCACTTTTTGGTCTTTCTCCCAAATTAGGGCCCATTGCAGACTGGGGCCTTGAGATTGAAAGAAACGCTATAAAAGTAAACACATTCGATTATCAGACTAACGTACCGGGAATTTATGCCATTGGTGATGTGAATACCTATCCTGGAAAATTAAAGTTGATTCTCTGTGGTTTTCACGAAGCAACATTAATGTGCCAAAGTGCGTACCAGCGTATTTATCCTGATAAGAAGTATGTAATGAAATATACAACCGTAGGTGGTGTAACCGGTTTTGACGGAAGTAAAAAAGAAGCACCTAAGGCGGTTGTGAAAAGTATAAATTAAGGACTAAGGTGTTAGGTGTTAGGTGTTAGGTGTTAGGTGTTAGGAAAATATAACTAGCATAATTGAAATAAATGGCTGTTAAAAAGTTTGAGGACCTATTAGTGTGGCAAAAAGCACAAGATTTTGCTGTAACCATTTACCAAAAATTTTCCGATTCCAAAGACTACTCCTTTAAAGACCAAATCTTAAGAGCATCCATATCAATTTCAAATAATATTGCCGAAGGTTTTGACAGACGCACAAATCCGGATTTTATTAGATTTTTATATTTTGCAACGAGTTCAAATAGTGAGGTAAGATCAATGTTGTATTTAGCCGAAAGACTAAGCATGCTAAAAACAGAAGAAACAAATATATTAATTGCACAGTCCAATGAAATTTCTAGAATGCTTTACGGACTAATACAATCAATGACATCAATCAAACCAAAGGATACAAATTCCTAACCCCTAACTACTAATCCCTTTTCAATGAGTGATATAAAAATAAAAATTACCGACCGCGATGGAGTTACCCATGAGGTTGATGCCCCAACCGACATGAACATGAACCTAATGGAGGTTGTTCGCTCTTATGAATTAGCTCCCGAGGGTACCATTGGTATCTGTGGCGGTATGGCTATGTGCGCTTCTTGTCAATGTTATGTGGAATCTGACCACAATCTTCCTGAGAAGTCTGATGATGAAGACGCCATGTTGGCCGAAGCCTTTGATGTTAAGGACAACAGCCGTTTGGGCTGTCAAATCCACATGACTCCTGATTTAGACGGATTAGCAGTAGAACTGGCTCCCGAGAGCTAGATTCTTGCCTGATAGGTAAATAGATTAAAGTACCTACCTTCTTTAGCAATTAGCTCATCGTGGGTACCTTCTTCGGCAATTTTACCGTTTTCTATAACCAAGATCTGATTCGCTTTTCGGATAGTACTTAGTCTGTGCGCTATTACAAAAGTGGTTCGCCCTTCCGTTAAGGCTGCCAAACTCTTTTGAATCAAGGCTTCGCTTTCAGTATCCAAATTTGAGGTAGCTTCGTCCAGTATCAAAATTTTAGGATCGGCCAAAACTGCTCTTGCAATAGCAATACGTTGGCGTTGACCACCTGAAAGCTTAACGCCCCTTTCCCCTATTAAGGTGTCCAATCCATCTTCAAACCTATCCGTAAACTCGTTTACATAAGCAGCATCTACGGCCATCTTCAATTGTTCTTCCGATGCATGAGGTCTTGGGAAAAGAATGTTTTCGCGTATAGTGCCCTCAAATAGAAAATCGTCTTGCAGAACCACGCCTAGGTTCTGTCTAAAACTATTTAGATTGACCTCAGAAAGATCATTCCCGTCTATGGTAATTTTACCCGACTGTGGATTTAAGAACGTAGCCGCTAAACCAGCTATGGTAGATTTACCCGAACCGGAACTTCCTACTAAAGCAACTACATTACCTGATTTCACCTCAAAATTGATATTATGCAATACTTCTTTATCTTCCTCATAAGCAAATGACACATCATCAAAGACAATATCTCCCTGAATTTCATCCAGAATTATAGTCCTGTTCTCCTCATCTGATTCCGGCGTCATGTTCATTAGCTCTTCCGTACGATCTAAACCGGCTAAAGCTTCGGTCAACTGACTCCCTATATTGCTCATTTGTACAATAGGAGCTACCATCAATCCTAATAAGAAAGTAAAGGTCAAGAACTCACCAATCGTCAGTTCGTCCATCATTATTTTATAACCTCCAATACCCATAATCCCCGTTGTAGCAATCCCCAAAAGAAAGGTTGAGGAACTGGTCATGAAGGCAGTAGCGGTCAAACTCTTTTTTACATTTTGAAAAAGACGATCAACTCCTTTTTCAAAGATTTTATTTTCTTGCTCCTCTGCATTAAAGCCCTTAATAACACGTACTCCTCCTAAAGTCTCGGTAAGCCTACCCGTAACCTCAGCATTTATTTTACCACGGTTTCTAAAAATAGGACGTATAATTTTAAATGCCTTTAGCGCAATTAATGCAAAAACAGCCAAGGGGACCAATGTAAAAATTGTCATTGTCCAACTGATCCGTAAGAGCAATATAAGCGACACTACAGCCGTAATGGTTCCGCCAACCAATTGAACCAAACCTGTACCTATTAGGTTACGCACACCTTCCACATCACTCATGATACGAGATACCAAGGCTCCAGACTTTGCATTATCAAAAAAGCTAATAGGTAACGATAGTACTTTTTTCTGAACTTGGGCTCTAAGCTCTGAAATTAGGAATTGTGCCTGCACGCTCAATATTTTGGTCAACAAGAATGAGGTAACCGCTTGTACCAAGATAGCCAATGCAACGGCACCCACAAGCAGTTTTAAAAAATCAAGGTCTTTATTAGGTATAATATCGTCCATTAAATATTTGAGCGACAAAGGAGCCACAAAACTTGCTGCCTTACTTATGACAATAAGAAGAAGTCCAATAAACACAAGGTTTCGTCTTGGCCAAATAATGGTTTTGAACGCGGTAAGGATACTAACTTTTTTTTCGGCCATGAAAGAGGTTTTGAAGAGGACAAAGTTACGCTAAAAACAGGGACTTTACTTTTCAGGAAAGTTATCTAAGCGAGATACCAATACCCTTAGTAAATATGAACTTTGGGGTTACTATGATAAGCAATTAATCCTCCGCTTCTTTTGTAACGATCAAGGTAGCTTTAGACCCCTCGGAGAGCAGCCATTTGTTTGCATAGATGAGTTCTCCTTTATCATCATAAACATTAATCTGGGCAGTATTGGGTGGAGAAGAGCCAACATTGAGCGCCTCAAAATCTATACGGTTAAAACCTTCTTTTAAGTCAACGTTCACTCCTTTAAAAGAGCCAGTCAGGAGAATATTGGGATCGGCCACATCACCATTCACATATATTTTTACACGATCGCCATCTACAAATTCGTGATCACGGCAAACGATACCCACAAACTTTCCGTTATTCTTTACATCACCCAGATACATATCTGCAAAGTGTTGTTTAGAACCTTCTTTGGGTTGTCTTGGCCCTACTTTTGGGTCGATTTTCATACCTGCACCGGCTTGTACCAGTTCGCGGTCATCAATCATTTTAACAGGATTCCGTTTTGCGATATCGAAATCTACTTGAGGCTGATCATCTACTACAGACGGAATTTTTAAAGAAGTGCCCTGATTAGGTTCGGCATTATCATCAATCTTGTTTGCCGTTTCAATTTTCAACTCTTTCTTTTGAGGAATATCAGTCTGGGCCATCATCCCCGAAAAGGAAAATAGCATTACAGTGAACAACAGTACCGAATAGTTTTTAATCATCGTATAAAAAAACCCGAGATAAAGATAGCAAATACCCTGCCATGCGGACTTAAGGCAATGTTAAAACGATAAATTACCAAAAATCGTATCGGCAATTAATCTATGACCGTTCTTATTGGGGTGAATAGGATCTTTGCCATAACAATCCTTCTGACTTGCAAAGAGAGGTTTCCTTATATCTATTTCAGCATTGGCGTAAGGATGGTGCATGTCTAGAATGATATCTGTAAATTTTTCCAACACCTCTGAATCATATTTAGGATAAGGATGTTTATAACTATATGAAGTTGAATTATCATTGTCCGAATGTCCTTCAGCCAATGGTGGTGGGGTAAGGAGAATTGTTTTAATATCTCTTTGGCGCATTTTTTCCAGAAATGAATACACTCCTATTTTAAAACTGGTGAAAAGTTTTTCGGAGGGCTTACCATAAATACCGTCATTCATGCCATAACAAAAGAGAGCAACATCAATCTTATTTTCATCCAAAATTTCATCCAAGCGTTCAAAAAGATAGGGTCTTGGACCAGGATGATCTTCTTCCGTTAGACCAGTTACGGTTTCGCTATTTTTTCCGAAATTTATAAACTTCAGGTTGAGTTCCGGCTTTTCTTTATTGAATTTCTCTTGAAGCATTTCAACATATCCATCACCTCCGGCAAACGTAATGCTATCTCCAAAACAGCCAATAATCTGGTTTTTCTTAAATGTAAACTTATTGCCATCAAAGCAACCAAAGAGTGTGCTCCCTGCTAAAGCCAGAGCTGTCCGATTTATGAATTGTCTTCTCTTCATCATCGTGCAATGATTCATGATTTATATAAAAATATCCAAAATAAGTACTCCAATGAGTCCCATAACACCAACTGTAGTTTCCATAACCGTCCATGTTTTTAAAGTATCCTTTACCGAAAGATTAAAATACTCTTTATAAAGCCAAAACCCACTATCGTTAACATGAGAAAGCATTAAACTTCCCGAACCAATTGCCAAAACCATTAACTCCGGACTAACGTCTGTATTAGCAATTAACGGCAAAACTATACCCGCAGCTGTAAGCCCAGCAACCGTTGCCGACCCCACACAGACCCGAATAACCGTTGCAATAAGCCATGCAAGTATAAGTGGAGAAATAGTAGAACCTTTTAGCATCTCACCAATATAATCACTTACCCCGCTATCTATAAGTACTTGTTTTAAGGCTCCTGCACCCGCTATAATCAAAAGTACCATGGTAATACCGGATACGGCACTTGCTACGGAGTCCATAACGTCCTTCATTTTTTTACCTCTTGCCAGTCCTAACGTATAAATAGCCACTAAAACCGATAAAAGCATGGCCATTACAGGATTGCCCAAAATATCGGTTGCCTTTCTAATAGCATTCCCTTCCGGTAACAATAAGGTCATTACAGAGGCGAAACCTATAAGAATTACAGGAAGCAGAGCCGTAAGAATACTGGTAGCCGTGCTTGGCATTTCATCATCCGTTAAAATCCTTGGATTTAAAAATTCCTTTAGGGGAGTTGCCTCTACATTTTTAATAGTGCGTGACAGCAAGGGCCCCGCAACGATAATAGCGGGTATGGCCACTAGAATACCGTATAATAAAGTTTTCCCTATATCTGCATTAAAAATAACAGCAATACCTGTAGGCGCAGGATGCGGAGGAAGGTATCCGTGTGTTACCGAAAGGGACGCCAACATAGGCAAACCAACATAAATTAAAGGAAGCCTGGTAGCTGCCGCCACCGTAAAGACCAAGGGTATTAAAATAACAAAGCCCACCGTATAGAACATGGGTATACCCACAATAAAACCAGTAAGCACAACGGCCCATTGAATATGTTTCTTTCCAAATTTTTCTACCAACTGAGTAGTAATACGTTGCGCCGCTCCACTATCTGCCACCAACTTACCCAGCATGGCACCTAGACCCAAAATTAGAATTAAGTATCCAAGTGTATTTCCAATACCGGATTGTATGGATTTGGTTACCGTTTCAAAATCCATCCCTTCTGCTACACCAACCAACAGGGAAACGATGATAAAAGCAATGAAGGCATTAAGTTTAAAACGGGCGATTAAAATGAAAAGAATAAAAATTCCGGCAATAACAATGGCAAGTGGCATGGGCTAGATTGGTGTTAAGCCCTCTAAGATACTAAAATAGATTACAAATAAAAGCCTCAAAACAAACTACAAAACCCTCAGTTTCCATAGGGGTGGATTACCTGTTTTACGAATAGTTTTCTGAAAGTTGTTGCAATACCCGAACCGCCCTTTCACCCAACTTGTGGTCTACAAAAACATGGTCATGATAGTAGGCTGCAACTACATTACAGCTGATATTGTTTTTTGCCAGTTCCGAAGAAAATAGCGCAGTAAGGCCTACTCCCTCTAAAGAGGAATGAATTTCTAAAGTTATCCAAGAAGCTACATAATCATAAGGAAGCCGTAATGCATCAGCTTTTTGTTTTGCTATAATTACGGTAATGCCTTCCTCCTCTTTAAATTCACAAATCGTATCCGCTCTTGAGATTTTATCTGCATTGGCCAACGTTACAAATACATATTCACCCTCATTCAATTTTGGGGTCATACCCTTTATCATTTCTGCTAAGTTCTTCTCTCCTGCCATTTTGTTTTACTTTAAAATTACTCCCTATTTTTCAAACATTTTCTTTTGAAAACACCTTACCAAGAATTGCCTCACTCGCATTATTTTCTTTAACAACTGAGTTCTAAAACTACGTTGCTTTAATTTCTTGGGCAAGCTTGTTATAAGAAAGTGAGAGGTATACTGAATCCAAAAAAAAGGAGAAGATTCTAGTGAATCCTCTCCTTCTAATATTAATAGCATTAAAAATAATTAATTCTCTAAATACCCGAATTTTCCATTATTAAAATCATGGAAAGCTTGCATTAACTCTTCTTTGGTGTTCATGACAAAAGGACCGTGGGCAGCAATAGGCTCGTTTAAAGGCTCACCACTTAAAACCAGTACCAAAGCATCTTCCGAAGCTTCAACCGTAAAATTTTCACCATCATTTGCCATGAGTACCAAGTGATCCGTAGGTGCATGGCCCTTTTCATTCACCGTAATACTACCCTCAATTACCAATAGGACCGTATTATAATTTTCGGGAAAAGAAAAATCTGCTTTACCTCCACTTTTTAATCGAGCATTAAGCATATGTATTGGAGTAAAAGTAGATGCTGCTCCGTTTATCTCTTTGTACCCACCAGCTATTACCTCAATCTCACCATTATTATCAGGAAGCACATACCTATCAAGCTCTTCTTTTTTTATAGCCTGATATTTGGGCGTGCTCATTTTGTCTTTTTTGGGTAAGTTTACCCAAAGCTGGACCATTTGAAAATCACCTCCTTTTTTGGCCCATTCTTCCTCGTGATATTCTTTGTGCAATACGCCACTTGCAGCAGTCATCCATTGTACATCACCTTCTCCAATTACACCGCCACCACCACTACTATCGTGGTGTGCCACTTTACCTTTATAGGCTATGGTAACGGTTTCAAAACCTCTGTGCGGATGCACATCTACCCCTCTTGGGTTATCTGTTGCCGAAAAATGAAATTTTGAATTATAATCCATCATGATAAATGGATTCATGCGTTCCATATCTAGTCGGAAACCACTAGGAATGAAATTATGTACTCTAAAACCATCACCAACAAAATGTGGGTCTCTGGGTTTTACCACTAATTCTACTGTTCTTGTTTTCATGTCTTTAAGATTTTATACCACAAAAGTATTGTGATAAGCCAATCTGTGCATTGATGTATGATAAGAACCTATTTCTTGAAGTTTCTATCTGCAAGACCTTTTCTAACCCTGCTCAGACTTTCAGGAGTAATGCCCAGGTAGGATGCGACCATCGTCTGTGGCACACGCAAAAGAATATCTGGATACATTTTCACAAACTGCAAGTACCTTTCTTCTGCCGATGCACTCAGAAGCTCATTTACCCGCTTCTGTAAATGTCTAATATGATTGTGCAATAATCTAGTATTGAAGTCTATGAAAGATGGGATTTTCTCCGATAGATTTTGAACAAAACTCTCGTCAATCAATACTACTTGACTATCCTCCAATGCCTGAATATAATATACTGAAGGTGAATTAAAATAACTGCTTTCACGGTCTGTTACAAACCAATTTTCAGGAGCAAAGGCTATTACATGTTCTTTTCCTTTATCATCTATTGAATACTGCCTAAGCAACCCTTTCTCCACAAAAAAAGTATGCGTACACCGCTCATCCTTACGTAATAAATAGGTGTCCTTTTTAACAGTTTTGGTTGTACAATTATCAAGTATGGCAACAACCTCGTTCGCATCAACGTTAAGATTGGTTGTTAAAAATGTCTTTAGGGTTGTACTGTTCATTCTTTTTATTCAATTCTAATATTTAAAACTAAACAAATCCGAACAGATTATGACAGCAGCCATTTACAAATCCCATAATCCCAAGAAAATTAAAGTGAGACTATTTTAAAGGTATGGTAAATCTAAAATCGCTGCCTTTGCCCAAAGTGCTTTCGGCCCAAATTTTACCACCAAGCTTATTTACGAACTCCCTACAAAGAACAAGACCAAATCCAGAACCTTTTTCGTTTGCAGTACCAACACAGGCCATATTGGTATTAATACCGAATAATTTTTGACACGTATCCGCACTCATTCCCACGCCATTGTCAGAAACGGTTATTTCAACATAGGTCTCGTGTAATTTAGCCGATACATTAATATGCCCACCCGGCCTAGTAAACTTAATTGCGTTAGAGACAAGATTACGAACTATAGTCCTTATAATCTTATGGTCAGAAGAAACTTCAATAGTCTCGTTCTGCTCATAATTAAGTGCGATGTTTTTAGTGGACGCAATTGTCCTAGACAATTCTAGGGTTTCACTTATAATCTGACCGACATCAGCTTTTTCGGATTTAAAATCTAACTGCCCCGTTTGAGATTTTGCCCAATTTAAAAGGTTATCTAATAAGTCTAGGCTGTTTTTTGTAGTCTTCTCAATTAGTTCTAAATACTCCTTAGATTGCGTAACATTACCGGTCTGTATTGATTCACTTAACAAATCCGACAACAAACTGATATTATTAAACGGACTTCTTAAATCATGTGCAATAATTGATAATAATTTGTCTTTTGTGGCTCCAACTTCTCTCAATTGAGTCTCGCTTTGGAATAAGCTTTCCTCGGCCTTTTTCTTTTCGGTAATATCACGAACTACACACATGAGAAATTTATTCCCATGCTCGTCCATAAAACGTGATTTACGTGTGAATATGATTTTCTTTTCTCCGCCTCTAACCGTCATTTCTTCTTCAAGCATGTTTTCTATACCATCTGCCAAAACTTGACGGTCAATCCGTAGAAAAGAATCGCGTTCCTCTGGTTCAACATGTTCTGCAAGTGTCTTTCCTATGATTTCCTCCCGGGGAAGACCTAACATTTTACAAAAAGCATCATTAACGAGTATGAGTCTGCTTTGATCATCTTTTACAAAAACCGAATCCCCCATATTATCGAGAATAGCTTGGGTATAACTTTTTTGCTGATTTAAATGATCATGTACATTAAGTTGGCTCATTTTACGGTTTACGGTTGTTAAAATTAAATGCGGGAACAGGGCCGTTATTTACCGCTATGAAGTATAGCTCAAAGTCTATCTCTTTTATTTCTACGGGGGACTAGAAATCTATTAATCAATACATAGCAGGGTTAAATTTAACATTTATTTTAGAAAAATGTAAGTAAGAGGGTACATTTTTCAAACTAAAAAAATTTCTTTTTAATTAGTATGGTTAACCAACGCCAAATTAATGTGCCCTTTTGGTGATTTTTTTAAAAAAGTAATAGTTATAGATACAATCTACTCCTAAAGGACATGTTTCTCAAAGAGATTTTTCAATTCTAAATCAGGGTTTAGACATAGACCAGGGTGTGGCTTGGAGCTTTGTATGATTGTACTTCTAGAAGCTGTTAACCATCGAAATCGTGACGGTAAATCTAGTTTTCCAATAGCTCCTCCTTTGGGTTCACCCTCACAAACCAACTCCCAAGCGGCCAAATATGCTTCTATAGCCTCAAAATCTATCTCACTTGAAAACGCTTGAATACGTTGGCGGTCAATAACAAATTTCATTTTCAGAAACTTCTTTCGTTTTGAAAACACAATAGCACCCACGTTTATAAACTCTTCTCGCTCCACCTTTGGCACCAATCTAATAATGGCAAATTCGTATGTAACTCTATCTTGCATCCTGAGCTTCTTTAACCAATACCTCTAGTTTTCCCAACCGGGTATTTAAAAATTCAACATAGGCTGCACGCATCTCTTTTGGAGATAACAGATCAGATTCGTTTAAGAGCCAATCTTCAGGTATTTTAGATACAATTTCTACAATAGTATTTTCATCTATTCGCGCTCTAATTTCATCTGCTGCCTGGCGCAACTCAGTAGCACGTTCCAAAAGCACATGATCTTTAATAGCCGGAAAGGTTTTTTCCAAATGACTCCGCCAAGTTTCCCAATTATGATGAAAATAAAAACTAGACCCATGATCAATTAACCAAAGTTCTTTATGCCAATTAAGCAAATTGGTGTTCTTTGCCGTACGATCAATATTACTTATCATACTATCCAACAAAACTACTTTTGAAGCTGTAAACGGGTCCGCAATAGAAACTAACGGGTCATAAACAATAGAACCGGATAAATAATGTAATCCAAGGTTTAGACCGACACTAAATTTGAGCAAATCCTGAATTTCTTCATCAGGTTCTGTCTTGCTAAATGAGTCGTCTAAATCCATAAAGACAATTTCGGGTACCTTGAGCTCCATAGCACGAGCAAGCTCACCACCAATAAGCTCTGCAATCAAAGCTTTTTTACCTTGCCCCGCACCCCTGAACTTCAAAACATATAAAAATTCATCATCTGCTTTAACGAGACCTGGGAGCGAACCTCCTTCTCGCAAAGGCTTAATGTATTGAACCACATCTACAGTTCTAATTTCAATTGCATTCATGATTGCTAAGGTAGTGAAAGTTGTATTTTTCAATCAAGTGCTATTTCAGTTATTGTCATAAATAACAAAAGCCTCATTTCTGAGGCTTCTATTCTGGTATATTGAAAATTTGATTACTGTCTAAGTTTCCTCAAAAAATCCCTCATTTTAGGAATGATTTTATCCGCATCTTCCTCTAAGGCAAAATGACCCGTGTTATAAATATTGTAATCTATATTTTTTACGTCTTTTTTGAAGGCTACGGCACCACTTTCAGGAAAAAATGCATCGTTCTTCCCCCAGACAATTAAAAGAGGAGGCTGATTATCCCTTAAATATTGTTGCCATTTTGGATATAGTTTTACATTATTCTGATAGTCATAAAACAAATCCAATTGAACCGCATGGGCATTAGGTCGTGACATTCTTAAATAATCCAGATGCCAAGTATCAGGATTAATGCTTTCTGGATTTCTTGTACCATGCGTATATTGCCATTTAAGTCCTTCTAATGAAAAAGAATGCAGTAAAGATTCCTCGCTCTTTTTGTTTCTGTTTGCCCAAAATATTTTAGTGTCTTTCCATGCAGCTCCCAAACCATCTTCATAAGCATTACCATTTTGGTTAATAATGGCGGTAACCCTTTCCGGGTGGGCTGTGGCTATTCTAAATCCAATAGGGGCTCCATAATCCTGAATCATTAATGCATAGGAGTTGATTTTCTTTTTTTCAAGAAAAGTGTCTATTGTTGCCGCAAGGTTGTTAAAGGTATACTCAAACGCACTGGCATCAGGAAAATCACTGTTACCAAATCCTGGGTAATCCGGTGCAATTAAATGAAACTCATCCGATAATTGATTTAATACCTTTCTATATTGATGGGAAGAAGTTGGAAAACCATGAAGCAAAACTATTGTCTGGTTATCAGGGTTACCCGCTTCTCTGTATGCAATGTTTATTCCGTTAACTTCTAGAGTTCGATATTTGATTGTCGTCATATTTTCTTTGTTTTTAAAATTTTGATTTAATATTTCCAAATCTGGTGACGTTCCTCCAGACGAGAATAGAGGCACTATTGCCAAAGCGTAAAGAATTAAATTTTCATTTTTTAATATTAAATGTTTTTCATTTTTACCGAATGTTCGGTAAAATTTACGGGCAAATTTTTTATTTATTCATATACCTTATTTCTATATCCTTTAATGTTTTTTCAAATATGTTTAAATCATTCAACCCTTTAGTGACAACAAGACTACCCTGAATTTCTAATAAAGATTTTATCGCATATTCTTGGGCCAACGTATCCGATAAACCTAAAGCTTGACCTAAGCTTTTGAAGGCTTCCACCCATTGTATCATTCCACGCTCAATTTGCTCACCGAACAAGTCCAAACCAGAGCCTAATGAAAATGCCCTCAAAATACATGCGTCTTTTCCACCTGTATATGTATCCCGAATGTTATTCAACCCATTAGTCAATCGTTTCGCAGGGGAAACACTCTCATTCTGTAGGGCTCGAAATACTTTTTCTTCCGCTCGTTCACCCAGATAATCCATAACGGCAATTGCCATACCCTGCTTCCCATCAGGAAAACGATGATATAGACTCGCCTTTTTTAATCCGGTTTTTTCGGCCAGTTCGGAAAGACTTGCCCCATCATACCCTTTTGATCTAAAAACATCAACTAGGCTTTCAACAATTTTCTTGTCCAATACTTTTTGTGGTCTCATGGGACAAATCTACAAATTTTTAAATATTTACCAAACGTTCGGTAACTAAATTTTATATTTCTGTTTTTTAAAGCCAAATAGCTTCACTCCTTTTCCTTTTATAGTTACCGGATTTTGCGCACAAAAAAAGCCGAGAATATATCTCAGCTTTCTTTTTTAACTCTGTACTCGAGGCGGGAATCGAACCCGCACTCCAAAGGAACTGGATTTTGAATCCAGCGCGTCTACCAGTTCCGCCACTCGAGCATTAAAATTGGACTGCAAAAGTATATAATTTTTTTATTATCAAGGTAAAAAATAACAACATTTATCCTTTAGCAACACAAATAAATGTCTAAATTTGCACCTCGCTAATAAAACGACTTGTCAATAAACTAGTTAACAATACGTTACCCATGGCCTACCAAGTTCCCGAACCGAAAATTTTTGCCTGCACTCAGAGTACCGAACTCGCAAAAAAAATCGCCAAATTTTATGGTGCCGAATTAGGCAATGTAATCTTCTCTAGATATAGCGATGGAGAATTCCAACCATCTTTTGAAGAATCCGTAAGAGGGGCCCGTATTTTCATTATCGGCTCTACGAACCCAAGTTCGGAACATTTAATGGAAATGCTATTAATGCTAGATGCTGCCAAACGTGCATCAGCAAGACATATAACTGCTGTAATGCCCTATTTTGGATGGGCTAGACAAGATAGAAAAGATAAACCCAGAGTACCAATTGCAGCAAAGCTAATTGCCAAAATGCTTGAAGCCGCTGGTGCTACAAGAATTATTACAATGGATTTGCATGCGGATCAAATTCAAGGTTTTTTCGAAAAGCCTGTTGATCATTTGTTCGCATCCACTATGTTCTTGCCCTACCTTAAAAGCTTAAAATTAGATAACCTTACCATTGCATCACCTGATATGGGTGGTTCTAAAAGAGCTTACGCTTATTCAAAAGCATTGAGTAGTGATGTAGTTATTTGTTACAAACAACGAGCAAAGGCAAACGTTATATCCCACATGGAACTTATTGGTGACGTGCAGGGCAAAAATGTAGTTTTAGTAGATGACATGGTAGATACGGCCGGCACTTTGACCAAAGCTGCAGACCTGATGATGGAGAGAGGCGCATTGAGCGTAAGGGCCATTACAACACACGCCCTTTTGTCCGGTGATGCTTATGAAAAAATAGAAAAATCGCAACTGCTAGAATTAATCGTTACAGATTCTATTCCTGCGAAACAAAATTCTGACAAGGTAAAAGTATTGAGCTGTGCCGAGCTTTTTGCAGACGTAATGCATAGAGTACATCACAATACATCCATTGCATCAAAGTTTTTAATGTAGTCTATTAAAAGACTACCCCAGTTAAGAGTATTAATTTTTTAAATCATATAATGAAGTCAATTAAAATTAAAGGATCAGAAAGAGAAAGCGTGGGCAAAAAGGCAACTAAAGCCCTACGTAATGCTGGACAGGTTCCTTGCGTTGTATACGGAGGGGAGAAACCACTACACTTTTCTGCAGGAGAGTTAGCGTTCAGAGATTTAGTTTACACCCCAGCCGCACACACCGTAGAGGTTGACTTAGGTCATGGTAAAGTAAGAGCGATTATGCAAGACATTCAGTTTCACCCAGTGACTGATAAAATTTTGCATATTGATTTTTACCAACTTTTTGATGACAAAGAGGTTACTATGAACATTCCAGTTCGTTTAGTAGGTAATGCTCCTGGTGTTAGAGCCGGTGGTCGTTTACTTTTTAGAAAAAGAAAACTTGCCATTAAAGCACTTCCTGACAACTTGCCAGATTATTTTGATATTGATATATCAAAATTAAAAATTGGTGAAAACATCGTTGTTGAATCTTTGTTGAAAGATGAATTTACCATCTTACACCCAGAAACTACTGTTGTTGTTCAAGTTAAAACTCAGCGTACAGCAGTGGCCGTTGATGAAGACGAAGAACTTGACGGAGAAGAAGGAGAAGCTACAGAAGCAGCAGCTAATGAAGGTGGAGAAAGCCAAGAATAAATTTCAGTTGAAGTTTTATAAAAAGCGCCCTAATTTAGGGCGCTTTTGTATTTTTACAACTTTAAGATTGCGGCTTGCATTTACTTTAAAACATAATCGTGCGCAAGAACACAACCATTCTAAGAACAACACATTATGTTTCTTCAATTTCTAAAATCAATTTTCAACAAGAACGAAAGTGTTCTAGAAGAAACCGATAGCATGAAAAAATACCTGATCATTGGCCTAGGAAACATAGGCAGTGAGTATACCGAAACCAGACACAATATTGGCTTTAAAATACTGGATGCCCTAGCAAGCGACCTCAACTTTTCTTTTGAGACCGTAAAACTAGGCGACACAGGTGTATTTAAAATTAAAGGTCGAAGTGTGCTCTGCTTGAAACCTTCTACCTATATGAACTTAAGTGGCAAGGCATTAAAATATTGGATGGACAAAGAAAATATTCCTCTGGAAAACGTACTTGTAATTACGGATGACATCAACTTGGAGTTTGGTTCGTTACGCTTAAAAACAAAGGGAAGCAACGGAGGTCACAATGGCCTTAAAGACATACAAAACGTTCTACAGACAACAAATTACAACCGATTAAGGTTTGGCGTAGGAGCTGACTTTGGTAAAGGAAGGCAGGTTGAATATGTACTGGGTGAATGGAGTGAAACAGAAAGAGATGCATTAAGAGAGCGTTTTGAGAAAACCACTGAACTTGTTCAATCTTTTGTTTTAGCCGGTGTAGCCCGTACAATGAACCAGTTTAACGGGTCTTAAATTCCGAAATACTACTGACTGAACTATTACCCTCTTCATCGGTCGTTACTACTTTCCAAAAGTACACCTCATCAGAAGTTACCTCTATTTTTAGCTCGTTAACTCCGGCATCCGTACTTTTCAATAAAGTAGTAGGTGGGTTTTCCGTGGAAAAATAAATGCCATAACTTTCTATATCATCATCTAAATCCTTGCCCGACCACTTTAAGCTTACTTCGTTATTAACATCCTTAAAGGCCGTAGAACCTTGTACCGGAAAAGTTAATTCCGCAGGAAAGGGCACATGACTAATTTCCGACCCTGGGTTATAGAACAACCATGAATCACTACTTGTTGACGTTGTAGTCTCTGAATTTTTCGAGACCACCACCCACGAAAATGGCATACCCTTTGTCAATGACAACGTCTCTATGGTGCTAG
Organism: Zobellia amurskyensis; assembly: GCF_009725985.1. Lineage (GTDB taxonomy): Bacteria > Bacteroidota > Bacteroidia > Flavobacteriales > Flavobacteriaceae > Zobellia > Zobellia amurskyensis. The sequence continues at coordinate 162,220 of NZ_RCNR01000005.1, forward strand.
ATGTGTTTTTAGACTGAACCGTACCTGTATTTAAGTTCGTAACCTGTAATTCGTAATCTTCCGTATGATCCGCAGCTTTCCAATTAAATCTCACGATACTACTATTTTCACCATCGCTCTGAACCGGTGTGCATTCAGAATTTTTAGCAGGTGCAATTAACTCTACCTTTTCAGGTGCTTTGGGCGAGTCTTTTTTACATGCCGAAAAGAGCACTAGACCCAACACTATGAAAGTTAGTATCCTCATCGTTTTATCACTTTAACCGTTCCATCAATAGTTTCCCCTTTAACTTTCACTATGTAAATTCCAGCATGTAGTGATGCAAAATCTAAATCTACTCCCCCTCCTCTTGGCGTACTTTGTTCGCTTTTAACCAAACTACCGCCAATAGTAAAGATATCAATTCTCACCTTTTCTGTAGATGTGCCTAATAAAATTCGAGTACCTTCATCAAACGGATTTGGAAAGGCAATAGGTTTACTACCTACAAAGATACGGTCCTCATAAATACCTTGACACGAAATACCTGTGGATACACGCAGCATATTACCTCCTGATTTGAGGTTTAATGTAATCTCGGATTTATCGGTCAGAACGGTTTCTCCATTTAGCTCAATTGTATATAGATCAGCTCCCTCCATTGACAGGGACACCTGTTTACCGTCTAATGAAACGGACGATGTAACACCTAACGGATCCGGCTGAGACACCACTACTTGTGCACAAAAGGGTTCATAATCAACCCCATTATCGGAAGCATTTACACATAAAGTATATGTTCCGGAGTTTAACCCAGAAAGAGAGAAAACATTGGTAAATGTATTGGTTGCATTTACATTATTCCCTACAATAGAAATTGAATAATCTAAAGGCATTAAAGTACTTATGCTTATTATACCATCATCATTGTTCCTACATGATTCACTCTGTACCGTAATTTCAAAATTATCGGCAGCAAAACGATGTACTTCGCAACCGGACGAATCTACTTCCGCACCTTCAGGTGTATTAAGGCAAAGATCATCTCCATCATCAAAAACCCCGTCATTATCAACATCGGGTCTAAACTCTCCCTCTACACAAATATCCAAAGAGAACTCATTTATAACACCGCCATCTTTAGAAGCATTATCCACAACTGTTAAAGTCCACTCGCCCAACACAGACTCACCTTTAAACGAACTTAGGGAACCAAGTGGGCTTACAGTGCCTTTTATTGCTGTAGTAGATGTTGCGCCACACTCAAAACTAGTAGCACTATCATCAAAAATTGCATCTACATTTTTTAGATTTCCACATGAACTGGCAATTAATGGGACCACTGTATTAGATGGCGATGTAAGAGTTACCACCAAATCTTCCAGATACTCATGATCAATATTCAATCTTACATTAATGTCATCTACTTTTAAATCTTCAAAAAAGGCAATTTTAGAAATTACCGTAGTTCTTTCCGTAGAACTAATTTCCAAAGGAATATCGCGTGCGCGCTTATTGGCACAATCTACTTGGATTGTGGTAAACTTGCGAACAGGACTAAATTCACCTTCTCCACAAACATTTAATGGTTTTACCCGCCAGTAATATTCAACCTGATTATTGAGTTCAGCGGGCACATAACTATTGGACGTAACCGTAACTACTTCTACCAAGTTGGCAAAAGAGGCATCTGTTGCAATATGTACCTCATAGGAAGTATACGAGGCTTCTTCCTCCCATTGTAAGAGCTCAGTTGTTGCGGCATCCACCAAATTATTGGCCGGTGCCGTAACCTGAACCGCAGGAAAATCCGTATCGTATATTTTCAGGTCTAAGGTAATTTCTTTTGAAACACTTGCAGAAACAGCGGAAATAGTCAAGGAATAGGACCCCTCAGGAACATTTTCGGTATTTTCAATCAACATATCCACTCGGGTACCGTCTACTATAACAGTATCAGGCATAAAAGTAACACCTAAATTTTCAGGTGCATCCGTTACCTGAAAAGTTACCTCTTCATTAAAACCTAAATAGGTTTCGTAGTCGAAAGGAATCACAAGATCATCAAAATGACAGGCTTCATACTCCAAACCGGAAAAGTTCATCACAAACTGGGAAGCCTCGATAGCAAAATCAGTCGAATTCACCGCATAATACACATTATCCGATGCCTTAACCATAACCCGGGCCTTGTCAGTAGCAATCCCCGGAACTACAACTTTATGCGCCCCATCGTTAACTACCCCTGACGCCAAAGGAACCGTAAAGGTCACTCCTCCATCAATAGAGAGCATGATGTCTACATTTTTAGTGGCAACCGGTAACTTATCCGTACCTGCAACGTCCCAATCAACCTGCAATATTTCACCTGCTACATAAGTTTCTGTGGCTGCCTGTGAAGTAACCAAAAAAGGACCTGCACTGTTCACAACGGCAATATTCATTAATTCGGACACGACCTGTCCTCCTCCTGGAGCATTATCCCTTACGGTGAAGGCAAAATTCATTTCTCGCTCAACATCGGATACGGTTTCCCAAGCAGACCCTCTAGTAGGGAATGTTTGTACCAAATTACCACGAACCACTTGTGACAGCATCGGAAAGTATCTTAGTGGTGCCAAACTTGGCAGTCTAGACCTAAAATTTGCTCCACTTGCATTATTAGGACCAAAAGAGGCCTGCGTAACAACTCCATTATCTATTTGTTCCCAAGTATAGGTCAACACATCTCCTACATCAGGATCAGTGGCACTACCCTCCAGCACAAAGGCTGTGGACTTCGGGATAACATAATCTTCTAAATTTTCAACTACAGGAGGGTTATTAGAAAAACCTATCACCTCCCCACATGTTTTAGTCTTTAGGTTATCTATAATTTGTTTAATGCTGATGTAATGAAAATAATCATCTCCGCTAGCGGCCACATCATCTACATCTGCTATACCCGCGTAGCCCATAATTGTAGTCCCACTACCAGGCTCTACCTGCACCAAGGTACCCTCAAATTCATGGGACCATGTATGGTTTGCCCCTAATTGGTGCCCCATCTCGTGGGCCACAAAATCCAGATCAAACTTATCTCCTTTTGGAACACGGCTTGAAGAATAGGCACTCCCCTTTCTATTGGTTATACAAATAGCTCCTATGAACCCTGCATTACCACCATTTTCACCTTTATGAAAAACATGGCCTATATCATAATTTGTTTCACCAATTTCACTGGTCATAGCAGCTTGGGCCTGGTCTCCCATCATGCTTAACGCACCTGTGTACGGGTCGGTAGCCGCATTGGTATAGATTACCTTATCAGTATCTGTCACAAGTTCCAAGCGCACGGCCAAATCGGTTTCAAAAACTTCGTTCACTCTTGTTATCGTAGCATTGATCGCCGCAAGTGCATCAACCACAGTGCCGCCATGATATTCCGTATACTCGGCAGTTGCAGAAACAACTAACCTATATTTCCGAAGCACACGGTCATCCAATGGTTTGGCCGTTAGGTTTGCCCCAGCAGATAACACCTTCTCTTGGGTGCTACAAACAAAATCTTCGTCATCTGCATTTTTAGCACTTCCCGAATACACAATATATTTTTCGTCCTCTACCTTTTCTATAAAACTTCTTTCACTTTTTTCCGCAGATACAATCATGGCCTGTACCTCATTATGAGATATACTGAATCTTATCCGATTTTCCCTATTATTTACGGCCTGACCAGAAAATGATTTTATTTCAGGGTATTTTTTTGAAAGCGCTTCAGATAAAACGGGAGTTTCACGCACGCTATACGCCACCATTTCTCCACTAGAATTTGGAAAATAGACGATTTTTGAAACACTTTTAGAGGTGGTAGAAAGTTGCAGCCCCTGTTTAAAAAGTTTTTCCTGTAAGGCAAAAACTTTTCCGCCTTGTGTACCCAACTCCTGCGAAACTCTCTTGTAAGAAGATTTTTTCATCGAAGAGCTTTCCCAGTATTCACTCTGTGCCGAGGCGTAAAAGGAAAGAAATGCTATGGTAATTGAAAAAACAAGACGTAATTTTGTAACCATCAAGGGGGTTTAGAACAAAATCAAATATAAGTCTTTTTATTATTTTTAACAGGTGGTAACAGTCCAAAGCATTTTCAAAAACGATAAACGGCATTCGACTGCCATTACCATAGGCACTTTTGACGGTGTTCATATCGGTCATAGAAAAATACTGGAGCGCCTGATCAATAATGCCACTGCGCTAAACCTTAAATCTACCGTATTGACATTTTTCCCGCATCCGCGTATGGTTTTACAAAAAGATGCGAACATAAAATTGCTCAATACCATTGAAGAAAAGACAAAAATATTAGAAGAATTAGGGTTAGATCAATTGATCATTCATCCTTTTACACAAGAATTTTCTAGACTTTCTGCCACTGAATTCGTTCGAGACAATTTGGTAAATCAGCTACAAATAAAAAAAATAATAATTGGGTACGACCATCGCTTCGGAAGAAACCGGAACGCCAACATCGCGGACCTAAGGGCTTTTGGCAGTACCTTTAACTTTGAAGTAGAAGAGATTTCCGCACAAGAAATAGATGAGGTATCGGTCAGCTCCACCAAAATCCGTAAAGCTCTTCAAGAAGGCGATATCACTACGGCAAACAGCTACCTTGGCTATAATTATATGCTTACAGGCAGCATTCAAAAAGGGAAGGGACTTGGCAGACAAATCGGTTTTCCTACAGCAAACTTACATATTGCCGAATCTTATAAACTAATACCTAAAAACGGTGTTTACGTTGTTAAAAGCCAACTTTTAGACAAAACGGTCTACGGCATGATGAACATTGGATACAATCCTACGGTTGCCGGAAAAGAGAAAACCATTGAAATCAACTTTTTTGATTTTGATCAAGACCTTTACGACCAAGAACTACAGATAGACCTACTCTACCGTATACGGGACGAACACAAATTTGATTCTGTAGAAGCATTAAAAGAACAACTGGAAAAGGATAAGCAAACCTCGCTCTCACTAATCTCTGAATAAATGCTGAATCGTTTTCTCTTTTCGAAAATCGATAATTCACAATTAATTATATTCCGTATCTTTTTTGGCATTCTTGTTTCCCTAGAATGCTATGGCGCTATTTTAACGGGCTGGATCAGGAGAACACTTATAGAACCAAAGTTTACTTTTAACTTCATTGGTTTTGACTGGCTCCAACCTTTACCGGGGTTTGGCATGTACTACTATTTTTTTATCATGGGCACACTAGGTGTACTTATTGCCCTAGGCTACAAATACCGGTTTGCCATTATTTCGTTTACCTTAATGTGGACAGGCGTCTATTTGATGCAAAAAACATCGTACAACAACCACTATTATCTTTTGGTTCTTATTTCTCTCATCATGTGCTTTCTGCCAGCGCACCAAAGTCACTCATTAGATGTAAAGAATAATGCAAACTTTAAGAGCGATAGCATGTACGCTTATGTAAGATGGTTTATAATTTTCCAACTCCTTATTGTATATACTTACGCATCTATTGCCAAATTATATGGCGATTGGCTAGATTTTGGAATTGTTCGTATTTTAATGCTCAACAAAGCCAGCTACCCCATTATTGGAGGGCTTTTACAAGAACCTTTTATTCATAAAATTATAGGTGTTTCCGGTATTTTGTTCGATTTGCTGATTGTACCCGCCCTACTTTGGAAACCCACTCGGAAAATTGCTTTTTTCGCTTCCGTATTTTTTCACTTGTTCAACTCCATTGTGTTTCAAATTGGCATTTTTCCTTATTTATCATTGGCCTTTACGGTATTCTTTTTTGAACCTGAGACCATACGCAATATCTTTTTCAAAAAGAAAAAACCCTATCTACTCAAAAAGGCAGAAGTGCCATCCTACAAAACAGTTCTACTTGTAATAGGAGGTATTTATTTTCTGATACAAATTACGCTTCCCATAAGACATCATTTTATTAAAGACGATGTTCTATGGACGGAAGAAGGCCACAGGTTAAGTTGGCGTATGATGCTCCGAAGCCGAACAGGAACCGTAAAATTTCAAGTAGTTAATAAAGAAACTGGTGAAAAGACGTTGGTCAAAACCAAAGATTACCTCTCCAAAAAGCAACAGAAGAGAATTGCGGGCTACCCAGACTTTATTTGGCAATTTGCCCAAAGGCTAAAAAAGGAATATGCCGAAAAAGGAGAACAAATAGAAATTTATGCCCAGAACTCAAAAGTTAGCGTAAACGGAAAACCGTACCGCCCGTTCATAGACCCTAAAGTAGATTTAGCCAGTGCCAAATGGAATTACTTTTGGCACAATGAATGGATATTTCCATCACCTACCTACAAAAAAGAACCTTAAAACTTTTTTGCCCGCTTGCAGAGTTGCAATGGCATTCCCCATGGGTCACGTAGCATTACAAGATGCAACCCTTCTCGTTTCACTTCTTCTACAAGAGTAGCCCCTTCGGCCATGAGTCTGTGCTTATCGGCTTCGGCATCGTCGGAAACAAAAGCTACGTGAAATGTTGCGGGATGGCGCTCTTCAAAATTACTTAGAGGTTCCTCCGGTTTTTGATACAGTTCCATTATCACCCTTCCTGTAGAATCGGCCAGAAAGGTCATAAAAGGAGGCTTTTCTTGTCCAACTACAACAGTTAACCCTAAATGCGTAACAAACCAGTCCACTCTTTTGTATATATCCGTAATGTTCAGCGCAAAATGTTCAAAAACCATAAAATAATAAGATTATAACGGCCGTAAATGTATTGGTTTTTAATCATTAGTTTAAATTTGCAGACTAAATTTAAGAGTAATGTTACAGCTACAGGTTGTTAGAGACAAAAAAGACGACATCATAAACGCATTGAAAAAGCGTAATATAGATGCCGCACCATTGATTGATGAAGTGTTAGGGTTGGATGAAAAAAGACGTGCAACTCAAACTTCCTTGGACAACACCTTGGCGGAAAGCAATAAGCTTTCCAAAGAAATAGGCATGCTCTTTAAAAGTGGAAAAGCCCAAGAGGCGAATGTACTCAAGGAGAAAACAGTGACCTTAAAAGAAGACTCCAAGAAATTAGGCGAAGAGCTTAACGCTATTTCTGAAAATTTACAGAGCGTTCTTTACAAAATACCTAATGTTCCTCATGAATCTGTACCCGCAGGCAATTCTGACGAGGATAATGAAGAGATATTTAAAGAAGGCGATATACCTACTTTAAATACCGATGCCCTGCCCCACTGGGAACTGGCAAAAAAATATGATATCATAGATTTTGAACTGGGCGTAAAAATTACGGGTGCCGGTTTTCCTGTATACAAAGGAAAAGGCGCCAGATTGCAACGTGCCCTAATTTCTTATTTTTTAGATAAAAACACTGAAGCTGGCTACACAGAAATGCAAGTACCGCATTTAGTAAACGAAGCTTCTGGCTTTGGGACGGGTCAATTACCGGATAAAGAAGGGCAAATGTACCATGTAGGGGAAGATGATTTATATCTTATCCCAACTGCAGAAGTACCGGTCACCAATCTTTTTCGTGACGAGATAGTTGCCGAAAGCGATTTTCCTATTCGTTATACGGCCTACACGCCCTGTTTTAGAAGAGAAGCCGGTAGTTATGGAGCCCATGTTCGTGGCTTGAACCGCCTACACCAATTTGACAAGGTAGAAATTGTTCGCGTGGAAAACCCGGCCAATTCATATCAAGCTTTAGACGGTATGGTAGAACACGTAAAAAATATCCTTAGAGAGCTAAAATTACCTTACCGCATCCTAAGACTTTGTGGAGGTGATTTAGGTTTTACCGCTGCCCTCACTTTTGATTTTGAGGTTTTTTCCACCGCGCAGGACCGTTGGTTAGAAATTAGTTCCGTCTCCAATTTTGAAGCCTACCAAGCTAACCGACTAAAACTCCGTTACAAAGACGAAAATGGAAAAAGCCAGTTTGCACATACCTTGAACGGAAGTTCTTTAGCCTTGCCACGGGTTTTAGCAGGGATTTTGGAAAACTACCAAACTGCGGATGGTATTCAGATACCTGAAGTATTGGTACCTTATTGTGGATTTGATCGTATAGATTAACTATAACCTTAAGAAAATAAAACCGGCCAGAACAGTTAACTGCTCTGGCCGGTTTACATTTCACACAATTTACATCTCACCTTCGCCTACCTCTTCTCCCGAAGCGTATACCACATAATTTTTATTAGAAGTATTGAATGTTACATGAATTGGCTTTTCATTTCTAACCAAATCCAAATAATCACTATACCTATCTATAGGCTGATACCCTACTCCTGTTTTTATATCTTCATTATAAGTGTTTTCAGAAAGGTTTCCATCCCTAAAAATCAGATATAACCTATACCCATCTTTACAATACAAATTTATTCTACCCGAATTCTCCCCATTCGGATAAAGAAACGCCGCATAACGCTCACAATTTTTTACAAATACCGCCATCATTCAAGTTTTAGAATTCAACAATTAACATACTGAAAACAAATGTATTACACCTCTTACAAAATGAAACATAGTATTGTACGAACCGTTTATAATTCTGTATAAAATGAAATAAATGTGCTCTAAAATCTATTTATCCCCAAATTATAGTCCCCTTAACAGATTCTTTTCCCCGGCTGGCTTAAATTTGTTAAATTTCATATATGAAGGCTCTCTATACAATCGCCATTCTTCTTATTACATTTTCTGCTGTAGCTCAAGACGACTTCTTGGCCAAGCAGTATTTTAATGATGGTGATTTTGAAAAGGCCGTTATATATTATGAAAAACTGGTGGAGAAAAATCCACGTAGAACAGATTATACAGAAGGGCTTGTAGCTACTTATCAGCAATTGGAACGCTATGTAGATGCCGAGAATTTTTTGCAAGAAAAAATAAAGGAAGCCAACGTTTACCCAACATTGTTCATAGAAATGGGGTATAACTATAGATTACAGAATCAACCAGAAAAGGCAAAAATATACTACGAGAAAGCCATTTCCCAAATAAACAAAAACCCCAACTTTGGATATGGTATTGGTTACCGCTTTCAGAAATATGCTTTATTGGATGAAGCTCTTAAGGCGTATACCAAGGCCATGGAACTCAATCCACAATTGGATTATAACTACCAAATGGCTCGTATTTACGGGGAACAGGGTAATATTGAGAAGATGTATATTTCATACTTAAACCTTATTAGCGAGGGCAAAACATCAAAATCTAACGTGCTTCGTAATATTGATGATTTTATAACTGCGGATGCTGAAAACGAGAACAACCTTATCTTCAAAAAAACACTTTTGCAGAATGCGCAAAAGAATCCGGATATTCTTTGGAACGAGCTTTTGAGCTGGCTTTTTGTACAACAAAAGCAGTACGGTAGCGCCTTTCGCCAGGAAAAGGCTATTTACAAACGCTTGGAAGGCTCTAATATGCAACGCCTCAATGCCCTCGGGAATTTAGCTCTTGAGGATTCTGAAACCGACACCGCACAAGAAGTCTTTCAATACATTGCGGATAATAGTGCTGACGAGGTCACCAAACTTAACGCCCAACTGAACCTTATAGACATCCAGCTTTTAGAACCCACAAAAAAAGACTTGGAAGCGGTAGAAAAGCAATTTAATGAGCTCATAAACATTCACGGCTACAAGGCACAAACTTTACAGTTACAGGTAGCCTACGCCAACTTTTTGACCTTTAAACAAGAGACTCCAGAGCAAGCAATCAAAATTCTAAAACAAAGTTTAGAACTTCCGTTGAACGCCCGTGGCAAAGCTTTCGTAAAACTGGCATTAGGCGATATTTTGGTGTATGACAAAAAATTCAATGAAGCGCTCATCTATTTTTCGCAAATACAACAGAATCTAAAAAATGATGTCCTGGGGCAAAATGCACGATTTAAAGTAGCACAGACCAGTTTTTACAAAGGCGATTTTGATTGGGCGCTTACCCAATTAAAAGTATTAAGAAGCTCTACCTCTCAACTCATTGCCAACGATGCCATGCAACTGAGTTTATTAATTTCAGATAATTCGCTGGAAGATTCTACGCAAACCGCCCTAAAAAAATATGCTCGGGCAGACCTTCTTGCCTATCAGAATAAAACAAAAGAGGCTATCATGGAACTTAATGACATTCTTGAAAATCATAAAGGTGAAAAAATTGAGGACGAGGCCCTTCTAAAACAAGGTCAACTTTTAGAAAGCACCAAAGCTTATGAAGCAGCCGAGTATAATTACCAAAAAATAACAGAGTTCTATGCTAACGGTATTCTAGCGGATGATGCGCATTTTGCACTCGCGGAACTCTACCGAAATAAATTAGACCAACCCGAAAAAGCCAAATCGCATTACGAGAAAATCATTTATGACTACCAAGACAGTTATTATTTTCCACAAGCGCGAAAGAATTTTAGAATGTTGCGGGGTGATGCTGTAAACTGATATAATTGTTCAAAAGCAAACAATAGAACATGAATAAATTTACATTGTCCTTTCTAATAGTATTTTTTTTCTCGGGTTTGATAACAGCAAAACCCCAACCATTAAATCAAACTGAAAAACTGACTTCGGTGGGCAAAGTCTGGGGTTTCCTAAAATACTACCACCCCAATGTAGCCAAAGGAAAATTCAATTGGGACGAACAGTTGTTCACAATTCTCGCTAAAACTGAAAAGACAAATTCCAAAGAAGAACTATCACAAGAATTAATAGACTGGATAGGTTCACTTGGTGAAATAAAACCCTGCAAGTCTTGCCAAAAGCCCACATCTACCGCCCGTTTAAATAAAAACTTTAATCTATCGTGGATACAGGATAACCAGCTCTTTTCAAAACAGCTTTCCGATAAACTCCGGTTTATAGAAACAAATAGGTTTCAAGGCAATCAATACTACGTGACCACAGCTAAAAGGATAACAAAGGCACAAAATATCATTATCCAAAATGAACTGGAATACCCAAACTTCTTATGGAAAAATAAGAACTTAAGGCTACTAGCCTTATTCAGATATTGGAATACGGTTGAGTATTTTTTTCCGTACAAATATCAGATGGATATCTCTTGGAACGATGTATTAACACAAATGCTGCCTAAGTTTCTTCACCCCGAATCTGAATTGGATTACCATTTGGCTATGCTAGAGCTAGTGGTACACATTGATGATAGCCACGCGGGTTTAAGTACAGACACACTAAATGAGTATTTTGGAAATAAGTACATTCCCGTAATCCATAGGATAATCGACAATAAAGCTGTAATCGTAAGATCTTTTAACGATTCATTGGCCAAGCTAAACGATCTGAAAATTGGAGATGTCATTAGCAAAGTGAACGGACAGAACGTTATTGATGTTTTTGAAGAAAGAAAAAACTATATACAAGGCTCCAACCATGCCGCTAAGCTTGCGTTTGCCTGGAACAAAATTTTTAATGGCAGCACAGATTCAGTCACGATAGAACTATTAAGGAATGGGAAACCCATTACCAAAAAAATAGGACGGTATCCGTTTGAATTCTTCAATTACGAGAGACCCACAAAGGAAAAATATAAAATACTCAACAATAATATTGGTTACGTGAATATGGGAGAAGTTACCCATGAGGATGTCTCGCAAATGATGGATAGTTTAATAAACACAAAGGCTATCATTTTTGATATCCGTAATTATCCTAAAGGCACTCTATACCGAATAGCGAATTACTTGAACAGTAGTCCAAAAGAATTTGTAAAAATTATAGTTCCAGATTTGGGTTACCCAGGTAGGTTTAAGTGGACAAAAACATTAAAATGCGGAGGTAATGGTAAGAAACATTTTAATGGAAAAGTTATTCTATTGGTTAATTCACAGACAATCAGCCGTGCCGAGTTTACCACCATGGCTTTTCAGACATACGACAATGTAATGACAATTGGCAGCCAAACCTGCGCTGCGGATGGAGACGTTAGTCGAATTGGGCTCGTAGGGGGTTTTAAAACAGGAATTTCCGGGACAGGTATTTTTTATCCCGATGGAACGAAAACCCAAAGAGTTGGCGTAAAAATTGATGTAACGACAAAACCTACTATTGCAGGTATTCAAGAAGGAAGGGACGAGGTATTGGAAAAGGCATTAGATTTGCTAAAAGACTAAAAAACCAACACTATGTATATATACAATGTAACAACAAATATAGAAGAATCAGCTCATGATGAATGGCTCATATGGATGCGCGAAGTCCATATTCCGGACGTATTGGCTACGGGCAAGTTCCTAAACGCAAAAATGAGCAAAATCCTAATAGAAGAGGATATGGGCGGAGTTAGTTATTCGGTTCAGTTTACAACGCTAAGCAGAGAAGTACTGGAAAGCTATTATTCTGAAGACGCACCCAGATTAAGGGAAGATGCCCACAAAAAATTTCCGAACAAATTCGTTTCATTTAGAACCGAAATGGAAGTGGTAAGCGAACACTAAAAAAGCATGCAATACCTTTTTACGTACGGCACACTTCAAAATCATGAAATTCAGAATCATGTTTTTGGCCGTAGATTACATGGATCGCGAGATATTTTAGAAGCATTTAGATTTTCTTCGGAAAAAATCATGGGTAGATACCTAGTGGTTGAAGAAACCAAAAATACAAGTGACCAAATTGAAGGCGTAGTTTACGAACTGCAACAGAACGAATTGGCTATGGCCGATCAATACGAGGGAGAGGCATACAAAAAAATAGAAGTCAGTTTAAAATCAGGCAAAATAGCTTGGGTTTACACAAAGGCTTAAAAGAAAGTTATGGGTAAGAAAAAGAAAAAACATTACGAAAAATCGCATGCAAAACCTTGGAAAGAGGATAGTCCTGTAAAAGCAAAAAAGCATTTAGGACAACACTTTCTAAAGGATGAGGAAATTGCCCAAAAAATTGCTAACACCCTTTCTTTGGACGGCTATAGAAATGTAGTGGAAATAGGGCCCGGAACAGGTGTACTCACCAAACATTTGTTAGTGCAAGACATCAATCTTGTAGCCATGGACCTTGATTCGGATTCAATTGTTTACCTAAACGATAGTTTCCCGCTAGAAAACCCAAAAGCAATGGCAGGAAAAGGGTCGCTTCAGGTTATTGAAGCAGATTTTTTAAAGTTTGACACTTCAAGTATTTTTGGTTCAGAGCAATTCGCCATAACAGGAAACTTCCCGTATAATATATCCACCCAAATTGTTTTCAAAATGTTGGAAATAAAGGAACAAGTGCCTGAATTTTCAGGTATGTTCCAAATGGAAGTTGCCAAACGTATTTGCGAAGGAGAAGGTAATAAAACCTACGGCATCCTTTCCGTATTGGTACAGGCCTATTATGATGCGGAATACTTATTTACCGTACCCCCTCAGGTTTTTGACCCTCCTCCAAAAGTACAATCAGGGGTGCTTCGTTTGGTCCGTAAAAAGAATTTTGAACTAGACTGTGATGAAAAATTGTTCTTTAGGGTTGTAAAAGCGGCCTTTAATCAACGTAGAAAAACCATTCGCAACAGCTTAAAAACGTTTGAGCTGTCACCGGAACTTAGAGAGAATATCGTATTTGATAAACGTCCAGAGCAGCTCAGTGTCACGGATTTTATTGAATTGACAAAAAAAATAGCCTCTGATTTATCCTAAATATTTACCTCAGACCAGTTTTTAAAGTAAACATTGTACTCTTTTGCCTGTTCTACAACAGACTTTTATTGATATGGCATGCTAAGAAATCGTAAAGAGCACAAAGCTTTAAGCCTTTTTCTTTAGCTTTGCCGGAGTTTCTTCATAACCCTTTTGGATGATAGCATAAAATGACACCTTTTAAACTCACAGATGAACTTCTAGCTGAAATCGAGCAGCATATTGAATCTCGAAGGGATACCGATTTGGTAAACCTTATGGAAGACATTCATTATGCCGATGTTGCAGATATCATTGATGAGTTAAACGAAGATGAAGCTACCTACCTTATTAAACTTCTTGAAAGCGATAAGACTTCCGATGTTCTTACAGAACTAGACGAAGACGTACGTGAGTCTATTCTAAGTAATCTATCCGCCAAGGAAATTGCCGAGGAGCTGGACGAACTAGATACGGATGATGCCGCCGATATTATTGGGGAACTCCCCAATGAAATCATTCAAGAGGTTATATCGGAACTTGAAGACCGTGAGCACGCCAAAGATATTGTTGACCTTTTAAGGTATGACGAGAATTCTGCAGGTGGCCTTATGGCAAAGGAACTGGTAAAGGTCAGAGAAAGCTGGGACGTACTTAAATGCGTAAAAGAAATGCGCGCCCAAGCAGAAAATGTAACTAGAGTACACTCCATATATGTAGTAGATGATAGCGATAAACTAAAAGGCAGGCTATCTTTAAAAGATTTGTTGACAACCTCTACCCGAACCCACATTAGCGAAATTTATATTCCCAAGGTTGATTCGGTAAACGTTAACGAGAAACCTGAGGAGGTTGCCAAAATCATGTCCAAATATGATTTGGAAGCTATTCCCGTGGTTGATGAAATTGGCCGATTGGTAGGCCGTATTACCATTGATGATATAGTAGACGTTATACGGGAAGAGGCGGAGAAAGATTACCAAATGGCCGCCGGTATTTCGCAAGATGTAGAGGCAGATGATAGTATTTGGGACCTAACTCGTGCGCGCCTTCCGTGGTTGTTTTTAGGCCTTGTAGGAGGTATTGGCGCAGCAGGTATCATGGGCGGGTTTGAGGAAATGATCAAACAACACGCCGTATTGTTCTTCTTTACGCCTTTAATAGCCGCAATGGCAGGTAACGTAGGGGTACAATCCAGTGCTATTGTCGTACAAGGTCTTGCCAATAATGATTTAAAGGGTAGCGTAGGAAATCGTCTGATAAAAGAAATGCTATTGGCGCTCCTTAATGGCTCTATCCTAGCTGCTATTTTGTTGCTTTTCACTTGGTTCTGGAAAGGTGAATTTCTTACATCGCTCTCCATTTGCCTGTCTTTAATCGCCGTTATTTTAGTAGCAGGTTTCATAGGCACCTTCATCCCCCTATTTCTACACAAACGCGGAATAGACCCTGCAATAGCAACGGGACCGTTTATTACAACTAGTAATGACATATTCGGTATTCTTATTTATTTCTCGATTGCTAAGGTTATCTTGGGCATCTAGCACAAAACATTTACTTTAGCAGCAATGGTGACTATTTGATAATTAATTAAAGGGAATCACCTTAACTAAACCAACAACCTTTTCGATATATAAGCTTTCTTACCCCTTAAGAACTCCGCCTATATTGACAACTTGAAAAGTGGCAAAATGCCAGAATAACTATGGAAGGAAAAATGAAAATTTTACATGTAGACGTAAACCATCCGCTACTGATAGAACAATTTAATGAATTAGGTTTTCAGAACGATGAGGACTATACTTCTCCTAAAGCAGAAATTGAAGCTAAAATTCATGAATACGATGGACTTATCATCCGCAGCAGATTTAGCATTGATAGTGAATTCCTGAACAAAGCAAGCAAACTTAAATTTATAGGCAGACTAGGGGCCGGACTGGAAAATATTGATGTTCGCCATGCCGAAGCAAATGATATATTCTTAGCTGCAGCGCCCGAAGGCAACCGTAATGCCGTGGGAGAACATACACTGGGAATGCTACTATCCCTTTTTAACAAACTACAAAAAGCGGACAAAGAAGTTCGCTCCGGAAAATGGGACCGTGAAGGTAACCGTGGCATTGAGTTAGATGGCAAGACCGTTGGTATAATAGGCTACGGGAATATGGGTAAGGCTTTTGCCAAAAAACTCCGTGGTTTTGATGTAGAAGTAATTTGTTACGACATACAAGGTGGTGTAGGCGACGAAAACGCACGCCAAGTGGGCATTATGGAATTGCACCAACGCACGGATGTGTTGAGCTTACACGTGCCTCAGACAGAACTTACCATTGGTATGATCAATGCTGAATTCATAGAAAAGTTCCACAATCCGTTTTGGTTGTTGAATACGGCAAGAGGCAAAGCGGTCGTAAGTGAAGATCTAGTTTCTGGACTTGAATCTGGCAAAGTTCTAGGTGCCGGCCTAGATGTATTGGAGTATGAAAAGGCTTCTTTTGAAAATATGTTTACCACCAATACAAGTGGTGCCATAGACCTGAGCAAAATGCCCGAAGCTTTCCAATATCTAATTCAAGCAGAGAATGTATTGCTTACGCCACACGTAGCTGGATGGACGGTAGAAAGCCTTGAAAAGCTAGCACAAACAGTAGTTGACAAGGTTAAAACAAAATTTTGTTAACTTAGAGGACCATAGTCCAAATTGCATGTACGTTCCCCCGCCGGATTATGTTACGTACCGTTTATTCACCTAAAAAATTAAAAACGATGCAATTAGGCACCTTTTCAGTAAGCCTGAATGTCAAGAATATTCAGGCTTCAAAGCAATTTTACGAAACCATAGGCTTTTCTGTTTTTGCCGGAGACCTTTCTCAAAACTGGTTGATCATGAAAAACGGCAATGCTACTGTTGGTCTTTTTCAAGGTATGTTCGATAAGAATATCCTAACCTTTAATCCTGGATGGAATTCTAATGCCGAAACTCTAGATTCTTTTACGGATGTTCGTGAACTACAAAGGCATTTCAAGACAAAAGGCATTCAGCTTTACTCCGAAGCCGATGACCAAACTACCGGGCCTGCCAATTGTATGCTACAAGACCCGGACGGCAATCCCATTTTAATAGATCAACACGTTTAAAATGAATTATAAAGCAGATTCACCCGAAGCATATATTGCGCAGCTTCCTGCAGAACGTCAAGAAGTCATATCCAAACTACGGAAAACTATTCTAGACCATCTACCTGATGGTTTCAAAGAACAGATAAACTATGGCATGTTAGGTTACGTAGTGCCTCATTCCATCTATCCAGATGGTTACCATTGTGACCCAAAACTACCGCTTCCGTTTTTGAATTTGGCATCACAAAAAAACTTTGTTGCACTCTATCATTCGGGTATTTATGCGGACCCAAAATTGTACAACTGGTTTATTGCCGAATACCCCAAACACTGCAAACGCAAACTGGACATGGGCAAAAGCTGTATCCGTTTTAAATCAATGACCGACATTCCTTATGAACTCATTGCCGAACTCAGTGGAAAAATGAGTGTTCAAGATTGGATTACATTGTATGAAAAAAACACCAAACCAAAGAAATAATAATGTTAGCCTATATTCAAAGAACAGCATATTCTTCCAATAAATTCTATGTAACACTATGAAAAACAGAGTAACAGGTTTGGGAGGTTTCTTTTTCAAGACTGAAGACCCTGATCAGATAAAAACATGGTACAAAGAGCATCTGGGACTTAATACGGACCAATATGGCTGTACCTTTTGGTGGAAAGACAAAAAGGGTAAGGATTGCTCAACACAATGGAGCCCTATGAACGAAGACACCAACTATTTTGAACCCAGCAAAAAGCAATTCATGATGAATTTTAGGGTAGAGAACTTAGTTGAGTTATTAGAGGTTTTAAAACAAGAAGGCGTTACCGTTGTTGGGGAAATAGAGGAATATGAATACGGTAAATTCGGGTGGATTTTAGACCCTGAAGGTAACAAACTAGAATTATGGGAGCCCGTGGACAAGGCCTTTTTATAATCAGAAAAACTAGCTACATTTAAAAGCGCTATAACCAACAAAAAACTATACGATGCCGGACGAAAAAAAAGATTTTGGAAAAGACTTTGCAGACGATGCAAAAAAAGCCGCCAATGAATTCCAAGAAGAAGTAAAGAAAACTTTTGACCCCAATAGTCCAGACAATGGTAAAATCGTTGCCATTATAGCACATATTACGCTTATTGGATGGATTGTAGCCCTTATAATGAACTCCCAGAACAAAACAGAGCTCGGTAGTTTTTACATTCGGCAAACCCTAGGAATATGGTTACTGACAATTGTTTTGGGCATCATACCTATTATAGGATGTTTTGCAGCTATAATAGGACTTGTATTAATTGTTATGAGCCTAATAAATGCCGCAAGTAATAAAATGGAGCCAACAGTGGTAGTAGGTGACTATTTTCAGGATTGGTTCAAAAGTCTATAACCTTTTAAATATCCGCCTTAGACATGAAGAAAATTCTGTTAAGAGCAATGCTTCCGGGCGATTGGCCTTTCGTTTCTAAAATATATGCCGAAGGAATAGCTACCGGGTACGCTACTTTTGAAAACCAAATACCAACATACGAAGCTTGGAGCAAGGCTCATCTTGATAATTGTAGAATAGTTGCCTTAGAAGGACACAAATATCTAGGTTGGGCAGCGCTTTCACCCGTATCTAGCCGCTGTGTTTATGGTGGAGTTGGCGAGGTAAGCATTTACATTTCAAAAAAGGCACGCGGCAAAGGTGTGGGGTCAAAACTTATGCAATCCCTAATAGTGCAAAGCGAAGAAAATGGACTTTGGACCATACAGTCGGGCATATTTCCAGAAAACAAGGGTAGTATCAGACTTCATGAAAAAATGGGTTTTCGCTATATAGGCAAACGTGAACGCATTGGTAAAAGAGACGGCATCTGGAAAGACAACCTTTTATTTGAAAGGAGAAGCAGTATAGTGGGCGTAGATTAATTTAGAAATGCTCCTAGACGTTCTGTTGCGCTTCCATAAATTTACGCTCCAATTCCGCCTGAAACTCTTCCATTACGGGTTTTACCGTACTTTCGGGCAAATCTGCAATTTTAATATACATTAACCCATCAATAGCGTTATTGAACAAAGGATCTACATTAAATGCAACCACTTTTGCATTTTGTTTGATGTATTTTTTAATAAGAACAGGTAACCTAAGGTTTCCTGGTTCCACCTCATCAATCAGTTTATCAAACTTATTTAAATCGGCTTGGGTCTCATCAAAAACAAACTCCTTATCGGCATCTTTCAACTTTACCTTGAACTCCTTTTTAGGGCGCACATATTGGGCCACATAAGGATCCCAATAGTTACTTTTCATAAACTCGATCATCAAAGATTTCGAGAAGTTGGAAAACTGGTTGCTGATGCTCACACCACCAATTAAATATTTATGCTCGGGGTGTCTCAAAGTAGTGTGTACAATACCCTTCCATAGCAAAAATAAAGGCATAGGTTTCAGTTGATATTCCTTTACGATATAGGCTCTGCCCATTTCAATAGATTGGCTCATCATGCCAAAAAGCTCAGGTTCAAAACGGAAAAGATCTTGAAGATAAAAACCATCTATACCGTATTTAGCAAAAATTTCAGAGCCAAGCCCCATACGGTATGCCCCGGCAATTACCTTTGCCTCATTATCCCACAAAAACATATGGTGGTAATAGGAGTCAAATTCATCAATATCTATAGAATTATTGGTGCCCTCACCAATTTCACGAAAGGTAATCTCACGTTGACGCCCAATTTCTTGGAGAGTAAATGGAATTTCGTCCGCAGGTGCCAAGAACACTTCATAGTTCTTACTCTGCACCATTCGCCTATCGTTTTCTACAAGCTTTTCAATTTCAGCTTCTATGACCTCTCCCCTAACGGGTTGTACTATTTTTCTAGGTTGTTTAGGAAGTTTTAGAGAAGAAGGTATCTGATCTATTAACCGTTCCTTTTCATAGGCATTGGCAAGGATGTACGTTTTTCTACGTAACAATTCCGAATACTCTTCTAACGTTTCTTGTTCATTCTGGGTAGCTACTGAAATAGGTTGACCTATACGTATCTTAATAGGCCTATTTCTCTGAGAATATACTTCAGAAGGTAATTTTGCGGTGCGAAACACACCGCTAATTTTAGCTAAACGATAGAATAACTTACTGTTTTTAGCATGAAAGTATATAGGAACAACAGGTACTTCAGCTTTTCTGATAAGTTTAATTGCAGTTTCTTCCCATGGTTTATCAACTGCTATTTTACCTTCCTTTTTTGTAGACACCTCACCAGCAGGGAAAATTCCAACCGGATGACCATCTTTCAAGTGCAACATAGCATTCTTAAAACCGGAAATACTGCTCTTTACCTCTTTACGGTCTTCAAAGGGATTTACTGGAAAAATATATTGTGCCAACGGTTTAAAACGCTGTAGAAGAAAGTTGGCCATAACTTTATAATCAGGCCTATGCCTCAGCATCAACTTCAATAGAACAATGCCATCCATACCACCTAACGGGTGGTTACTTACTGTAATAAAAGGACCTTCCTTTGGCAAACGTTTTAAGTCTTCCTCCGGTATTTCATAATCAATTTCATACTCTTCAAGAACGGCATTCAAGAAATCCGGACCATCTAAATGGCTCATCTTATCGTAACGCCTGTTCATGTTAGAAATCTTTGTGACCCTAAGTAATACCCAAGCCGTAAACGTACCGAAAACCCCGTATTTGTCAAGTTTGGTAGCTTTGGCCACTTCTTTTGCGGTCACTAAACCCATAGTTCATTTATCAATTAGGTAACCGCTAAGATAGGAAAAACACGAGAGGAGAACCCCTTTTTAACAAATTTAGACCTACAAAGCCAAGATTACTTTACCACTAACTGTAAGGTCTCTTTACCCCTCTGCTCTAATAGAACTTCGTGTCCGTTTTGCAATGACTCAATGGCCTTTTCATCAAAATGTCTTATGGTATAAAGAGATACACCTTCATGATGAACTACTTTAAACCTGCTTTTTAAAAGATTTAAAAGGTCTTCTAAACGACCAAAACGATTATCAACACAGACCGAGAAACTAATAGCTGAATTCTGAATCAGGTCCACCTTCATTTTGTGATCGTGGAACAATTTAAACAATTCACTAATACTGTCTTCCACTATAAATGAAAAATCTAGTGAGGACAGCTTCATCAAAACTTGATTTTTCTTAACGATGAAACAAGGAACTTTTGGCTCTATACCTACTCCTTTACCAACCGTAGTACCTGGGTCCTTTGGGTTGATGAACGATTTTACATGAAGTGGAATTTCTTTTTGTTGTAACGGCTGTAATGTTTTTGGATGTATTACTGATGCGCCGTAGAAGGCAAGTTCTATTGCCTCGCGATACGATATATTGTTCAGCAGTTGGGTTTCTGAAAAGTATCGTGGATCGGCATTTAGCACTCCGGGTACATCTTTCCAAATAGTAACAGAATCGGCATTTAGACAGTAGGCAAGAATAGCTGCGGTATAATCGGACCCTTCCCTACCCAATGTTGTCGTAAAGTTGTTATCATCACTACCCAAAAAGCCTTGAGTAATGTTCAATTTAGATTTGTCTATATCTTTAGAAACACGCTCTTGAGTCTTTTCCCAGTTGACTGAAACATCACGATAACTATCATTGGTTTTAATAAAATCACGAATATCTATCCAATTACTTTTGATGCCCACTTCGTTTAAATAAGCATTGAGTATGGTTGTAGACACCAACTCACCATAGCCTACTACCTGATCGTACACAAAATTATAATTAGGTGATTTGTTCCAAGCCAAAAAGCCCTGAACTTCATCAAAAAGACCTTTTACCTTTGAAAAAATCTCATGATTACTATTCGAAAAAAGGTCTTTAAGAATTGCATCATGATATGCTATGGTTTCCTGAAAAGCCGCAACCAAGGCAGACTTATCACTAAAATAAGCATTGACTGTAGCTTCCATGGCATTTGTAGTCTTACCCATGGCAGACACCACCACAATAGTATTGTCATGCCCTGTTTGCTTTAATACGTTGACCACGTTTTTTACTCCATCAGCATCTTTCACCGATGCACCGCCAAACTTAAATACTCGCATATTTTTAACTATTTATCTTATTTCCGTCTAAGGGAAAAGTTTTTTTATTCGTTATATCAAAAAAGGGTTAAAGTTCCTCTAAAATAGATGTGCCTTTGGACCTATCTCCAGAAGTCCATTGCCAACTTTCATGTAATCTTATTTTACCTTCTTTGGTAATCTCCGGTTTTGATGAACAAAAGCCCGTCATTAATTCACCATCCGTATTAACCTGATGATAGCGCATATCTATATTTCCTTCATCATCTACCAACCCAATAAGGTGTCCTCTTTCTATTTTCCCTCCAGCATAATCAGAGGTAAGTATATTTCCTGTTTGCTGATAGTTAAAAATGGTCTCTTGTGTAGTCTCTCCATTATCGGAATTATGTACAGGACGGAATCTTTTACCATTGTAATTCATTACTCTAGTAGTCTTTATTAAAGCTCTAAAAATGCTTTGATTCCATTTTCATCCAATTGCACTACATCCCAATCCCGCATTACCCTTGCGCCGTTTTTTTCATAGAAAGCAATAGCGGGCTCATTCCAGTCCAGTACCTCCCAACAGATTCTTCTTACGCCAAGGTCATTCCCATATTTAACCACTTCTTTTAAAAGGGCACTTCCTAGTCCACTTCCACGTATTTTCTCTGTAACAATAAGGTCTTCCAAGTGAATTACCGGTCCTTTCCATGTAGAGTATCTTGGGTAAACTAATGCCATACCTACAATACCCTCTTCGGTCTCACCAACAAAACAATGAAAAAGTTTTTTTTCACCAAACCCGTCATTTTTTAAATCTTCTACGGTTACTTCAACCGCATTAGATTCTTTTTCAAAAACAGCTAGTTCTTTAACCAGTGTCAATACTTGCGGCATATCAGCCACTTGGGCCTCACGAATTGAATACTTCATAATTGTTACAAATAAAACACGAAGTTATAAATTTAAATATTCAAATCTAAACCAAAGGAACATAGTTTCACAAAATAGCCGATATTTGTGGTCAAATAAACAGTCTAAACATGCACCATAAAAAAAACCAAACGCTCGGAGAATTTATTATCGAAAATCAAGATTCGTTTAAATATTCTTCTGGCGAGCTTTCTAAATTGATCAATGCCATCCGTTTGGCCGCAAAAGTGGTCAACCACGAGGTCAATAAAGCAGGCTTAGTAGATATTCTTGGAAAAGCCGGGGAGACTAACATTCAAGGCGAAGACCAACAGAAATTAGATGTATTCGCCAATGAAAAATTTATAAATACACTTGCTAATCGCGAAATTGTTTGTGGAATTGCTTCTGAGGAAGAAGATGATTTTATAGCCATAAATAGCAACGATAAAGGCAACCAAAACAAATATGTAGTATTAATTGATCCATTGGACGGGTCCTCTAACGTAGACGTAAACGTTTCCGTAGGTACTATATTTTCCATCTACCGTAGAGTTACTCCAGTAGGAACACCCGTTACCCTAGAGGATTTTCTGCAACCTGGAAATCAGCAGGTCGCCGCAGGATATGTTGTCTATGGAACCTCAACCATGCTTGTTTATACAACGGGTGATGGTGTAAACGGATTCACACTTAACCCCGCTATTGGCACCTTTTATTTGTCGCATCCAAACATGCAATTTCCAGAAGACGGAACTATCTATTCCGTAAATGAAGGTAAGTATATACATTTTCACCAAGGGGTGAAAGATTATATTAAATACTGCCAACAAGAGGAAGGGGATAGACCCTATACCTCAAGATATATTGGCTCCTTGGTATCCGATTTCCATAGAAATATGATTAAAGGCGGTATCTATATGTATCCTAAGAGTAGTGTAACCCAAGAAGGCAAACTACGTCTTCTATACGAGTGTAACCCTATGGCATTCTTAGCAGAACAGGCCAACGGAATTGCTACAGGTGGCAAAACACGTATCATGGATATTAAGCCTACCGAGCTGCACCAACGTGTGCCTTTCTTTTGCGGAAGTAAAAATATGGTAAATAAGCTTCAAGAATTTTTGGAGAAATACCATTAACAACCGATTGTAAGGAGCTAAAACAGTATCGTTCCTTATAACGATATTATCCTAAATAAAGAGGCCAAAGAGTTCATGGCCGCTGACTATAAATAAAAAAAGCCGAAACGTAAATAATTTTACGGTTCGTTTTACTTTAAATTTAC
>NZ_RCNR01000006.1 GCF_009725985.1 Zobellia amurskyensis
AGTAACTTTTCACCGAAAGTTTCATAGCAAAAATCGGCTCCCTAATAAAGGGCACTCCCAGCTTCAACTGATGAAACCGACCATTGAGTCGGTTTTCATATTTAAGTGCCTCGCAAACTTATCGCCCTAGACAATAGAACAATCCACCCAATAAATGAGCTCTAAAATCCGCTTCGTCGTACGATGCGTTGGAATGGCCTCCTGCAGTATAGAAAGCTCTACCTCCGTCATAACTGTGATACCAAGAAAATGGATGATTTGCCCCATTCGTGCCTCCGTTATATGTGGATTCATCCAAGAGTATTAAAGGATTGATACCACTATAAATATCTTTAAAATTGTACCACTCTTCCGTCCGTACCCAATTGTTTGGTAAATGAGAGGTGGAGCTATGATTGCTATTCACAACATTCAATGTAGCTTCTTGTATGCTTGGGTGACCGTTAAAATAAGCGCCTACCAATTTTCCGTACCAAGGCCAATCATATTCTGTATCCGTAGCCGCATGCACACCCATATAACTACCTCCGGATTGAATATAGCTCTCAAAAGCTCTCTGCTGACCAGCATCCAATACATCTCCCGTAGTATTTAGGAAGACCACGGTTTTATATCTACTTAAATTATTGAAAGTAAAATCACTCGCATTCTCGGACTGTTCTACTTCAAAATTGTTGGCTTGGCCCAAAGCTTTTAACGTAGCCACCCCCTTTTCAATAGAGCCATGCCGGAAAGCGGCCGTTTTAGTAAAAACCAATATTTTATCTACCGTTTGCGCTTCTTCTATGGTGGAGATAACAAGTGTTTCACTTTGTTGGGATTCATTTTGAGCCGCATCTACTGCCGAAACATTAAAACTGTATGTCGTATTTGATGTTAACCCGATCATAGAATACCCCGTGCCAGTAGCGGATTTAACCCTTTGTCCGTTTTGGTAAATAATGTACTCGGTCACGCCAATATTATCCGTTGCGGTATTCCAACGCAAATCTATACTGGTTTCCGTAACCTCATCCGCTCTTAAGCCATTTGGCTCAGACGGTGGAACATCGTCTACATATATTTCCGCTTCTGTAGTTAGTTGCAAAGGGGTGCTTTGCTGCGACTGGTTTTCCGCTACATCATAAGCAGCTACTGAAAATGTATATTCCGTACTGGGCGATAAACCTTCTACACGATATGCCGTTTTTGTAGCCGAAGCAAGGAGTTTTCCATTTTGGAATATGCTATACCCCGACACTCCCACACTGTCTTCTGATGCTTCCCATGCTAAATTTACCGTAGTCTGGGTTATCTCACTTGCATTCAAACCATCCGGAATGGTAGGAGCCGTTGTATCGCTAGCCTTTTGCTCTTCTACCTCCTTTTCTGTTGTAACCGAAACCAAATCACTTTGTCGTGATTCGTTCTGGGCCTCATCTAAAGCTGAAATAGAAAAAGAATATGTAGTATCAGGTGAAAGTTTCTCAACCAAATAGCTCGTTTCCGTTGTAGTAGCAAGCAAGTCTTCATTTTGAAAAACCCTATAATTGGCCACACCTATACTATCGGCAGATGCGTTCCATCTTACTCTTAAAGATGCTGTAGTAAGCTCTTCAATTTTTACATTTTGTGGAATTGTAGGTGCAATAGAGTCTTTAAATACAACCTTTTCGCTTAAGGTGGTAAAGTTTAATATATTACTCTTCTCTGACTGGTTTCCTAACTCATCTGCTGCAGCTACCGAAAAACTATATTCGGTATTAGCAGTTAACTCCTCAGTCAAATATTCTGGTTTCACGGTATTTGCGACTAAAACTTCATCCAAATAAATAGAATATTCGGCAACCTTAGTACCATCATTTTCAGGTGACCAAGAAAAACTGGCCGTAGTAGAACCTAAATCAACTACTTGCAAATCTTTTGGAGCGCCAAGAACAACACTGTCCTTTTTTACCTCGTCAACAGTGCTGATCAAAAGAGGTTCACTACGGGGCGACTCGTTTTCAGCATCGTCCGAAGCACTTACCCGAAAACTATATGCTGTATTCGCTTCTAAATTCTCCAATACATAAAACGTATCAGCAACTAGACCAACAACTGTAGTATCATTGTAGACTGTATATGTGGAAACTCCAACACTATCCGTGGCGGCACTCCACAATAATCTCATACTATTTGCTTGAATTTCCGTGGCTTTTAACCCGGTTGGAACCGTAGGTGCAATAGTATCTTGTTCGACTATATCTTCAAGTAGCGTTTCAACTTCAACAACGTTGCTTCTTTTTGATTCCTTACCAACCAAATCTACGGCTGCAACACTAAAGCTATAACCCTCACCCGGCATTAAATCTGCTACCTTGTACGATTTATTGTTGACATTACCTATCTGAATAGTATCTTGGAACACCCTATACTCCTTAACAACTGAAGCATTAATTTCCAGTTCCCAGTTCAGTTCCACTGAATTCTTCAATACCTTGCCAATGGATAAGCGCGGCGCTCTTAAAATTGAACTAAAAACCTGCGTAGTATCATTCACGACTACAGTATCTTCTACCGCAACAGCTTCTGTGAGTACTTTTATTTTTTCACTGAATTCAGAATTATTGCCAGCAGCATCTGAAGCTCGTACGGAAAAAACATACTCCGTAGCAGGCTTCAAATTTTCAGCATGATATGTAGTTAAGGAATCCCTAGCCACTTCAATACTATCTTGATAAACCATATAATGCACCACCTTAACGTTGTCCTTGGCAGATTCCCAAGACACAGTTATAGACGAATCAGTAACTTGTACCGTTTCCAATTTCTTGGGAGGTAAAGGCGGTATTATATCTGGAGCAATAGCAACGGGGTCGTCACTTTTGTCTTTTTCACAAGCAATACCAAAAAATAAAAAGCACGCAAATAATGCGGAAAGTAGGCCTACAATGGGTCTTTCTTTCATTTTCTAGGGGACATATTTAAGGTGAATTCCTAACTATAGTTTCTCACCAACAAAATTCAGTATTTTCATCGATAAAAATGAGCGTTATACCGAAGGTTATTAACAAAATAAAGTATGGATACCCATAATTATCATGAAATGGCAAAAATGGGACCTTAATTCTGAAGTATTAATTGTTTGCCGAGGCCATTAAGTACTTTTTAGGAGTGGTACCGTATTTCTTTTTAAAGGCAGAAATAAAATGGCTGGCCGTACTATAGCCTACCTTAAGGCCCACTTCATTTACATTATGCTTTCCGGTTTCCAACATTTTACGGGCGTATTCCATTTTGTAATCGAATAGAAAGCTAAATACCGAGTCGCCATAAATTTGCTTAAAGCCTTCTTTCAACTTTTTTAGGGATAATCCTATTTCTTCGGATAGCTCCGTAAGCGTAGGAGGTTCTGCCATACGGGAAATAACAATTTCCTTTGCTTTACGTATACGGCGCACGTTATCTTCATCCACCAAAAAAGGGCATTGTTCTATATCGGCATCATCACTTTTATTAAAGTACAACGAGATAAGTTCATACACTTTCCCTTTTATATATAATTCTTTTATGGAAGGATGAAGGTTATAATTCATCACCTGACTCAAAATAATTGCAATTGCAGGACTTACTGCTTCTTGTGCGTAGTACTTTTTATCTTTATTATCAGAACTCAAAAAAGGAATGTAATCTGCCTCTTTGGAAAAGAGCGAATGGAATTTACGAATAGTCATTACTACGGAAACCAACCATGAATTTGGTGCCAACTGCAAGTCCATAGGAAGGTCTATCTGTGTGTTATACAGCAACAAAGAATTTTCTTCCGAGACTTCAAGATGATATCTTCCGTCATTAAAGACAAACTTTGCATTTCCCTTTAAACAAAAGTGAAATTGTATGTAACTACTATCAATATCACGTACCACATTCTGGGTTTCTGCGGTATCATTTTGAATTTTGAGCACATAAAACCCATCTTCTATAAGCACCTCTTGAAATGAACCTTGAGCGATATTTTTCCCTTCCATAGAAAACATATATTGGTTTGTTTTTATTTAGAAACGTTCTAAATAAATGTACTGTCAAGCACAGTATTCCCTACAAAAATACTGGTTTTCAACGGATTTACATTCATATATAACTAAAAAACCCCTCAACGACACTTATTGTTCCTCTAGCGTTATTTTTATAGCGTTAAGCCTCTTATTTTTGTTTCCGCTTTGAAAAAGCTTTCATGAAAGATTACCACATTTCAAAAAATAACTCGTTCTATACTATTGGCCTAAGCTATTTAAAAGCTGATGCCGAGGTACGTGGCAAATTCAGTTTGGACGATGCCGCTATGGAGCGCATTATGGTTAAGGCCAGAGAACTTGGCATTGACGGCCTCTTGGTTACCTCTACCTGTAACCGAACAGAACTGAACGGTTTTGCCCAACACCCTTTTCAGCTTATAAAATTACTTTGCGATAATACATCCGGTTCCGTTGAGGAATTTCAGGAAGTAGCATACGTATACAAAAACAATGACGCCATAAGCCACCTTTTTCGTGTAGGCACAGGATTGGACAGTCAGATTTTAGGTGATTTTGAAATTATTAGTCAGTTAAGGGCTAGTTTTAACCGTTCCAAGAAGCACGGTATTGCCAACCCGTTTATTGAACGTTTGTGCAACTCGGTCATTCAAGCCAGTAAGCGCATTAAAAACGAAACGGAAATTTCTTCAGGCGCCACATCGGTCTCTTTTGCATCGGTACGATACATCATGGAGAACGTTGAAAATATCTCGGATAAGAATATTTTACTTTTTGGTACTGGAAAGATTGGAAGAAATACTTGTGAGAACCTTATTAAACATACCAAAAACACGCATATTACCCTTATTAACCGCACGAAGGACAAGGCGGAAAAAATTGCCGGTAAATTTCAATTGGTGGTCAAAGATTACGGAGACTTACAAACTGAAATACGTTCTACCGATGTGTTAATAGTAGCTACGGGCGCACAATCCCCTACAATTTCAAAAGACCTCATCCATACTAAAAAACCTCTTTTGATCTTAGACCTTTCTATCCCAAAAAATGTTTCGGAAACGGTACAAGAGCATGACAATGTTACTTTGGTACATTTAGATCAGCTTTCCAGGATTACGGACGACACTTTAGAAAGAAGAAAACAATTCATTCCCGAAGCGGAAGTTATCATAGACGAGGTAAAAGGAGATTTCATCCAATGGCTTGAAACCCGAAAATTTGCCCCTGTCATTAAAGCCCTGAAACAAAAGCTCAAAACAATGAAGGACGAGGAAATGGACTATCAGTCCAAAAAACTATCGGACTTTAACGAGCAACAGGCAGATGTAATATCCAACAGAATCATTCAAAAAATAACGAAGCAGTTCGCAAATCATCTTAAAGACGATAATGTCGATTCAGACACTAGTCTAGAACTCATTCAAAAAGTCTTTCAACTCGAACTCGACACTCCATGAGCAAGGTCATACGAATTGGTACACGCGATAGCGAATTAGCGCTATGGCAAGCAAATACCGTAAAAAATAAACTTAAAGCTTTAGGTCATAAAGTAAAGGTAATCTCCGTAAAATCTACGGGCGACCTAATTCTTGATAAGCCGTTATACGAAATGGGCATTACTGGTATTTTCACCAAGACCCTAGACGTAGCTATGCTGAACGACGATATTGATATTGCCGTACATAGTATGAAAGACGTGCCTACTGCTCTGCCACAAGGTATTGTTCAGGCAGCGGTTTTAGAACGTGCCAATTTTCTTGATATCCTTGCTTTTAAAAAGAACGAAGAATTTCTTGGTGAAAGGGATGCCATCATCGCTACCGGGAGCCTAAGAAGAAAAGCACAATGGCTTAATCGCTACCCAACCCACACGGTTGTAGACCTTCGTGGAAACATTAACAGTCGCTATCAGAAATTGGTAGACAACGATTGGAACGGCGCTATATTTGCCGCCGCCGGTCTTGAACGCATTGGCCTTGAACCCGAAGAAACTGTTGGACTTACCTGGATGGTGCCTGCCCCTGCACAAGGTGCTATTATGGTGGTTGCCAAAGAGGATGATGAATTTGTTCGTGAGGCCTGCGCAGAGCTCAACCACGAACCTACGGATATATGTACCAAACTGGAACGGGAATTTCTTCGTATTCTGGAAGGAGGTTGCTCGGCACCAATAGGAGCAATAGCAACTATAGATAAGGAAAACGAAGTAACTCTTAAAGGAGTCCTTTTAACCGTAGACGGCAAGAAAAAACTAGAAGCAGAATTTACCGCTCCGCTAGGCAAACACACCTATCTGGCAAAAGACTGTGCAAACAGTATTCTTAGCCGTGGTGGCAAACTTCTTATGACCTACAAAGAAGGTACTTTGGAAAACACCAAAATATTTTCCACCAAAAACCTTACGACTGCTCAAGAAGAACTTTTTGATGCTGACATCAAGGTAAAATCAGAAGATTTTATCAAAATAAGTTCTAACCGAATTTCTACAATCATACTTAAAAAAGAAATTCAAAATATAGTGCTTACGAGCCAAAATGCTGTGGAAGCGCTCATAAAAAGCATATCGCCCGAAGAATTAAAATTTGCGAATATTTATTGCGTTGGCGGAAAGACCAAACGCATGATCAAGAAATATATAGGTCCGGTTAAACATCAGGAAAAAGATGCTAAAAAGCTGGCTGAGTATTTAGTGGAATACATGGAAGGCACAGAGGTTACTTACTTCTGTAGCAACCTTAGACTTGATGACTTACCCACCATCCTTGCTGAAAACAACATTAAGGTTAATGAAATTGAGGCTTACACCACAAAGCATGCGCCAGCAGATGTTGAGGAAGGTGTTGAGGGTGTTATGTTTTTTAGTCCATCAACTATTACTAGTTATTTACTTAAAAACACACCAAATAAAGTAGCCTATTGCATTGGCGAAACTACGGCCACGGAAGCCAAGAAACATTTTGAAACCGTTCATGTAGCAAAAATACCCACCGTTGAAAGTGTCATCGAACTGGTGAACCAAGCCTACGGTAAGAATTAATTATTTTTACGAATAGAACCACGAACGGGCTTCCCGTTTCATGGGTGTCAATTTATATCTATGTCACTAAAGAACGACCTTTTTCTTAGGGCCCTTAAGGGCGAAACAGTAGACCGTCCACCCGTGTGGATGATGCGCCAAGCCGGAAGATACCTTCCAGAGTTTATGGAAATCAGAAAGAAGTACGATTTCTTTACGCGTTGTCAGACGCCGGAATTAGCCTCTGAGATTACGGTACAGCCCATCCGCAGATACGGAATGGATGCCGCTATTCTTTTTAGTGATATATTGGTAATTCCTCAAGCCATGAATATTGAGGTACAGATGAAACCTAATTTTGGTCCATACCTACCTAACCCGATACGCTCTCAGAAAGACCTGGATAGCGTTATCGTTCCTGATGTAGATGATGCTTTGGGTTACGTTATGGAAGCCATAAAAGCTACCAAAGAAAAACTAAATGACGAGGTGCCTCTTATTGGTTTTGCCGGCTCACCTTGGACTATTTTGTGCTACTGCGTACAAGGCCAAGGCAGTAAAACATTTGACAAAGCCAAGGAACTTTGCTTTACACAACCGGTAGTAGCACACGAACTTTTACAGAAAATTACGGACACTACTATTGCTTATTTAAAAGCGAAAGTCAAGGCCGGTGTAAATGCCGTTCAAGTTTTTGATTCGTGGGGCGGAATGCTTTCACCAACCGATTACAATGAATTTTCATGGCAATATATTCAACAGATTGTTGATGCTTTAAAGGATGAAGCCCCAGTTATCGTATTTGGTAAAGGTTGCTGGTTTGCCTTAGGCGATATGGCAAAATCCGGAGCTGCCGCTCTTGGCGTAGATTGGACTTGTTCTGCAAGAAACGCACGTTACCTGACCGGCGGAAAAATAACCCTTCAAGGTAATTTTGACCCCGTACGGTTGCTGTCTCCTCCATCCGAAATAAAAAAGATGGTTACCCAAATGATCAATGAGTTCGGGAAAGATAGTTATGTTGTTAACTTAGGTCACGGAATACTTCCACATGTTCCCGTAGAAAATGCAAAAGCGTTCATAGATGCGGTAAAAGAATGGAAACCAGTAAACTAAATTTAAGTTTAAGCACTATGGAAACCGAGAACAGCCCGATTGCCATTTTCGAAAATTTTTCCATAGAACCTATACACGAAAAGTACGCTTGGCGTATTTGTGATTTTGCCACCATTAATGCTGAGCGTTTACAACGTTATTTTCCCAAAACGTTAGCCAAAAACCTAACACCCACGCTTTCTCAAATTTTTGTGGAGCAGAAAGTCCGCGAATTTGAAAAAAACGAAGAGTTTTTATTTGTCCTCAAGGACAATGAAAACCGTACGGTAATTGGTTTGGTTTACATCAAAGAGTTGGATTGGAACAAGAAACAGGCAGAACTGGCCTATTGCATCGGTTACGACTATGAAGGCAAAGGCATCACCTCACGAGCAGTAGATGCTTTATCAAAATATGCCATCGGTGATTTAAGGCTTGAAACCCTTCAGATTATTGTTCACAAAACCAATATAGGCAGTGTAAGAATAGCCGAAAAATGTGGCTATACTTGGCAAAAAACACTTCCAGAAGGACATACACCTCCTAATGAAAAACCATTGGACATGGAGCTATACGAGCTTCATGCCTGAGAACCGCTGCGAACCAAAAAATTATCTTTATAAATAACCTTTTGTAGTCCTTATCGCTTCATAGCTTCCACGGTAAATCGTAAATTTACAGTCGATTCGCACAAAATTATTTCTTTTCATGAAAGACAAATTCTTTAGTTACATTCAAAACCTTCAAGATACAATCACCTCCAAATTAGAAGAAATAGACGGTAGTGCGGAATTTCGTGAGGATATTTGGAAAAGACCAGAAGGCGGTGGCGGGCGTACCCGGGTTATAGAAAATGGTGCCGTTTTTGAAAAAGGAGGCGTAAACATATCCGGTGTACATGGCGCCTTGCCAAAAAGCATGCAGACCTATTTTGGCGTAGAAGATGCCGATTTCTACGCCTGCGGATTAAGTTTGGT
The DNA here is from genome assembly GCF_009725985.1 of Zobellia amurskyensis. GTDB lineage: Bacteria > Bacteroidota > Bacteroidia > Flavobacteriales > Flavobacteriaceae > Zobellia > Zobellia amurskyensis. The sequence continues at coordinate 9,084 of NZ_RCNR01000006.1, forward strand.
CCTTCACCCAAAAAACCCAATGGTACCCACCGTTCATGCAAATTGGCGCTATTTTGAGATGTATGATAAAGACGGGAATATTGTTGACCAGTGGTTTGGCGGCGGACAGGATTTAACACCCTACTACTTGTCTGATGAAGATGCCGTTCACTTTCACACCGTTTGCAAATCAGCCTGTGATGCCCATAACCCTGAATTCTATTCCACCTATAAAAAGAAGTGTGACGATTACTTTTGGAATGCCCACCGAAATGAGGCTAGAGGTATAGGTGGACTCTTCTTTGACTATTGCAAAGCAACCGATGAGATGCGTATGGATAACTGGTACGATTTTGTAACTGAAGTAGGAAACAGCTTCTTGGAAAGTTATGTACCGATTGTTTTAAAACGAAAAGAATTAAAATATTCCAAAGAACAACGCGATTGGCAAGAAGTCAGAAGAGGGCGCTATGTTGAGTTTAATCTAGTTCATGATAAGGGAACTTTATTCGGGTTGAAGACCAACGGTAGAATTGAAAGCATATTAATGAGCTTACCTCCACACGTACAGTGGCGATATGACCACCAGCCAGAAGAAGGGAGCGAAGAATACCGATTGGTAAAAATTTTAAAAAACCCTAAAAACTGGGTATAAAACTTTAGCAGTCAATTCATGTCTAAAAAAGGAAAAGCAAAAAATACGGTCAACAAGGCCAAGCACACCAAGCTTTTAAATAAAAAGAAGGCTAAATTAAAATCAGAGAAAGAAACGCGCAAATTGCGTTTGAAAGAAATTATTAAACAAGGCAAAAAAAAACCTGACCTGCCCCGTGAGAACGATTAGAATCTCTTTTATCAAAAACCTTAAAAATCACTTTATCTGTAAGATATTTTGGGTGCTTATAATTCTGGCTTTAGGTACTTCATGTGATACCAAGCGAACAAAGAGTGATATAGAGATTGTTTTCACTCAAGATACATTAGATGTTGGCTATACCTACTGGTGGGAAGAATCGGGCCCGTTTATTGGGTATTGCGGCAAAGAATATGCCCTAGTTTTTTCGGGTACGGTAATAAACTTAGAAAAAGAGAATCATGATGCGGCTCCCCTCTATATTTCCCAAAAAGGAACCATAGCGATGGACGAGGTTTACAAAATAAAGGACATGGGTAACAACAGCTATGCCAATCAAAAATTCTTTACAACGGATTGTTTTAATAATACCGATGTCACCGTAGGCGATAAGGTTCTTGTTTTCTGTTATGATTATGAAGGCGAACTCATTATTCCTGGAAACAACTCTATTTTGAACATTAAGGGGTTGGACCACCCGCTCGTAGGCGCTACCAAAAGATTCATAGATGCCGATGAAAATCCGATTGAAATTAAAAAAGATTCCACATTATGGTCTGCTTACGGTTACCGTAAGCAACTGAACCAAATGATACGTTGCAGAGAAAATACCGAACGTATTATTTCCAGGTAATCGCTTTCTCCGAAACTTCTTTAAATTGATAAACTATATGGGCAAGGCGTGCTTTAAGCAGTTCTTTTCTACCCATCTGTGTTCGTGTATATAGTAGTTTAGAACCATCTACATGTTTCTTCCAAAAGCTATGGAACCTTTCCGCATCCGCTTTTCGTCTTCCTAAATCTTGGGGTACTACATAGTAATTACGTATACCCCATTTTCGCTTTAGCCAATTGCTATTGACCAATAAATACCTTGGGTTTTCAACAGGAGCCAATATCTCATGCAGTAGATTTACGAAAAGTGTACTTTCATAATTGCTTGCTCCTTTTAAGTAGCAAACAAATGCGCCATTAGCATTTTGTTCCGCCACAACAGAAATGGCACAAGAGCCTGAATGAATCTGCTTTGTCCGAACTAAATAATCCAATAAAGCATTACTTATTTTTATAGTCTTTTTGAAAGAATTTCCAAACAAGAAATATAGCTTTAAGGCTTTGTATGTTTTAGGAGCAAACCCAATAACTATTCCTGCCAACAGAAAATACAAAAACTGAAAAATACCTTTATTTAATAATGTTCCTATGTTCTTCATAAGAAACTCGGGAAGAAATAAGCCTAAACCCGCCACTACTTCAATAACTAAGTATTGTGCGGCATCTACAGAACGCATTCTTTTTACTTTTCTAAAGGGAGTTCTATCTGTATAAGGAACTTTAACTTCACGCACTAACACACTGCCCTTATGAATAGCCTCATGCCACCGCTCTCCAAGATTTTGCCTATCAGAAGCAGATTGTACCATGGTTGCGTTCAGTTCTTCAAGATGGCTATCCTCATCAAAATGTGCTGGAAGTTGTAGCCTGTCCAATCCATTTTCAATATAAGGTTCTCCATCAATCGATACTCCCGAAAAAGCGGTGAACCTGCGTTTGAGTTTTTCTAAATCCTTTCCACCATCACTTATAGTCGGGTCCAAACAGGCCAAGTGCCAAATATTTCCAGTTTTGTTGGATTCGTTAGCATCTGTTCTAATGGCCCTGCCTCGCATTTGATTGGAAGAAACAAAAGAGCCCACGTAAGAAGCCAATACTAAAGTATTAATAGCCGGGGCATCCCAACCTTCACCCAAAAGAGATTTAGTACCGATTAGTATTTTTATTTTTCCTTTCTGAAAAAGCTCTGTTACCGCGGCAACTATGTTATTTTTAGCGTTCCCAAAAGCCGAAATCGTAATAAAATCAGTATCCGCAACCATGGGTTGTTTGCCAAACGCCCCTTCTCCCAAGACCTTTTCAAAATCTTCAACAACTGTTTTATGCAGGACTACCAAAGAACCCGTTAATATGGCCAAATGTTGCTTGTGTCCGGATTTGATCCGTAGGTATTGAAAAATAGAGACCACCCCAAGTTTATTTAGTACCCCCGTGGCTTCACCTGTGTAATCAAAGAATTCCTTTCGGATAAAATCCGTGAGGACAACAGCCTTTAACTGCTCTCCCAAAACTTTATATTCCTCCTGAAGAATGTTGTGAATACTCCGTAATTTACTGGGGCTGCTGGCCAAAGAGCGGTAGAGTTGCTCGTCTCCCACAAAATTCACCCTTTTCTTCTCGTACACTCCAATTCTTCCCAGCTGTTTTTCAATAGCTTTCAATTGTGGCTCATAAGCTCCTAAAGCTTCCCGTTGGGCCACCAACAATTCCTGCAGGAGGATTTCAATCCACTCATATGTTAACTCTGGAAAATCTACTACTTTGTTTTCAAAACCAAGAAATAGCAGCTTCTCTTTATCTATATCAACTCCAGCAGAATTCAAGAATATCAACATTGCGGACAGGAACGATGGTTTCCCGTAAATTTCCTCAAGCGTGTCTTCTGTATTTTTATAAAATGGATGTTCTAAAAGGAGGTTTTGAAACTTTGTATCCACCTTCAAATCATTCATAAACTGAATAATATTCTCTCGGTATTCTACAATGTATCGTATTTGTGCTTCGGATGGCTTGGAGAAATACACAAAATCTTGGTGTGGGCAAAGGTCTCCGTTCTTGACAAGGTCGGGTACCGCAATTTCATCGTCTATCGGCCCACAGAGTTCAAAATATTTGTTTAGCTCCGCACCAGAACTATCGTAAGGTGGTGTTGCAGTTAACGCTATAACCGTTAGACCCTCAATTTCCTTTAAAGCCATCAAACATTTATACCATTCGTTTTTTAAATGATGCGCCTCATCCAGTACTAGGGTTTCAATACCATTTTCTCTAATGAACTCCAAAAGAGAATGGTTCTCTGCCTTAGTCAAACGCTTATTTAATGCATGCAAGGACTGGTATGTAGAGAAGGTAAGAAGCTTGGGCTCCTTTATATTCGTAGAAAAATTGGTGAATGTAACATCGTTCAAAAAGAATGATACCAATCGGTCTTTCCACTGGTTCCTAATGGTCAAAGTGGGTGCCAAAACTAAGGTCCGCTTATTAACTCTTCTCAGAACTTCTAGTCCTAAAATCGTCTTTCCTGAACCCGGTGGAGCTACCATATGCAAGTGATGGTCCTGTATGTGTTCCGTAAAATGGTCTAAAAAATTCTGCTGATAGCTGCGCCACTCAAACTTAAATTTCAGACTATGGATCAGTTCAATCAAGAGTTGGTTTGTTTTCGGGTTTTTAGGAGGATAATAAGTAACTTTGGCTATTCAAAAATAGGTAAAAGCATGTATCCACTTAGAAGAAACCGCAGGTTAAGAACAAACGACTCCATTAGACATTTAGTACGTGAAACCATTTTATCGCCAAAGGATTTTTTGGTGCCTCTTTTTGTAACGGAAGGCAAGGGCATAAAAGAAGAGATTGCCTCTATGCCGGATTACTATAGATTGAGTCTTGACCTTCTTTCTGCCGAAGTTAAAGAGCTTTGGAATATGGGCCTACATGCCGTTCTTCTATTTGTAAAAGTACCGGATAATTTAAAGGACAATAAAGGCACCGAAGCCTTGAACGAAAACGGACTGATGCAAAAAGCCATTAAAACTGTTAAAGATGCCTGCCCGGGAATGTTGGTTATGACCGATGTGGCCATGGACCCTTATTCCTCATTTGGACATGATGGTATTGTGGAAAACGGACAGATTCTTAATGACGAAACTGCGGAGTTTCTTGCCGAAATGAGCGTATCCCATGCTTTGGCAGGAGCCGATTTTGTTGCACCAAGTGATATGATGGACGGCCGTATTCTTTCCATTCGCGAAGCGCTAGAAGATGAGGGCCTTGTAAATACAGGAATCATGAGCTATAGTGCCAAATACGCCAGTGCCTTTTACGGTCCTTTTAGAGATGCTTTGGATTCTGCACCAGTGGATGTCAAAAACGTACCAAAAGATAAAAAGACCTATCAAATGGATTATGCCAACCGTTTTGAAGCTTTAAAGGAAACCGAGATGGATATTGATGAAGGTGCGGATATTGTTATGGTAAAACCAGGTCTTTGTTATCTTGATATTGTACGTGAAATTCGTAATGAAGTTGATGTTCCCGTTGCGGTTTACCAAGTTTCTGGCGAATATGCCATGGTTAAAGCTGCCGCCGAAAAAGGTTGGTTGGACCATGATGCCGTGGTTATGGAACAACTGACGGCTATAAAACGTGCCGGGGCCAACATTATCGCCAGTTATTTTGCCAAGGACGCGGTAAGGTTGTTGGGCTAGTTTATATTTAAAAAGCAGATTTGAAAATTGTATCGTTTGTATTCCTTTTTGTATCCCTCCAGCTATTACAAGCCCAGGAAGGCACTGGAACGCCTTTAAATTTAGGGGTTAAGGATGCCTTAATTTATGGCAACCCTTTTGAAGTAGGTTTAGATTCTACTTACATCAACACGAATGTCAAAAAAATAATAACTAACGGTATAAAAAATAACGCTTTTCCCGGTGCGCAAGTACTTGTTGCTAAAAACAGGAAAATAATCTTTCACAAAGCGTATGGCTATCATACTTACGACAGTATTCAACCCGTAGCTTTAGATGATATTTATGATTTGGCCTCGGTAACTAAAATTACTGCTGCCCTCCCTGCCCTCATGAAATTGGTGGATGAAGGAAAACTTGATGTGGACGCTCCGTTCAGCAACTACTGGAAACGCTGGAAAAATGAAAAGGATAAAGAGAATATTACGCTTCGGGAAATTCTGGCACATCAAGCCGGGTTGGAACCTTACATTGTTTTTCTAAATGAGGTTTTTAAAAAGAACAAAAAACTTAAACGGCGTTTTATTCATAGTTCCCCAAACCGCAGATTTCAAAATCAGGCATATGACGGCTTGTTCGTTAAAAACAAGTTCAACAAAAAGATGTACCGTCTTATTGACCGTTCAGAGGTATCCGCTGAAAAAAAATATAAATATTCCGGACTTGCATTTCTCATCTTTCCCCAGTTAATAGAGCAACTTACCGGTGAATCCTATGACTATTATTTAGAGAAGAATTTTTACTTACCATTGAATACCCCCACCATGGGTTTCAAACCTAAAACAAAAGGCTTTCCTAACCCTATCGTCCCTACCGAGATTGACACCCTTTTTAGACATACGCTAACCCAAGGTTGGGTTCATGATGAAAACGCTGCACTTTTAGGTGGAATATCTGGCAATGCCGGACTTTTTGCTACCGCAACAGATTTAGCAAAATTGATGCAGATGTACATGCAATATGGAGTGTACGATGGTAAACGTTACTTATCCGAAGCCACTGTAAAGGAATTTACACGTGTGCAGTTTCCTGAAAATGATAATCGCAGAGGTCTAGGCTTTGATAAGCCTTCATTAAACAACTCGGAACTGTCCCTGTCCAAAGCGTATCCTGCCCCAGAAGTAGGTACCAGTAGTTTTGGTCACAGCGGTTTTACAGGAACATTCGTCTGGGCAGACCCAGAAAATCAAATGGTATATATTTTTCTTTCAAATAGGGTAAATCCTACCCGAGATAACAGAAACCTTTATAACCTAAATATTAGACCTGCAGTACAACAGATATTTTATAAAGCCACATTACCAAGTAAATAAGATCAGAAGATTATACTTTAATTGGTATCTTCGTTTTACTAAAACTCATTCATGGGCTTATTAATTTTTTATGCTTTAATATCTATTTTCATATCATTTCTTTGTTCAATCTTAGAAGCGGTATTGTTAAGTATTAATCCAACTTTCGTTAATCTTAAGAAGAAAGAAGGAAAAACCTATGCGGTTACCCTAGAGGAACTGAAGAACGATGTGGATAAACCGCTCATCGCTATTCTAACACTCAATACCATTGCACACACGGTAGGTGCCATTTTGGTAGGTGTGCAGGCTAAGGTTGCCTATACCGAAATGTACGGTTCATCTACGCGAAGTGTATTTGGGGTTACTTTTACCGAGGATTTAATGGTAGGCGTAGTATCTACCATAATGACCATTCTTATCTTAGTGGCCTCAGAAATTATTCCTAAAACCATTGGTGCCACGTACTGGAGACAGTTGGCCAACTTTACGGCAAAAGCCTTAAAGATTATGGTAATTGCCTTAAAATACACAGGCCTCTTATGGATTCTACAGCTTTTCACTAAGCTTGTAGGCGGCAAAGGGCATCATGGCAGTGTGCTAAGTCGTGAAGATTTTACGGCCATGACCGATATGGCTCGGGAAGAAGGGGTTTTTGAGAAATCTGAATCGACCATAATAAAAAACCTATTACGTTTTGATCAAGTATTGGTCAAAGATGTAATGACGCCTAGGGCCGTAATGAAAATTGCTTCGGAAAGTAAAACTATCGCCGAATTTTTTGCGGATAACCCTAAAATGCGTTTTTCACGTATTCCTGTATATGGCGAAAAAATGGACCATATAGACGGTTTTGTGTTGAAGGATACGATTTTGGAAGAAATGGTAAACGAAAACGGAAACACTCCTCTTTCAGAAATAAAACGTGAAATTCTTATCACCGAACGGAATACACCTATTCCTCGTCTCTTTGATACATTTATCGCCAAGCGGGAGCACATTGCCCTTGTTGTGGACGAATATGGCTCAGTAAGTGGTATTGTAACTATGGAAGATGTTATAGAAACACTTCTAGGACTAGAGATAATGGACGAGAGCGACAATGTTGCCGACTTGCAGGAACTAGCTCGAAAAAATTGGAATACGCGTGCAAAACGCTCTGGAATACTTGATAAATAGTTTCAACGCAATCGTTCATTACTGAACGAGTATAAAACAATTTATAATGGAAACTGCTTTTATTAACACCCCTCTTGGTGTAACCAAACTTGAAGGCGATAGTGATGGCTTGGCTTCTATTAAAGTATTGGATGCAGATGAAACCATTTCTAGCCATATTCCAGATAGCCTCAAAATTGCCGCAGAACAGTTGCAACAATATTTTGAAGGTAACCGTGATAATTTTGATATCGCCTTAAATCCGCAAGGCACTGATTTTCAAAAACGCGTTTGGGAAGCTTTGCTAAAAATACCCTTTGGAAAAACGGTTTCTTACCTAGATCTTTCCAAAACATTGGGCGACCCAAAAGCTATTCGTGCGGTGGCAGCTGCAAACGGCAAAAATCCACTTTGGATTATAATTCCGTGTCACCGTGTCATAGGAAGTGATGGTTCTTTAACGGGCTATGCCGGTGGGCTACATCGTAAGAAGTGGTTGTTGGAACATGAGTCTCCCTTTAAACAACAAAGCCTGTTCGAATAGCACAAATTCTTGAGCATCAACTGCGAAATTTGCTACCGTTTCAACTATGACTTAAGCATTCCTAACAAACTGATTAGTCGGTTCAAAAACTCGCACCCTCTTATTACAATCAACAGCAGTGTATTTCATCGATAAATGATTCTTCTTACTGGAGTGTTCAAAACATTTGAGCCTATCCAAGAAATGTATCAACCGACCGGGCGGTTTGTTCCAACTTTTATTACCCTATAAGATTACTATCTTACAATATCCCTAAATTCAGGGAGTTATTCTAAGACAATCCGCTGTAATTTTGTGGTTAACTATAGTAAAAACTAAAATATGGCTTTTCTCTCCCTTGGCGATTTAACCGGTAAAGCGCAAAGCGCTTTTAAAAGGTTCCCATTAACAATCCTCTGGGCATTATGCGGTACGCTCTACACCATATGGGTAGTAGATGCACCCAAAGAAGCAAATACAGATAATCAAACTAATATTATACTTACGTTTATTTTGGGAATAAGTTGGCTTATTGGCTCCCAGTTTTTTCTTGAACAACTTAAAAACTTTAAAAAGGCAATTTGGCTAAAACTCCTTCTGCTCTTGTTGTTGTTCCTCTTCTACTGGCATTTACCCGAAGTTGATACTTTTGATGATGACCCTATTTATCTAGTCCGTTTTTTCTTGTTTTTGATTGCAGGACATTTGTTCGTTCTTTTTGCTCCCTTTTTATTCAAATGGAATAAGAATGCCTATTGGAATTACCTCAAAGCCGCTGGTTTTGCCATCGTGCGAAGTAGTTTTTTCTCAGGTGTGCTTTATCTTGGGCTAGTACTCGCCCTTTTGGCTATTGACGCGCTTTTCAATATGCGGATAGATGGTGATATCTATTTTCAATTATTCCTTTTTTGCTTAGGAGTGGTCAATACATGGATATATCTATCAGACTTCCCAAAAAACATACACCAACAACAAGAAATCAATTTCAACAAGGCCTTGGAGGTCTTTGTCAAATACATTTTGATTCCGCTGGTCATTCTATACCTTCTAATTCTTTATTCCTATAGTATAAAAATCTTGGTTGAATGGGAACTTCCAAAGGGATGGGTTTCCTATTTGGTGACCGCATTGGCCTTTTTAGGTTTTACAGTACAGGTCATCATAAATCCGATTCATAAAACAGTTAAGTCTTGGACTATCAATCGGTTTTACCCTTGGTTCTATATATTGATATTACCCTTATTGGTACTTCTTTTCGTTGCCATTTTTAGACGTGTTTCCGATTATGGCATCACCGAGAATCGTTATTTCGTAATACTATTGGCCTTTTGGATTTTAGGAATAAGTCTGTTTCTATTATTCAGTAGGAAAAGAAGTCTCCTAATTTTACCACTTTCCCTCTTTATCCTTGCAATACTATCGTCTTTCGGTTTTTGGAGCGCATCAAGCGTGTCATTGAAAAGTCAAACCCATCAATTCCAACTCGTATACGAAAATGTACTTCAAAACAACAGATTGGCCACTTCTGACCAGTACGATCAATTGACGTCCATTCTAAAATACTTGGACGATAGAAAATCGGTAAACAAACTAAACGGCATTACAGGTATTGAAATTAAAGATATTTTTAAAGATACCATTAGCGATGATGAAGTCGGAGTTTATGAATGGTTCGATTCCCAAAAGGTTCTAGACTCTCTTGATATAGCCCTGGCCCCAAATGAACATGGGGCCGAAGCCCGATACACAAAATATTACAATTATTATGCAGACCGACAGCAAGCACAAAACTATACGCTTCAAGGATATCATGATTTAGCGGTATTTACCATTAATGAAAACACTACCACAAACGCGTCAATAGGCGATTATACCATAGATTATGACCATGAGAATAATTTTCTGTGTCTACTTGCGCCTAAAAATAGTTTAACGCTACATGAGATTCAACTTCGTCCAAAACTTATAGACTTGAGCAAGACAGGAACTAATCTATATAACATAGACCCTGAACAAATGATAATGGAAGTTGAACATGAAAATATTTCGGTAAAAATCATTTTTGATGAGCTTAGTTTCCACAAGATGGGTGATTCATTACACCTTAGTAGCGCCCGAATTTTCCTTTTTCTCAAACAAAAGTGATGCTTCTTAGAAAGATATTTCTTGTAACATTGCGCATCTTCTTATTATGAAGACATTCAGTTATTCACATGAAATAAACGAATTTCAACCAAAATAAGATAGCTATTTTCTTATATTTAATCAAAAAAATCCATTCATGTTAAGTAGAATAAACTTAGAACATATTTTATTCTTAGATATTGAAACAGTACCTGAGCAGGAAAGCTTTGATGCCTTGAACGACGAAAAAAAAGAACTGTGGGACCAAAAGTCCAAATACCAACGTAAAGAAGATTTCACAGCAGAGGAGTTCTATGACCGTGCCGGTATTTGGGCAGAATTTGGTAAGATTGTATGTATCTCTGTTGGTTACTTTCGCATTAACGGAGAAAATAAAACCTTTAGAACTACTTCGTTTTATGGAGAAGAAGATAAATTATTAAAAGAGTTCAAAAATTTATTGAACGGACATTTTAGCTCAACCAAGCATTTGCTCTGTGGACACAACGCCAAGGAATTCGACTTTCCTTATATCGCCCGTAGAATGATTATTCATGGTATTGAATTACCGTTCAAACTGAATCTTTTCGGTAAAAAACCATGGGAAATTCCACATTTAGATACTATGGAGCTCTGGAAGTTTGGCGATTATAAGAATTTCACCTCCTTGAAACTATTGGCCAATATTTTGGGTATTCCGTCACCTAAACAAGATATTGATGGCAGTATGGTACGCGAAGTTTATTATGAGGAGAAAGACTTAGACCGGATCGTTACCTATTGTGAACTTGATGTAGTTACCACCGCCCAAGTATTTTTGCGCTTACGCGGAGACGAACTGCTAGACGAAAGTGATATTAAAAGTATCTAAAGGAAGGTTAAGCATTATATTTTAACTGAATATACACAGGAAAATGATCGCTGTATCCACCAATGTATTTATTACCAATATAAGTGCGAAAGGGAGACCCCATGAACTTACCCTTAAATTCTGTCAGAAAATGTTCATCAAAAATATTGGCATGCGCAAAACTATGTGTGCCCTTTTCAAAATTTAGAAAACTGTGCGACACCATAATTTGGTCAAAAAGCATCCATGACCTTTTATAGTTGGCACTGCCACGCTCAGGAGTAAGCAATTTTTCCATGGGGTTGTACAATGTCTTTGTTTCCATTAATGCACGTATACTTTCAGATTTTGGGCCATCGTTAAAATCTCCCATTATAATATAATTGGGATCGGCCTCATTTTCTTCAATTCCAGTCATGAAATTTATGATAGTATCAGCCGCAATCATGCGTTTGTGTTCTGTTGTAGAATTCCCGCTTCTTCGCGATGGCCAATGGTTGACAAAAATGTGAACCACTTCATTATTGAGCTTGCCCTTTACATATAGAATATCTCGCGTGGTATCTCTTCTTCCGTCCTCTTCATAAATAAATAATGTAATAGGCTCCGAGTGTAGCACTTCAAAGTGGTCCTTATGATAGATTAATCCGCAATCAATACCTCTTTCATCTGGAGAATCATAATGCACATAGCTATATTTTATATTCGCCAAGGGCTCGGCAGCAAGAAGATCCTCCATAACTTGATGATTCTCAACCTCTGCCACTCCCACGAGAACAGGCGGACTCTGGGTTTCAGAATTACCTATTTCAGATATGGTCTTGGCCAGTTTATACAACTTTTTTTTGTACCTTCTTAAGGACCACTTTTTACGACCTTTAGGAGTAAAATCGTCGTCGAGAGTTTTAGGGTCGTCTACTGTATCAAATAGGTTTTCTAGGTTGTAGAAGCTAATTGTATTTAAATGGCTTCCTTTTTTCTTTCTGAAAAATGAAAAAATCATAAATTTCTCGATTGCGATCTTAAAATTACGAAAATAGCTCGGTCAGTATTGCTTAAATTTGCATTTTAGTTTAGATATGTTAGAAAAGAACACCATAGATCACGAAAGAGCCGTATTGATCGGTATTATAAACCGCGAGCAGAGCGAGGAGAAAGTTACCGAGTATCTTGATGAGCTTGAGTTTTTGACCTTCACCGCAGGTGGCGAGGTTTTGAAACGATTTGTTCAGCGAATGGACGTTCCTAACCCCAAGACCTTAATAGGTTCTGGTAAGATGGAAGAAGTAGAGGCATTCGTAAAACAGAATGACATAGGTTCCGTAATCTTTGACGACGAATTAACGCCCGCCCAACAGCGAAATATAGAAAAGTTACTTCGTTGCAAAATTGTAGATCGTACCAGCCTTATTCTGGATATTTTCGCACAACGGGCCCAGACTAGCTATGCGCGTACACAGGTGGAACTAGCCCAGTACGAATATTTACTGCCTCGCCTAACCGGACTTTGGACTCACCTTGAGCGTCAACGTGGTGGTATTGGAATGCGTGGACCTGGTGAAACCGAAATTGAAACGGATAGACGTATTGTAAGGGACCGTATTTCTCTATTAAAGAAAAAGTTACTTAAGATAGACCGCCAGATGGAAACCCAACGTGGTAACCGTGGCGCTTTGGTACGTGTGGCTTTAGTGGGTTATACCAACGTAGGGAAATCCACTTTAATGAACGTAATCAGTAAAAGTGAGGTATTTGCCGAGAACAAGCTTTTTGCTACACTAGATACTACGGTACGTAAAGTCGTTATAGGTAATTTGCCTTTTCTATTGAGTGACACGGTTGGTTTTATACGCAAATTACCTACGCAACTGGTAGAGAGCTTTAAAAGTACTTTGGATGAAGTTCGGGAAGCAGATCTATTACTTCATGTTGTTGATATTTCACATCCGCAGTTTGAAGAACATATAGAATCCGTCAACAAAATTTTAGATGAGATAGATAGTGCCGATAAGAACACTATTATGGTTTTCAATAAAATTGATAAATATGAACATGCCGAAATAGATGATGACGATTTGACAACCGAAAGAACCGGAAGGCATTTCACCATTGGAGAATGGAAAAAAACCTGGATGCAGCGTGTTGGTGACAAAGCTCTGTTCATATCAGCCTTAAACAAAGAAAATCTGGACGAATTCAGAAAAAGGGTCTATGACGAAGTTAGGGATATTCATGTCACCCGTTTTCCTTACAACAACTTTTTATACCCAGAACATTTGGACGAGTATTAGCCCAAAATAGGATATAAACTTACCGTTCATCGGACATACCTAGCCACTTGTGTTTTTCACAACAAGCTGAGTTGCCTACACAACAATAATTTAGGAGGTTGAATAAACCAGCGTAAGTTTACAGTGTAATTAAGTGATAGTAATGACCCCAAATCGAATCTTGAACTTGACCGAAATAAGTAACGAACCCCAAACCCGTTACTTAATCAGAAAAAAATAATACCAAATTGACCAAACCTACTTGATAAAAAAACCCTCTATATAAGAGGGTTTTTTATTGCTTTCTATTTTTTATAATCTTCTTAGCTTAGCTCCTTCTATACCGTTCATCGGACTTATTTAACCACTTGTGTTTTTCACAACAGACTTTGATAAGTTCACAACAATAATTTAGTGGGTTGAACAAACCAGCGTAAATTTACAGTGTAATTAAGTGATAGCAATGACCCCAAATCGAATCTTGAACTTAACCGACACAAGTGCGAATCCCAAATCCGAACTTGACCTACGAAAAGCTTAAAATATTGTGACCCCAAATCGCAATTAAATTTTATAAGTAAACCTACTTAACAAAAAAGCCGTTCAGACGGGCTTTTTTGTTTTACAATACCAAATTACTAGAACAAATGATTTGAAGTGTATTTCATCGAAGCTATGTTCATTTTAACGAGCTACACCACAAATTAAGATGGGTTCACAACAAAAATTTAGCAATTATAGAGTTGCCATCTACATTCGTCTTGTATTTGAAATTTAGTGTACGTCCCAAATAAATTACTTAACCGAGGTTTGATTTATTGACTGTACAACCAAACTTAACTAATCCTACTTAACAAAAAAAACGCCCCGATTTTCATCGGGGCGTTTTCATTATGTATAGATTATACTTTTTTAGAAAGAGTAGTTAAGACCAAAAAGGTAGTAGCTCTGTAAAACATTATCCAAATTGTCAAAAGACGCATTGGTATCCGTAAGTAATGCGTTAGCTAAACCTTCTTGCTTATTATCACGAAGACCGAATTCAAAACCTACACCAATTCCTTTCCAAAGCGTGTACCCAAAAGAGTTGATCCATGTCCAGTTAGAAAGATCTCCGCTCTTGTAACTTTGAAAAGTAGAGAAGTTGGTCTTAAAGTTAATTGCACCTAATTGTTTTGCATAATCAACAACAATCTTAGCACCAGCAGAAGAATCATAAGCTGCATCATTATCTGCAAATACAAAGTTGTAGTTTAACGGGTGAATAACAACTACCATATCAGGAATAGGAGTCCAAGTAGCACCAACACCAAAATCTAAATAACCAGGATCATTAAAGTTATTGATAATAGATGTACGGTATTCCGCCAAAGCTGAAATAGCAAAGCTCTTATTCAATTTGTAACCGTATAAAGAAGTGATGTTGAAAACATCTGTTGTGTTATCAAATCCTTCAGTATCCGTAGGGTCATTTTTATCATCTAATTTAACCCATTGGAAATTGGCATTAGCAGAGTTTCTCCAGAAGAACTTCTCTCTATCCAAATTAGCAATTGCGTTAACCGTAACTCCAATATTTCCAGCAGAGTTATCTGGTGTACCTTGCGAATACCAGTTGTTAAATTTTGAAAGGTTGGCACCAATAGTACCGAACGCTCTTATTTTCCACCCTGGGAATGCATCAATTTGTCCTTGAAGGGCATTCACTCTTCCTTGAATGGCACTTATAGAATCTTTTTTTGCAGCTTGTTCAGCCTTTAATTCATCTATTGTCTGTGCAAAACTTACCGAAAAAGTAAGTAATGCTAAAGATGTAAGCAGTAATTTTCTCATGGTTTTTGTGTTTATTAATTTAGACACGCGAAATTAATAATTGTCACTCATTTCCAATAAAAAAAACTACTTTCTTTTGTACAAAGGCACGGAAGAACATGCCTCTCCATACATGAGAGATTTTACTACCGGCTGTAACTTTCCTATTATCAATACATAAGCATTGGGAGGCACCGGTTTGTTACTACAGCCTTTAACAATTACAAATTTATCTTTAAATTCTGAAACATCTAAATCCTTTAAAGTCTCTGCGTACAATAGGGTTTCCAATTGTTCTAATGAGCCTTGTGTATACCTCTTGGCAAAAGGTTGAAGCTTAGTTGCCAACAACATATAGGCCCAGCCAGGCACAACGGCATCAGTAGAGCATTGTAGGGCAACATAGGCATCTTGGTACTGAGACCAATCGTGCTCTGCTGCATGAACTCTAAATTCTTTCTCTTTCAGCAAAAACCCTTCTAAAAGCCATTCTGAAATATCAAAAACAACCCGCTTGCCCGGAAGATAATAATCTTCTAAGTTAAATGTAATGAGTTTGCTCTCGGCAACTCTATTGATGATTTCTTCTGACATAATGGGTATTATAGCAATCCTAACTCCAATTTAGCCTCTTCACTCATAAGCTCCTGTGTCCATGGTGGATCAAAGGTTATTTCAACCTCGGCGTCTTTAACCATATCTAAAGACTTTACCTTTTCCTCTACCTCAGCAGGTAATGATTCCGCTACCGGACAGTTAGGGGAAGTAAGTGTCATTAAAATTTTCACTTCATTATCTTCGTTCACGAAAACGTCGTAAATCAAACCTAGTTCATATATATCAACAGGGATTTCTGGATCGTAAATTGTCTTAAGTACTATTACTATTTTTTCTCCCAATTCTTGGGTATCTACTACTGTTTCTTCGCTCATGTTCTTGGAATTAATTCTTTAAAATTTAAGGCGATCCTTTTATTGACGATACCTTAATTTAATTGTGTTTGGTACGCTATTGCGTATAATTTTAGTTGCTTGATCATACTTACCAAACCATTTGCACGAGTAGGCGAAAGATGTTCTTTCAAACCAATTTCATCAATAAATTGGGTATCCGCATCTATGATGTCCTGTGGTCTTTGATTACTAAAAGCACGAATTAAAATAGCTATTATACCTTTCGTAATAATAGCGTCGCTATCTGCAGTAAAAACCAGTTTATCTTCCTCTAGCTCCGCATGAACCCACACTTTACTCTGACAACCTTTGATAATATTATCATCGGTCTTAAATTTTTCGTTGATAAGCGGTAGACTCTTGCCCAACTCGATCATGTATTCGTAGCGCTGCATCCAATCATCGAACATTGAGAATTCGTCTACTATTTCGTCTTGTATTTCCTTTATCTGCATTATCGCTATTTTGGGTAAAAATACAATAAGTATCTATGGATTTCAACACTTTAAGAGAATGATAACGCCAGTAGCTACTCCAACATGCCTTTGGCCCTAACAACGGCAGCAACCAACGCATCTACCTCATCCATAGTATTATAAAAGCTAAAACTAGCTCTTACCGTACCCGGAATTTTGTAAAAATCCATAATTGGTTGTGCGCAATGGTGACCGGTTCGTACGGCAACACCCAATTTATCTAAGATAGAGCCGATATCATAAGGGTGAAGCCCCTCTATCTTAAAAGAGATAACCGAAGTCTTATTTTTAGCTGTTCCGTAAATCTTGAGGCCTTCTATTTTTAGCAGTTCTTGGGTAGCATATTCAAGCAATTCGTGCTCGTATGCTGCAATTGCTTCAAAACCTATAGCGTTCATATAGTCTAATGCCGCACCAAAGGCAATACCACCGCAAATATTTGGCGTACCTGCTTCAAATTTATGAGGAAGATCGGCATAAGTCGTTTTTTCAAAAGTAACCTCAGCAATCATTTCACCACCACCTTGATAAGGAGGTAATTTATTGAGCCACTCTTCTTTACCATACAACATACCTTCTCCTGTAGGTCCGCACATTTTATGGGCAGAAGCCGTATAAAAATCTACATCTAATTTTTGCATATCTGCTTTAACATGAGGTGCAGCTTGTGCACCATCAATCAAAACAGCAGCGCCAACAGCATGTGCTTTATCTATAATTATTTCAATTGGGTTAATGGTACCCAATGCATTTGATATATGATTACAGAAAACCAGTTTCGTTTTATTAGAAAGTAATTCGGCATAAACATCCATCTTCAACTCACCCTCAAGGTTCATAGGAATCACCTTTAAAACGGCTCCTGTCCTCTCGGCCAACATTTGCCAAGGCACAATGTTGGAATGATGCTCCATAGCGGAAACCAAAATCTCATCGCCTTTTTCAAGCAAAGTTGTAAATCCGTTGGCAACGATGTTTATACTGTGGGTTGTTCCTGACGTAAATATGATTTCATACGAATTTTTCGCATTAAAGTGCTTCTGAATCTTTTGCCGTGCTACCTCATATTTATCAGTTGCTTCTTGGGAAAGCGCATGCACACCACGATGTATATTGGCATTATAGTTTTGATAGTAGTCTACAATAACATCAATAACCTGTTGTGGGGTTTGAGATGTAGCAGCATTGTCTAAGTATACCAAGGGCTTTCCATTAACTTCTCTTTTGAGAATTGGAAAATCTTTACGAATTTTAGTAACGTCTATCATAGTAATTAAATTGAGCACAAAGATACCGACTATGCCTTAAATTATAGTGAAAATAAGAAGCTTTCTAAGTTGAAGGTATTCTTATAAAAGAAAAAACCAAGATAGTTATCTTGGTTTTTTTATGTCTTAATAATTACAATTAGAAGCGAAAACCAACTCCCGCTTACACAAAGCCTAAATTATCTTTAATATTTTCGGTGTATCCTTCACCCTTTACCGTACCAGTACTTCTAGTATAATCACATTGCACTTGTAAAAAAAATCGCTTAGTTACATCATAAGAAAGCCCTAGATTTAAACTTACACCTCCTGGTGAACGTTTCAATTCAGCAGGTTCGTTAAAGGCAATTCCCTTGTTTTTAGATTCTGTAAAAGTATATCCCAATCCTATACTAGGGTGGAGTTTTTTAATTGATGGAATAGTAAACTCCGCAAATAACTTTGGCTGAAATAACCAATGGGTTTCCGTGAAATCAAACAGTTCTTCATTAATAGAGTAATTATGATTTTGTCGAAAATATCCTGCACTTATACTCGCTCCTATTTTTACAATATTAAAATCGAAAAATCGGTATTTTAATCCTAAGTCTAGAATAGCTGGTGCGTCAGCTCCTAAGTCATCACCAACGGAAATCGGGTAATTTGCCTCCACACTCCATTTTTTGTCTTGGGCGAACAAACTTGCACTTAGAAAGAAGATTGAAACTGTTAAAAAGTAGATTTTTTTCATACGAACGAATAATTAATGGTTTATAATTCGGTCGTAAATTTATAAGTAAATTCATACAAAAAAATAACGACACTATTAAAGTGCCGTTAAATAAATTCTGTATTTTAAGATAATCTCTTGTTAAAAAAGCATTTTACACTTTCTACAAATCAAACCCAAGATTAACGCCTAATTTTTTGGCAATCAATCTATTAATACGTGTTTTTAGTTCTGGTATCCGTACACTTTCCAAAACATTATTGGCAAAAGCATACATTAACAAAGCACGAGCTTCCTTTTTAGGAATACCACGAGATTGCAAGTAGAATAAAGCATCCTCATCTAGCTGACCAATAGTACAACCATGCGAACATTTTACATCATCTGCAAAAATTTCTAGCTGTGGTTTGCTGTTTATAGTAGCCTTGTCACTAACCAAAATGTTATTGTTCTGTTGAAAGGCATTTGTTTTCTGCGCAATCTTATCTACTATAATCTTGCCATTAAAAACACCCGTAGAGCTATCACCATAAATACTCTTGTAATCTTGATGACTTTCGCAATTTGGCTGTATATGATGTACCAAGGTATGGTGATCTACATGCTGCTTATCACCTAAAATAGTAACTCCTTTCATGGTAGAGTCTATATACTCCCCATTCTGATAGAAGTTAAGGTTGTTACGCGTTAGTTTACCACCAAAAGAAAAGGTATGCACTTTTACCAAGCTCTTATCCTTTTGATCAACATAAGTATTATCAATCAATGAAGCTGTAGCTGCGTCATTTTGAATCTTATAATAGTCAACAATAGCGCTTTTAGCAGCAAAGATTTCGGTAACCGAGTTGGTCAAAACTTCATTTGAAGTTAAACTCTGGTGACGCTCAATAATCTGCACTTCCGCATTTTCCTCAACAATGACCAAATTCCTTGGTTGCAACAAAATAGAAGCCTCATTACCAGTAGCGAAATGAATGATTTCGATAGGCTTTTTAGGCATTTTGTTTTTAGGAATGTAAATATATGCTCCTTCTCTACTAAATGCCGTATTCAATGTAGTAAGCGATTCATCTTTTGAGGCCACTTTATTAAAATACACATCTATAACAGCCTTGTACATTGGCTTTGTAAGCGCTGCGCTCATTAAACAAATATCCACTCCATCATGTGTAGTCTCTGAAAGGTATGAGCTATAAATACCGTCTACAAAGACGATTTTGTACGAGTCTATTTCGTGTAAAAAATATTTTTTAACGTCTTTATACTCAAGGGTATTTTCCTCTCGAGGAAAAATACTGAAATCTACTTTTTGAATGCTATTCAAAGAAGTATACTTCCAAGCTTCCTCTTTTTTAGTAGGAAAACCTTTGAGTTCAAAGTTTTTCATGGCTTCTGTTCTAACGTCGTGCACAGAGTGCTCAATATCAACGTTGTTCTCGAACGCCATAAAAGATGATATCAACTTGTCTTTTAAATCCATATATTTTAGTATTAAGTATTGAGTACAAAGTTTTTAATGCTTTGTACCAATAACTCTGTACTTCGTACTATTTTAAACCGCAGTTTCCTGCTTCAACCAATCGTATCCTTTTTCTTCTAGTTCTAGAGCCAATTCTTTGCCTCCAGATTTCACAATTTTACCATTGTGCAATACATGAACAAAATCAGGTACGATATAATCTAACAAACGCTGGTAGTGTGTAATTACAATTACAGCATTGTCCTTACTTTTTAATTTATTTACTCCGTTTGCAACAATACGTAGTGCATCAATATCCAAACCAGAATCGGTTTCATCTAGAATAGCCAATTTTGGCTCTAACATTGCCATTTGGAATATCTCATTACGTTTCTTCTCCCCACCAGAAAAACCTTGGTTAAGCGAACGAGACAAGAACTTACGGTCAATTTCCAACATTTCAGACTTCTCACGAATCAACTTCAACATATCCTTAGCAGGCATATCTTCTAGGCCTCGTGCCTTTCTGGATTCATTGATCGCAGTTTTCATAAAGTTGGTAACGGAAACCCCAGGTATTTCTACAGGGTATTGAAAAGAAAGGAAAACACCTTTGTGAGCGCGCTCTTCTGGAGACGTTTCTTCCAAATCCTCCCCTTCTAATTGAACACTACCTTCGGTTACTTCAAATTCTTCTTTACCGGCAATAACAGATGCCAAGGTACTCTTACCGGAACCGTTAGGCCCCATAATAGCGTGAACCTCACCAGCTTTAACCTCTAGGTTAATTCCTCTTAATATTTCTTTGTCCTCTACACTAGCGTGTAAATTTTCGATTTTAAGCATTTTGTAAATCTTATTTATTAATCAAACTATAAATCTGCATCTGGCAAGTACTACCCTACTGAGCCTTCTAAACTAATTTCCAGTAATTTTTGAGCTTCCACGGCAAATTCCATTGGTAACTTGTTCAGAACTTCTTTACTAAATCCGTTTACTATCAACGCAATAGCCTTTTCGGTATCTATACCTCTTTGGTTACAGTAGAAAATTTGGTCTTCACCAATTTTACTAGTGGTTGCCTCATGCTCTATTTGTGCTGTTTTATTCTTTACCTCAATATATGGAAAAGTGTGTGCACCGCATTCATTGCCCATCAAGAGAGAATCGCACTGTGAAAAGTTACGTGCATTATCTGCCCGGCTACTTATTTGTACAAGACCTCTATAGCTATTTTGCGATTTTCCGGCAGATATACCTTTTGAAATTATGGTGCTACGGGTATTCTTGCCCAAGTGTATCATTTTAGTACCGGTATCGGCCTGCTGATAATTGTTGGTAACGGCAATAGAGTAAAATTCTCCAATTGAGTTATCTCCTTTTAAAATACAAGATGGATATTTCCACGTAACAGCTGAGCCCGTTTCTACTTGTGTCCAAGAAATTTTTGCATTTTTCTCGCACAAACCTCTTTTGGTTACGAAATTGTAAACCCCACCTTTACCCTCTTTGTTCCCAGGGAACCAGTTTTGTACCGTTGAGTATTTTATCTCGGCATCATCCAGAGCAATAAGCTCTACCACGGCAGCGTGCAATTGATTCTCATCTCTTGATGGCGCCGTACAGCCTTCTAGGTAACTTACATAACTATCCTCATCTGCAATTACAAGTGTTCTTTCAAACTGACCTGTACCTGCTTGATTGATTCTAAAATATGTAGATAGTTCCATTGGGCAACGAACCCCTTTTGGAATATAACAGAAAGACCCGTCTGAAAACACAGCAGAATTTAAAGCCGCGTAAAAGTTATCTTTCTGGGGAACTACAGAACCTAAGTATTTTTTAACCAACTCAGGATGTTCTTTTATTGCCTCTGAAATAGAGCAAAAAATAATTCCTTTTTCAGCCAATGTCTTTTTGAACGTAGTAGCAACGGAAACAGAGTCCATTACTATATCTACAGCAACGTTTTGCAATTTCTTTTGTTCATCAACAGAAATCCCTAACTTTTTGTACATCTCCAATAACTCCGGATCTACATCATCCAATGATTTATTGGGATCTGCTTTTACAGGAGCTGAATAATAGCTTATTGCCTGAAAATCTGGTTTCGTATAATGTACATTGGCCCATTCTGGTTCCTCCATCTCTTTCCAGATTTTGAAGGCTTCCAAACGCCAAAGAGTCATCCACTCGGGTTCTTCTTTCTTTTTCGAAATGGCGATAACGATTTCTTCATTCAATCCATTCGGAAAAGTGTCGGATTTAATATCCGTATAGAAACCGTACTCGTACTCCTTAGTTTCGAGTTCCTTTTTTAGTTCTTCTTCTGTGTATGCCATTTTTTCCTTTTATACCAACTACGCTAGGTAATTGAATAATTAGTTCTTTTACTATTTTCCGTTTATAACGAAAAACTTTCACCACACCCGCAGGTGCGTTGTGCATTAGGGTTATTGAAAACAAAACCCTTTCCGTTCAGTCCGCCAGAATACTCCAGCGTTGTACCCACTAAGTAGAGAAAACTCTTTTTATCTACAATAATACGCACATCATTATCTTCAAAAACCTTATCGGTCTCATCTTTTTTTTTGTCAAAATCGAGTTCATATGAAAGGCCGCTACACCCACCACTTTTGACACCTACACGAACAAAGTCTTTGGAGGCATCAAAACCTCCTTCAGTCATTAAGTCAATGACTTTCTTTTTCGCAGTCTCAGATACTTGAATCATAAGCATTTGGATTTAATCTAAATAGTTCACAAATATACGGCATTAGTAGGGTTTAACCATAAGAACTAACATTATTATAACGTATATTCAAATAAGGTTTTTCTATTACCATCTTTATAATCGCACTTCACTGGCAGAGCACCATTTAAACGAACATAAACTAAGCATTTAGCATATTAGTCCCCCTTGCTTTTCAAGCTTTGCTATTCAGCGAGCATTACATCATTAAACAAGTGAGCATCAACACTCTTTTTAAAGCTCTAAAAAATCTAAGTAGTATTATTAAAACTATTTTAATAGTTTTAGAAAAAAATTACGCCAATTTCTTATGAAGGTAACCGGATTTTCTTTCGTTAAAAACGCCGTTCGTTTTGAGTATCCAGTTATAGAATCCATTCAATCTATTTTACCACTTTGCGACGAATTTGTAATAGCAGTTGGAAAATGTGAAGATGGTACGCTAGAATTGATTCAAAGCATTAACCATGAGAAAATAAAAATTATTGAGACGGAATGGGACGATAATTTAAGAGAAGGAGGGAAGGTACTAGCTACTGAAACAAACAAGGCTTTAAAGCACATATCCGATGATACTGATTGGGCGTTTTACATACAAGCAGACGAGGTTATTCATGAGAAGGATTTAAAAACCATCAAAGATGCGATGTTAAAACATGTGAACAATGAGCAAGTAGACGGACTTCTTTTTAAATATTTACATTTTTATGGTTCCTTTGATTACATCGGAGCCTCTTCAAATTGGTATTCTCACGAGATAAGAGTCATTAAAAACAATGGTACTATCTACTCTTATAAAGACGCTCAAGGTTTTCGTAAAAATGATAACGAAAAACTTAATGTAAAGACAATAGATGCTTCGGTTTACCATTATGGCTGGGTTCGTGAACCTGAAGCGATGCAAAGGAAGCAATCAAATTTTGGTTCACTATACAGGGGAAAAGAGGAGTTAGAAAAAGCTAAGACAGCTCCCAAGAAATATATTTACGAAGATAGCATACATAAAATAACTCCTTTTAAAGGGGACCATCCTCAAGTTATTATTCCACGAATAAAAAGGAAAAATTGGGCATTCGATTATGATATATCCATGAGTCGAATAAGTTTAAAAGACCGAACCAAAAAAATCCTAAAAAATTATTTTGGCATAGACCTATCTTACAAAAATTACAAAATCACTAGAAAATAACATTCTTCTATACTAAAAGCGACCGCTCGTAAAAACCAATCTGGTTTTAGAAGAAAGAGTGTTTTTCAAATAAAAAGCATACCACAAATCCATCAAAAGCTCAATTACATTTTTGTTAGATGCTATTAATAGAAAAATAGGGCTATAAGGATTATCATTCTTACTTTTGCAAAATGCTAGAAGATAAAAATCAAGAACGTACGTCCCTTGAGAAATTGGGCGAGTTTGGACTCATAGAACATTTGACCAAAAATTTTGAAATAAAACATAAGTCCACTATAAAAGGGATTGGCGATGACGCCGCCGTATTTGACCATACGGACAAAACGATACTAACTACAGACTTATTGATAGAAGGTGTCCATTTTGACCTTAGCTATATGCCCCTAAAGCATTTGGGCTACAAAGCCGTAATGGTGAACCTTTCAGATGTGTACGCCATGAACGCCACAGCTAAACAAATTACAGTTTCATTGGCTGTTTCCAACCGTTTTCCGCTAGAAGCATTAGAAGAACTTTACGCAGGAATTGCTCTAGCAGCAAAGATTTTTAATGTAGACCTTATTGGTGGTGACACTACTTCATCTACGTCTGGAATGCTTATTAGTATTACGGCAATTGGCGAAGCTAAAGAAGAGGAAATCACCTATCGTAGCGGCGCAAAAGCAAATGACTTATTGGTTGTTAGTGGCGATTTAGGTGCCGCATATATGGGACTGCAGGTTTTAGATCGTGAAAAAGAAGTTTTTAAGGTAAATCCTAATAACCAACCTGATCTTTCTCCCTACTCATATATTGTTGAGCGTCAGTTAAAGCCTGAGGCACGAAAAGACATTGTTGAACTTTTGAAAAAATTAGAGGTACTGCCAAGTGCCATGATCGATATAAGCGATGGACTTTCTTCTGAAATTCTTCATCTCTGTAAGAGCAGCAAGGTAGGATGTAATCTTTTTGAAGAAAAAATTCCATTAGACCCTACTGTAATAAGTGCTTGCGAAGAGTTTAACATAGATAGTACCACTATTGCCCTTAGCGGAGGTGAAGACTATGAACTTCTTTTTACCATTGCACAAAACGATTTTGACAAGATCAAAGGAAATCCTAGCTTAACTGTAATAGGTCATATGACCGATGAAAGTGAAGGCGCTCATTTGGTTACAAGGGGCAACACAAAAATTGAATTAACCGCCCAAGGGTGGAATTCCTTCAAGTCAAACGACTAAATTTCTTATATGAAAAAGCATAATAGAGGTAGGAATTGGGGACTACGGTTATCCATTTTCGCCATAATTGCCTTCCTCTTTTATGCCTGTGCATCAGTACCAAAATTATCTGACGAGACGGAATCATTAATCAAAACGGTTATCCAAGAACCTTTGCCCGAAATGGTAAAGGGCAAAACAGGATTTGCCATTTCTGACGGCTGGAAAATTTGGTATGAACGCATCCCATCTAAAGCCTCTAAAAAAGGTACTGTTTTATTGGTAATGGGTGCCGCAAACGATGCACTAACATGGCCACCAAGTTTTATTTCAAAATTCACCGGTGCCGGTTATGATGTTATACGCTACGACCATAGAGGCACAGGTTTGACCCAGCGGCTGAAAAAAACCGATAAAGACTATACGCTTGCCAGCATGGCCAATGACCCCATTGCAATTCTGGATAGTTTACATATTGAAAAGGCCCATATTATTGGCGTTTCCATGGGAGGTATGATTTCGCAGATTGCCGTGATTCAACAAGAAAAACGTTTTCAAAGTCTTACCTCGATCATGTCATCGGCAGATTTGTTCGATTCTACATTACCGACTCCATCACCGGAAGTTCTTCCAAAAATGGTGAGTGCCGTACTAAAATATGGTTTTTTTGGCGGCAAAAAAGCTCAAATGAAACTTCAATTTGTACAAAAGAGAATATTAATGGGAGAGGCCACAGGTCCTATAGCCAGTAAGCCTTTAGCGGAAGCTGCTCTTTACAATATTGAAAAGAGGGATGGCTTTCATTTTATTGCGGGAAGACAACATCAAAAAGCGATTGAGACCGCTGAACCCAGATATGATGGACTATCAAAATTGAAGGTGCCCGTGCTTATAATTCATGGAGAGCAAGACCCTGTTATACCCATTGCACATGGAAAAAAAATGGCGAAAATAATCCCAAATGCGGATAGTTTATGGGTAGATAATATGGGACACGATTTGCCTGATGCAGAAATAGACCTCATCAGTACCAAAATTCTGAAAACAGTAGAAGAAAAGAGTTTTTAAAGACCTATAAATATGAGGTTTACACCGATGTCAAACTCATATAATAACAAAAAATTCCCGAAAATAAAGGACATACCTAACTTGTACTGTTGTGGGGCGAACGACAGTGGAGAACGAGGCTGTTTCCTAAATTTCCGGAAATAAGTTTAAAATCCCGATGCCTATATCGGTTCAGGATTTTGGTGCCAAAGCATAGTTAAGCGGCATGCTCTGCTGCCCTATGTCTTTTCTGAAATATATTTTCTAAGGTTTTATTAATATCCTGCAGTTCCGGAGTAAGCGTTGAAAGGTTTCCACTTACATCTGTTGTAACTTGTTTTCCACAATGAATACATTTATACTCTTTAATGTGTAAGGTCACTTTTTTTGACACTGTGTAGTGATGGCCGAATAAACTGCAAAAAAACTTCTTCATGGTTGTAGGTTTAAAAACGCATCATCGGTCCTTGGGAAACCGCTTACTGCAAAAATTTGGGTCTGATCTTTAAAATGTTTTTTAGGCACTCTTTTACTTGAACGCCATCATATCTTTTTTTATTGGATGGCGTCCTGTCATTGTACCGTTTTTTCGATGAAATACATTTTATTCGACAAACAGCACTCTTAAATCGGCCATCCCTACGTTTGTTATCAGGTGAATTTACGGTATCTTTCCGCGATTTTATCCCATTACGAATTTCACACCCATTTTTAGGTTGCCGTTCATCGAAACCGATGAATAACCTCCTATATTTTCGATGAAGTACCTAAACCTAATAGATAGCCAGAAATGATTTGCCGTACTATTCCTAATTGCTTTTTATGCTAACTAAGGAAACTAAAGAGGTTCTCGTAACCGCGTTTGCCCTGTTCTCTTTATTCTTTGGGGCAGGTAATCTTATACTGCCACCGTTGCTAGGCAACAAGTCCGGTGAACTGTGGTGGTTGGTTGCACTAGGTTTTTGTGCTTCCGCAGTGCTCATACCTATTATGGGAATTATGGCACACGCTAAATTGCAGGGTACTATTTTTGACTTCGGAAAAAAAGTATCTCCCACTTTTAGTCTTATCTATTCCTTACTTATTTATGCCATATCAATTAGCCTACCCTCACCACGTACCGCAGCGGTCACGCATGAAATGGCAATCCAACCATTTTTTGACTCACCACCACTATTAACTAGCATTGTATATTTTTCGCTGGTATTTGTATTTGTTATTAATCGCTCAAAAATCTTGAATATTCTCGGAAAGCTTTTAACGCCGGCTATCATCCTGATTTTATTCCTCATAATAGGTACAGCTTTATTTTCTTATGATTTTGCTTTCGGTGATACTGTATTTCAGAACCCTTTTTCAGATGGTATTCTTGAAGGCTATCAAACTTTTGACGCCATTGGCGCAGTGGTAGTGGGCGGTGTAATTATTATTTCAATCAACTTGAAGAAAAAAGAAGCTACCTATGAAGAAAAGAAAGTTCTGATCAGACGTTCAGGTTGGCTAGCAGGTCTTAGCTTATTCCTAATCTATGCGGGTCTTATAGTTACTGGGGCTTTAATGCACGGAGAATTCAATGCCGATATTTCGCGAACTGCATTATTAAGTGGCATAAGTACAAAAACGCTGGGAGGAACTGCCAATCTATTCTTAAGCATTCTAGTAAGTCTTGCTTGCTTTACCACTGCCGTGGGGATTGTAACCGGTACGGCAGATTTTATAAAATACAGGTTTCACGATTCACACGCGGTATATTTAACTACCGCCATACTGGGTTGTATTTTAGGGGTGGTCATGGGCCAATTTAATGTGGGATACATTATTGCTGTAGCCCTACCCGCCCTAATGTTTATTTATCCGATTACTATTGTGCTTATTCTTTTAAATATAGTGCCGGATAAATTGGCTTCCGAAAAGGTGTTTAGAGCAGTGGTCATTACTACCATAATTTTCAGTATTCCTGATTTTCTAGGAAGTATTGGTTTTACAGAAGCTCTATCCAATATTCAAAAAATTATTCCTTTAAGCGGTTATAGCCTAGGATGGGTATTGCCGGCAGGAGTGGTTTTTGTAATTGCGAATTTGCTCCATAAGAACAACCCTAAAACCACCCCAGCCAGCTAATACATTTATTACTTATTCATCAACTCTTCAATTTCCTCAACTTCAATAGGAATATTGGCCATTAAGTTAAACGGTTCTCCTTTTTCTTGAATCACCACATCATCCTCTATACGGATGCCCATTTTTTCCTCTGGGATATAGATGCCGGGCTCCACGGTAAAGACCATATTGGCTTCCATAGGCTTTTTCAGTTCTCCGTAATCGTGAGTATTCAATCCAATATGGTGACTAGTGCCATGCATGAAGTATTTTTTATAGGCCGGCCAATCCTTGTTCTCGTTCTGAACATCGGCTTTATCCAATAAGCCCAAACCTAAAAGTTCAGAAGTCATCAGTTTTCCACATTCAACATGATAGTCTGCCCAAATTGTACCCGGTACAAGCATTTTAGTCACTTCGTTCTTTACGCGAAGAACAGCTTCATAAACTTCTTTTTGTCGCGAGGTGAATTTTCCATTTACAGGAATCGTTCGGGTTAAATCGGAGGAATAATTGGCGTATTCCGCCGCGGTATCCATCAAAATTAAATCGCCACTTTTACACTGTTGGTTGTTTTCAACATAATGTAGAACATTGGCATTATTACCCGATGCGATTATGGGCGAATATGCAAAACCCTTAGAACGGTTGCGAATGAATTCATGCAGTAATTCCGCCTCGATCTCGTATTCCCATACGCCAGGCTTCGTAAAGCTCAACACACGACGGAACCCTTTATCCGTAATGTTACATGCCGTTTGCATCAGTTCTATTTCCTCCGGTTCCTTTACGCCTCTTATCTTTTGTAAGATGGGGTTGCTCTTGGCTACCTTGTGCGCAGGGAACTTTTGCTTACAGTCAATTATAAAGCGGTCCTCACGTGTTTGTGTTTCAACGGCCTGTCTGTAGTGTTCATTGGTGTTAAAGTAGATAGTATCTGCCTCGGTCATCAAATCAAAGAGTACCTTGTCAAAATCTTGCAACCAATAAACTGTTTCAATTCCTGAAACTTCCGTAGCTTTCTCTTTGGTTAATTTTTCTCCTTCCCAAACCGCAATGTGGGCATTGGTCTCTCTTACGAAAAGTATTTCGCGGTGCTTCTTTGACAGCGCATCAGGAAACAGTACTAGTATGGTTTCTTCTTGATCCGCACCACTTAAATAAAACAAATCTCTATGTTGTTCAAAGGGTAATGTACTATCTGCACCTATTGGATAAATATCATTAGAATTAAAAACTGCAATGCTTTTTGGTTGCATCGCTGCCATAAATTTCTTTCTATTTTTAATAAATAGACTACTCTTGATTTGATCGTACTTCATATCAATTTTGAATTTTATCAAAATTAAGGATTTACGAGAACTCACAAATGGTAAGACCCCAAAGGTTTGTTAAAACCTTTGGGGTCTCTAATTAAAGTTGGTTATGTTACTTGTCCTTAAACCTGTGGTAAATAGGTCAAATATTTTAAGGTTATAAAGGCATAAAAGTGACTTACCTATTATTTCCTTTTGAATAAATTAACAAAAATTTAAGTTACAATACAATAGAATGCGTGATTATTAACGGTTTTAGCGTTAACTGTTATCTTATTGGGGTTAACCTGTAAGTTTAATCTGTAATTTAAGGCTGTCGCCCATACTTTATAATTCAGTTTTGCTAACTTTCCTTTACAAAGAAAACCCATTTTCATGAAATTTTTCATCCTTCCTTCCCTTTTGCTTTTTTGGTCAATTAGCAGTGGACAAATAAAATCTACTTCAAAAGAAGACGTTCAGCATGCGCTTCAGCTTAAAAAGAAAATGGCTGCCAATTCTCTGGTAAAACATATAAAATTAGAAAGTATTGGACCATCTGTAATGAGTGGTAGAGTGGTTGATTTAGATGTCAACCCAAATAACCCAATTGAATTTTATGTAGCCTATGCCAGCGGAGGATTATGGTACACCAATAATAACGGAACATCGTTCTCTCCCATTATGGACAACTCAGAAACTCAAAACATTGGCGATATTGCCGTGCATTGGGAAACCGGTACTATATGGGTGGGAACCGGTGAAAACAATGCCTCCAGGTCTTCCTATGCCGGGGTGGGCATTCTAAAATCTAACGATCAAGGAAAAACATGGGAGAATATGGGATTGGAAGATGCTCACCATATTGGACGTATCCTTATAAATAATGAAAATCCAGACGAAGTTGTGATAGGTGCTACAGGGCATCTGTATTCTCCAAACACAGAAAGAGGTATTTACAAAACTATAGACGGTGGCAAAACGTGGAAAAGAATATTATTCATAAGTGATACGGCTGGAATAATAGATATTGCCCAGGCACCTGACAATTTTAAAATTCTCTACGCTTCAGCATGGGAAAAAGATAGAAAAGCATGGGATTTTCTTGGAAGCGGAAATGACTCGGACATTTACAAAAGTAATGATGGCGGAAGTTCATGGGTCAGAATTTCTAATAATGGAAGTGGTTTTCCCACTGGTTATGGCGTTGGCCGTATTGGTTTGGCCGTATTTGATGAAACAACAGTGTATGCTTTTCTAGACAATCAGGAACATCGGGAGAAAACCGAAATCCCAGAAAAAAAATCCAATGAACTGTCAAAAGAAGATTTTGAGTCGATGTCAGAAACGGATTTTCTAAAACTTGATGACAAGAAGCTGAATGCCTTTCTGAAAACAAATAATTTTCAAGAAAAATACCGCGCCGAAAATGTGAAGCAGATGATACGCAGCGGTGTGGCCAAACCCATTGATATAACCAAATACCTAGAAAATGCAAACACCTCATTATTCAATACTCCGGTTATCGGTGCCGAAGTTTACCGAAGTAACGATGGAGGAAAAACATGGCAAAAACAGAATGAAGATTACATTGATGGTCTATTATATAGTTACGGCTACTACTTTGGCGAAATACGGGTAGACCCCAATGATGTAAATAAAGTATATTTAGGAGGTGTACCCATTATAAAATCCTCAGATGGCGGAAAAACGTTTACTTCTATCAGCAGAGAAAATGTTCATGCAGATCATCATGCGCTTTGGGTCAATCCAAAAATGCCCGGACATTTAATAAATGGAAACGATGGCGGTGTTAATATTACGTATGATGATGGTGCCCATTGGATCAAAAGCAACTCACCCAATGTTGGTCAGTTTTACGCCATAAATGTAGATAACCAAGAACCGTATCATGTATATGGAGGTCTTCAGGACAATGGAGTTTGGGAAGGACCCCACAATGCCGAGGAAAATAGCAAATGGCACCAAACAGGGGATTATCCCTGGAAATCACTAATGGGCGGTGACGGCATGCAAATAGAAATTGATAACCGAAACCATAATACGGTCTATACAGGATATCAATTTGGCAATTATTATAGGATTGATAAGAATAGCGGAAAGCGATATTATATTCAACCTAAACATGAATTGGGCGAGGCACCGTACCGATTTAATTGGCAAACTCCTATTCAACTTTCCC
The DNA here is from genome assembly GCF_009725985.1 of Zobellia amurskyensis. Lineage (GTDB taxonomy): Bacteria > Bacteroidota > Bacteroidia > Flavobacteriales > Flavobacteriaceae > Zobellia > Zobellia amurskyensis. The sequence goes on from NZ_RCNR01000006.1 coordinate 40,959, forward strand.
CCCACAATCAAGATATTCTTTACTTCGGAAGCAATAAATTACACCGCTCCATGAACCAAGGGGATGACTGGGAGGTCATTTCTCCGGACTTGACTCGTGGCGGCAAGAAAGGCAATGTTGCCTATGGCACACTAACAACCATTTCCGAGTCTCCATTTGCCTTTGGCCTTTTGTACGCGGGAAGCGATGACGGACTTGTACATATTTCAAAAGACGGAGGAAGCAACTGGGAGAACATTTCAAAAAACATAGACAAAGTTCAAACGGATGCCAAGCTTTGGGTGAGCCGTGTAGTCGCTTCCAAACATAAAAAGGAGCGTGTGTATGTTTGTCTCAATGGGTACCGGTGGGATGATTTTACACCCTATATTTTTAGGAGCGATGATTATGGAAAAAGCTGGTCAACCCTTTCCACAGTTATTCCTACGGCTGCAGTCAACGTAATTATTGAAGACCCTGAAAACGAAAACCTTTTATTTGCGGGCACGGACAATGGCCTTTATGTTTCTTTTGACCAAGGGCTCTCTTGGGAAGTTTTCCAAAACGGAATGCCCAATGTGGCCGTTCATGATTTAGTAATTCAACCGGAAGCCAAACATCTTTTGGTTGGCACGCACGGGCGAAGCATCTACAAAGCGGATATTTCCGTTTTACAAAAAATGACACCAGAATTGCTCCAGAAAGAGTTAGTTGTTTTTGACATAAATGACATCAAACACTCTAAAAGTTGGGGCAACCCGCCAAATACTTGGGCAAAAGCCAACACTCCTGGCCTTGATATTACTTTTTACAGTCCTCAACCCAACTCGTACGAAGCAGTGATTAAATCTGACGAAGGTATTATAGTAAGTCAAACTGAATTAAAAGCAGATAAGGGGTTCAATATATTATCATACGATTTGGCTTTTTCAGAAACCGGGCAAGCATCATATACAAAAAAGAAGAAAACCGACTTAAAAGCCGCTAAAGACGGAAAGACCTATTTACCTAAAGGAAAGTATACCGTACAGTTAAAAGGAAAAGGAAACCCATCAAAAGTGACTTTTACTATTGACTGATTAAGACAATAGAACACAAAAAAAAGGGCCCCGAATCGGGGCCCTTTTTTTAAGTAGGTTTTTTTGATTTTCCGGTGGGGACCGGTATTTCTTGTAAGCTTCTGTAGGTTAAGTAGCGGACTTGGGATTCGTTACTTGTTTCGGTTAAGTTCTAGGGCGATTTGGGGTCATTACTATCACTTAATTACACTGTAAACTTACTGCTGTTTTCTCTTCTGTCTAAAATATTGTTGTGAACCCACCCAACTCTGTTGTGAAAAATACAAGAGACTCATTTCATCGATAAAATGCTATCAAGCGTAACATAAATTTCCCAAAATCAAGAATAAAAAAAAGCCCCCACAAACTGCGGGGGCTTAACATTTATATCAATTTACTACGCATCACTCTTATGCGTGCTGCTCTTCATGCTTACCTTCTTTGATTTCTTCAATCAATTTAGAATTAAAGGCCGGTAAATCATCCGGATTTCTACTTGTTACAAAACCTTGGTCAACTACCACTTCTTCATCTACCCAGTTTGCTCCAGCATTTACCAAATCATCCTTAATAGAATTAAAACTAGTCATTTTACGACCTTTTACCACATCCGCACTAATTAGTGTCCAAGCCGCATGACATATTGCCGCTACGGGCTTCTCTTGCTTAAAAAAGTCTCTTACAAAGGTTAATACTTTCTCTTCTCTTCTAAGTTTATCCGGGTTGATAACTCCACCTGGTAACATTAATGCATTATAGTCTTCTGCCGTTACCTGATCCAAAGTTTTATCCACTTTATATGAGTTAGACCAATTACCATCGGCCCATCCTTTTATCTCCCCTGATTCCAGACTTACGATATCTACCTTAAAGCCTTCTTTTTCCATGGCTTCCTTTGGTGATTTTAATTCGCTCTCTTCAAATCCATTTGTAGCTAAAATTGCTATCCTCTTCATATGTATAATTTTTTAATGATTATTAATTTATTATACTGCAAGATAACAGTAGTAGACACTTAAGATTGACGGAAAACAAATAGATATTTGCTCTATTGATGGGATTCTAAATGTTGAGTTACTTCGGTTAAACATCGATCAAGTTCCTTCTTAATTTCGGTCTCCCAAAATCGAAACACCTTATAACCTAAGCGTTCTAGCTCTTCATTGACTTCCTCATCCCGCTGAATGTTTCTTTCTATTTTAGCAATCCAAAATTCTCTGTTGGTCTTTACTTTGGGTTTACGTTCTTCCCAATTGTAGCCATGCCAATATTCGCCATCAATAAATATGACGGTTTTATATTTTTTTAATGCGATATCAGGCTTACCGATCAGTTTTTTGTAATCTATGCGATAGCGGTATCCGGCCGCATAAAGCGCTTTTCTAAATGCCAGTTCCGGTTTTGTGTTCTTACCCCTAATCTTACTCATGATTTTAGAGCGCTTGGGCGTAGTGTAGAAACCGGATTCTTCATTGAACCGGGGTACTTTAATACGTTCTATAGAATAATCCTTGGGCATACCTTAAAATAACAAAAAATCCCAAACTCCATAAAGAGGAGTTTGGGATTTCTAATATTTATAGAAGTGCAATGAGCACTTGTATGTGTTTTATCCTTTTGTAGTTGCGCTTAAATATTCGCGGTTCATACGGGCAATGTTCTCTAAAGAAATTCCTTTAGGGCATTCCACTTCGCATGCTCCGGTGTTCGTACAGTTCCCGAACCCTTCCAAATCCATTTGGCGTACCATATTTTGAACACGATCAACCGCTTCTACTTGCCCTTGAGGCAATAAAGCAAATTGCGATACTTTTGCCGATGTAAACAACATAGCACTTGCATTCTTACAAGCAGCTACACAAGCACCACAACCAATACAGGTAGCAGCATCCATAGCTTCATCTGCATCATGTTTGTTAATAGGAATAGCATTTGCATCTACTGTATTACCAGAAGTGTTCACAGAAATATAACCACCTGCTTGTTGAATTCTATCAAAAGAAGTTCTATCTACAATCAAATCATTGATAACCGGGAATGCAGTTGCACGAAAAGGCTCTATAACAATGGTATCTCCATCGTTAAACTTACGCATGTGCAATTGACATGTGGTTACCAAACGGTCAGGCCCATGAGGCTCCCCGTTAATTTGCAATGAACAAGCGCCACAAATACCTTCACGACAATCATGGTCAAATTGTACTGGCTCCTCTCCTTTGTTAATCAATTCTTCATTAAGAACATCTAACATTTCAAGGAAAGACATATCGCCTTCAATACCCTTAATAGGATAATCTACAATCTCACCTTTTGATTTGGCATCTTTTTGACGCCATATTTTTAAATTAAGCTTCATAGTTACTTATTTATAACTTCTTGTCTTCAACTCAATATTCTCGTACTTCAACTCCTCTTTATGCAAAACGGCATCTTTAGGCTCTCCTTTATATTCCCAAGCGGAAACAAATTTAAAGTTCTCATCATCACGCAAGGCTTCACCTTCAGGCGTTTGGTACTCTTCGCGGAAATGACCTCCACAAGATTCATTTCTTGTAAGTGCATCTTTAGCGAACAGTTCGCCAAGTTCTAGAAAATCGGCCACACGACCTGCTTTTTCCAACTCTTGGTTCATACCGTCTGCTTTTCCTGGAATCTTCACATTAGCCCAGAAGTCCGCTCGTAAAGCAGAAATCTCATCGATTGCATCTTGCAGATCTTTAGCATTTCTAGCCATACCACATTTGTCCCACATGATTTTACCCAATTTCTTATGGTAAAAATCAACTGAATGTTGACCGCTACCGGCCATTAACTTGTCCAACCTATCTTGAACGGCAGTTTCAGCAGCATCAAATTCTGGCAAATCTGTTGGGATAGCTCCGGTTCTAATATCTTTAGAAAGGTAGTCGCCTATAGTATAAGGTAACACAAAATAACCATCTGCCAAACCTTGCATTAATGCAGAAGCACCTAAACGGTTAGCACCGTGATCACTAAAGTTAGCTTCACCTGCACAGTAACATCCTTCTATAGTTGTCTGTAAGTTGTAATCTACCCAAAGACCACCCATAGTATAGTGAACCGCAGGGTATATCATCATTGGGGTTTCATACGGATTCTCATCTACGATTTTCTCGTACATCTGAAAAAGGTTACCGTATTTAGCCTCGATTACTTTCTTACCTAAACGTGTTATTTCTTTATCATCGGCATTTTTTATACCGTGTGTAAGGGCTTCTTCTTCTCCGTAACGTTGAATTGCCGAAGCAAAATCCAAATAAACGGCCTCACCAGTTTTATTTACACCAAAACCGGCATCACAACGTTCTTTGGCCGCACGTGAAGCAACATCTCGAGGCACCAAGTTTCCGAATGCAGGGTATCTTCTTTCTAAGTAATAATCACGATCTTCTTCTTTAAGCTGAATAGGCTTCAACTTACCTTCTCTAATCGCGATAGCATCATCCATACGTTTTGGAACCCAAATACGCCCATCATTACGAAGGGACTCCGACATTAATGTCAGTTTAGATTGGTGATCTCCAGAAACAGGAATACAAGTAGGGTGAATTTGTGTAAAACATGGGTTAGCAAAGAAAGCTCCTCTACGGTGTGCTCTCCAAGCTGCCATTACGTTACTACCCATTGCATTGGTAGATAAGAAAAATACGTTTCCGTAACCTCCAGTAGCCAAAACAACTGCGTGAGCAGAGTGACGTTCAATTTTACCCGTAACCAAGTCACGTGCAATGATTCCTCTTGCTTTTCCATCAACAAGAACCATATCCATCATTTCGTGACGGTTAAACGATTGTATCTTACCACGGTTGATCTGTCTGTTCATGGCAGAATAAGCACCTAATAAAAGTTGCTGTCCTGTTTGACCTTTAGCATAGAAGGTACGTGATACCAAAACCCCACCAAAAGAACGGTTATCTAACATTCCGCCATACTCCCTTGCAAAAGGAACCCCTTGAGCAACACATTGGTCAATAATATTAGCCGATTCTTCTGCCAAACGGTATACGTTTGCTTCACGGGAACGGTAATCACCTCCTTTTATAGTATCATAAAAAAGGCGGTAAGCGCTATCGCCATCACCTTGATAATTCTTTGCTGCGTTAATTCCACCTTGAGCAGCAATAGAGTGTGCTCTACGTGGAGAATCTTGGTAGCAAAATGTTTTTACGTTATAGCCTAACTCTGCTAAAGTAGCAGCGGCAGAACCACCCGCAAGCCCAGTTCCCACAACGATAATATCAATATTACGTTTGTTGGCAGGGTTTACTAGGTTAATATCGTTTTTATGTTGGGTCCATTTAGCGGCCAATGGCCCTTTTGGAACTTTTGAATCCAATATGCCCATAATTAATGTGTTATTGGGTTAAAATGATGGTAAAGAGCGATGAATATAAATCCTAAAGGAATTGCTATAGAGTATATTTTAGTGAAAGTCTGAATACCCGCAGAGTACTTGTTGTTCACACCCACCGTCTGAAAAGACGAAGCAAAACCATGCCATAAGTGCAATGACAAAAGCACAAATGAAATTACATAGATAATCGTACGCCAGAAAGGTTCAAACTTAAGAACTGTTTCCTCATAGTACCTAGTTGGACTTTCAGGATTCACTTCAATGTACTTGTATGCCATTTCATGTACCCAAAAATCGTACATGTGCAATCCTAGAAAAGCAAGAACTACCAAACCGGTAATAATCATGTTCCTAGACATCCAAGATGAATTGGCATTACCATTATACTGTTTGTACTTTATGGCCCTAGCCTTGTTGTTCTTTAACTCTAGGGCAATACCCATGGCAAAGTGAACAATTACACCCGCTATAAGCACAGGCTGTAGAATAAATTGCACTAACCCATTATAGCCCATAAAATGGGACCATTCATTAAAGGTGTCCGGTGCAATTACCGATGTAATGTTGATAACAAAGTGCTGTGCAAGAAAAAAGACCAAAAAAAGACCCGACAGGGCCATGACCACTTTTCGGGCTATCGAAGATTTTATCAATCCGCTCATTGTATAATAAGTTGGAGTTAGTTTAAAGACTATGGACAAAATTAGGGCATAAGCTTGGCTTTAACAAACTTTGGCACTCTTTAGTAAAGTATTTAGAAACGTTTTAAGCAAGCCCTCCGTTCCTCTTTCTGAATAAGACCTCTTTCATTTACACTTCAAATCAAAATATCTTTATACTTCAATTTTTCACTTCTAGTTTTTGGATATCCATTTTTTGAACGATATTCAGGTCTTAAACCACCTCTGACTTATACTTTAACTATGGATATTGGCCTCCTTTCAGTAAGCATGAATGTCTACTCAACCCAAAGACTATCAGACGAAGCTAAAAATTTAGGGCACTATATAGAATGGGTAGACCATACCAAATGTTCCGTAAAAATAGGTAGTGATAAACCCCAAGTACTTTTTCGCCAAGAAAACATAATAGATACCTTTGATGCCATCATACCGCGTATAGGCACTAAAGTTACCGACCATGGCGTTGCCGTTGTAAAACAGTTTGAAATGAACAAGGTGTTCAGTACTGCACACTCCACAGGAATTTTTAAAGCAAGAAACAAAGCAAAGTCTTTACTGTTGATGTCCAATAAAGGAATTCCCATACCTGACACCTTACTTTCTATTGACCCCGATGATATTGAAGAACAAATTGAACTACTGGGCGGCACACCACTTATCATAAAACTACAGGAAGGCACACATGGACTTGGAGTTATTTTGGCGGAAAGTAAAAAATCGGCAAAATCAATTATCGATACTTTCTATAAAATGGGTACGAACATTTTTATTCAAGAGTTCATTGAGGAAAGTAAAGGTGAGGATATTCGCGTCTTTGTAGTTGGCAATAAAGTAGTGGCAAGTATGAAGCGGACTAGCGGGAGTGATGAATTTCGCTCAAATTTACATCGCGGCGGCCGTACCGAGCCCGTAAAATTATCCCCTAAAGAAGAGTTAATGGCAATAAATGCTACTAAATATATAGGTTTAGGCGTATCGGGCGTAGATTTGATCCGTTCAAAAAAAGGACCTTTACTATTAGAAGTGAATGCTTCACCTGGGTTACAAGGTATTGAAGCTGCTACTGGAGTAAACGTCGCCAAAGAAATTATACAGTTCGTAGAACAGAATTGTCTTAAAAAAAGAAAGTAACCTCTTGCCAAACAAGAGACAGAGAACATCCCAATAGTATATGGAAATTAACAAAACCATCACCATAGAAGGTGAAAGCGTAAAACCTGGAGAAGCCAGATTACTAAATATAAGCATTGACAGACTTCCTACCGGAACCTTAATTGATATACCCGTATACGTTTTTAATGCAAAAAAACCTGGACCAACACTTTTAGTACAAGCTGGCCTTCATGGCGATGAAATTAATGGTATTGAAATCGTACGCCGTATGTTAACAGAAAAACGATTCAATGTAACCAGTGGTGCCGTTATAGCCGTACCTATTCTAAATATCTTCGGATTTATCCATTATTCCAGGGATGTTCCTGATGGAAAGGACGTAAACCGAAGTTTTCCGGGTTCTAAAATTGGCTCTATGGCTGGTCGTATCGCGTATTACTATACCTCAGCAATTCTTTCTCAAGTAGATTATGGATTAGACCTGCACACAGGAGGTGGGCAGCGGCATAACTTTCCGCAAATAAGGTATACCGATAACGATGAACAAAGCGAACAGTTGGCCAAAGTATTCAACGCTCCAATTTCCTTTTCATCTAAATTGATAAAAGGGTCTTTTAGGAATGCGGCTTTTCAAATGAAAATACCTACAGTGGTCTTTGAAGCAGGTGAAAGTATGCGGTTTGACAATCATGCTATAATAGAAGGCATGCAAGGCATCCTGAACGTAATGAAGCACTTTGATATGATAGCGACTACTGAACCTAAATATATTGAACGAAACAATACAGTTCACCTAAAGAACAGAAAATGGTTACGAGCACCTACTGCCGGTATGTTCGTTCCAAAAATAGAGAACGGTAGTGAAATTAAAAAAGGACAGGTCTTAGGTATGGTTTCCGGTCCTTACGCCAAAAGGAGCAAAATGGTTAAAGCTCCTTTTGACGGATTGGTATTTTGTATCAATCACCAAGCTGTGGTAAATAGAGGTGATGCACTTTTCCATATTGGCATTCCTACTAACGAAGGTGTCATACAAGCTGATAGATAAAGGCAGATTTCATCTGATATCTGCCAAGCTTTATCGAGGAAACAAAAAGTTCTAACCTTAGATTTTGAGGAAGCCCTTATAAGAAAACAGACCGGCTAGTTTGCAATATAATACTTACCTTGAAAAAACCCTTTGTTTTATACCATTCATCGACGATTGACACACAAAAAACGGAACGCTACTTTACCAGGACCAGGTTCTTTTGTATGCATCATATACCGCCTAGTCGGTTCTTTAAAATTTCAATATATTGATACGAACGCTTATCGTTCCATATCCTCTAGCTGAATTTCAAGCGCTTTTGTAGAGAGTTGAACTTCTATTAAAGAGAGCACCAAAGAAAGCATAAGGGCCAAAAGGCTGATTCCAAAAACAAGATTGGCCCAGAAACTCAATTCAACATAAATTAAGCTCATTGTTATAACGGCCAACAAGAAACTAAAAATTGCCGTTGCCTGCATATTCTTTATTATAGATAAGCGTTTACGCAATTTTTTAACCTGCAAAGCAATAGCGGGCGACGACGTTTCTTCATACTTCTGATGAAGTTGCCGGATCAATGCGGCAATAGCCAAATACCTTGCGTTATACGCCAACATGGTTAATGATATGGCCGGGAAGAGTAGCGCCGGTATACTTAATGTAAGTTCCATGGCTATTTTACAAACTTTCTAGAGCTTGTTTTATCGGCTGTTGGGAAATCTTCGGGAATGGATTGAGTCACATTACCGGTAGCAGCCCATTCTGCCCCTCTAAGCATACTGGTCATAAAACCTACGCATTCCACGGAATAATCTACATGCCCCATGATGTTATGAAATATACGGCCTTTACCGTACTCCAAAGTCATTAGCGCAGGCTCATGCCTACCTGTTCCTTTGTTTTCAGGGTCTGAATAAGCCGTAGCCAAAACGGTCATGTTTTCCGCAGGACCACGTAAACTGTTATATAACTCATCTTTGGTATGCAACCACACATTTGGCATTCCTTTGGTTATTGGATGGTCTTCCCTTATTTGAATCTGGTACTCACTTTGTGGACCGTGGGCACCGGCATTTCCGGGCGAATTATCACGTATAAGTTTACCGGCATCATTATAATATACGTAGGGTCCGTCTTTTTCCGTACGGTCTCCCCAACCGCCCAAACCAATCATTTGATTGTAGGCTTCCCATTCAGGAAAAGAATTATCAGCGGCATGGAAAACCACTAGTCCGCCTCCTTTTTTGATGTATTTTTCAAATTTCTTCTGAGTGGCTTCCGGCCATGGAGCGGCGTTCCACCCAAAATTACAAATGACCAAATCATACTTTGAAAAACCAGGATTGTAATTTGGGTCCATTTGTGGTTTCTCCTTTGCTTCCGTTTTTGGAAGATTTGCAATAGGAAACTCAGAAATAAACTCATCGCCTTTCCATGTAAATGCGGAACGAGCCACCTCAACAGTGAATAATCCTGTATTCTCCATTTCGGTCTTCAACATATACGTAATCTTGGGCCACTCACCATGGTTGTTTTGACCGTCAACGATAAGCGTTTTTATCTTTTTTGATGAAGGTGTTTGGGAAAAAACGGTATTTGACACAAAAACCATAGAAAGTAATAAAACTAAAGTTCGAAAATTACACATATCATATATTTTGGATGCATAAATATAAGGGATTGTAGTTAAGTTTGGAAAAAAAGAAAAAGTATGTGCCTTATAAAGTTGTAAATTGAAATCTTAACCTAACAGTACCGAATGACACCCTCTAATTTGAGATTTTCATCTAAACTTCCGAACGCAAAAACCACAATTTTCACTACGGTTGGAAATTTGGCGCGTAAACATAATGCGGTAGACCTCTCCCAAGGCTTCCCAAATTTTGAAGTAGATGAGAAGTTAAAAAGTCTGGTTACAGATGCCATGCAAAGCGGGCATAACCAATACGCCGCCATGCAAGGGTATTATGGCCTACGTGAAATCATCTCACAAAAGATTGAAACGCTGCATAACAGATCATATCATCCCGAAACTGAAATTACCGTTACGGTAGGTGCTACACAGGCCATATTTACGGCAATCACTGCTTTTGTTAATCACGGCGATGAAGTAATTGTTCTGAAACCGGCATACGATTGCTACGAACCGGCCATTACACTTAATGGGGGAGTACCAGTTTATGTGCAATTAGATGCCGATGGTTACCGAGTGAATTGGCAAGAGTTTAAAAACAAGCTTTCCGACAAAACCCGGATGGTCATCATAAACACACCCCACAACCCCAGCGGACGCATTTTTTCTAAGGAGGATATGTTACAGCTACAAGACATTTTAAGACCGACCAATTGTATTGTTTTAAGTGATGAAGTATATGAACACATTGTTTTTGATGGAAACGAACACCAAAGTGCATCCCGTTTTGAAGATTTAGCACAACGTAGTTTTGTCTGCGCCTCCTTTGGCAAAACCTTCCATGTTACCGGATGGAAAATAGGTTATTGTGCCGCACCTGAAGAATTAATGCATGAATTTAGAAAAACACATCAGTTTGCAGTGTTTTGTGTAGACCATCCTGTACAACGGGCCATGGCGGCTTATCTTAAAAATGAGGAACATTATTTGAGCCTACCTTCTTTCTATCAAGAAAAAAGGGATTTGTTTCAGGAAGGATTAAAAGATTCTAGGTTTACGTTTAAGCCGTCAGAAGGGACCTATTTTCAACTTTTGGACTATACAGAAATTACAACTGAAAGTGATGAAGATTTAGCGAAGCGACTAATTGTAGATTACAAATTGGCTAGTATTCCTATCTCTTCTTTTAATGAGCACAATAGGCAAGATGGTGTTTTACGGTTTTGTTTTGCAAAGAAGCGGGAAACGATTGAGAAAGCCATCCAAATTTTGAACTCTATTCCTTAAAATCAAAACGCATCATCCAATCTGTTTGCTTGTCATTACCTACAATATAAGGATGTGTTCCAAACTTTGAAAATCCGTGAGTTTGATAAAATTTAATAGCTTTAGTATTTTCTTCCCAAACCCCTAGCCAGAGAAATTTTTTACGTTTGTTTTTACCCTTTTTCTTAACCTCGTTAAGCATCCATTTTCCAATACCCAGGTTTTGAAAATCTCCAAGTACATAAATGCGTTCTAATTCTATAGCTTCCTTTAATTTCCCATCTGTTTGCGCCTCGTTTTCATTCAGTTTAAAATAACCAACAAGGTCTTCTCCCCTATAAACGAAATAAAACGAGATATATGGATTATTGATTTGGTCCAGAAGCGTATTCTTGGAGAAGGCTAAATCTGTATAACTTTTAAAATCAATGGGGTTATTATCCTTTGCGAAAGCATCCGAAAAAGTCTGTGTAGAAATTTTAGAGAGTAACTCTAAGTCTGAGGTTTTACACTTTTGTAGTCTTAATTGCATATAGGCACGTACAAATACCTAATGTACTGAAATAAAAAAAAGCGGCCTTTGGGAGAACCACTTTCTTTTAATTTCTTTTTCAAAAAGCTTTTTACAGCATAAATAACTTTCTGGTCAGCATTACGATTCCGCTGAAAAAATCATTTTTGTACACTTGAATTTCTTCGGTTGTTTGGTTAATTTGGGCTTCCATAGGTTGTAGTTTTGGGTAAAATCGGATTTGGGATGCGACTTTCGATTAATAACACTATAAAAATAGTACCTAACCGTCTACCAAAAAAAATCTTGTTGTGAAGTAGCAATAATCTGTTGTAAAGGAGCATATCAGCAATTTTCCTACAAAAATTTCCGCAAAATTGCCTTATGATTTTACTTACAAACTCATTTCCGGCACTTCTCCCTCTACAATTAAAATCCCTTCTGTTGCTTCCTTAATTTCATCAACGGTTACACCTGGGGCACGCTCTAGCAACTTAAACCCTTTTAGGGTTACTTCAATTACCGCTAAATTGGTAACTATTTTCGTAACACAACCCACACCGGTAAGAGGTAAACTGCATTTCTTTAAAAGCTTGGATTCACCCGCTCTATTCGTGTGCATCATGGCCACAATTATATTTTCTGCCGAAGCCACTAAATCCATAGCTCCCCCCATGCCCTTGACCATTTTTCCAGGTATTTTCCAATTGGCAATATCGCCCCCTTCGGAAACTTCCATGGCACCTAAAATAGTAAGGTCTACGTGTTGACCGCGAATCATTCCAAAACTGGTGGCCGAATCAAAGAAGGAGGCCCCATTAAGGGTCGTTATAGTTTGCTTTCCGGCATTTATAATGTCTGCATCCTCTTCTCCTTCAAACGGAAAAGGGCCCATACCCAAAACTCCGTTTTCACTTTGAAATTCTACATTTATATCATCTCTTACAAAGTTGGCTACCAAAGTAGGTATACCAATACCAAGGTTTACATAATAACCATCTTTGACCTCCTTTGCAATTCGCTTTGCGATTCCGTTTTTATCTAACATAATAGTTAATTTGAAAATGTGTTGATTTGAAAATTGAACAATTACGATTTTTTACTTGTTGATATAATTTTCGAAACGATCAAAGTCACAGAATTTAAATTCTTCATTAAGCTTTCAATTGGGTTTGGATAAAATTCCGAAGACCTACATATTTCCAGCCAATATTTGAGTTCATCAGCCTCTTTCGCCGAAATTTTGAACTTATGAACAAAGTCTCTTTTGCTTTCTGCATTTTGTGCCTCCCTTATATTCGCTCCTATCGATGTACCACATCTAAATATCTGTGAGGCCATTTCAAACCGATTATCAGCTCTAATCTTTTCCGAAAACGCTACGACTTCAAGAGCTAAATCAAAAGTTAATTTTACAATTAAATTTTCTCTATCATTTCTCATCTTCAAATTAAGTAATTTTCAAATGGTATAGTTATCGCTTCCTAACCGTTCGTTGTTCAATACGCTTTTCATAGTTGCTCCCTTGAAAAATACGTTGTACGAAAATGCCCGGTATGTGAATCTGATTGGGGTCTAGCTCACCTGCGGGAACCAGCTCCTCTACTTCAGCGACCGTAATCTTCGCGGCCCCGCACATACAAGGATTGAAATTTCGGGCCGTACCTTTAAAGATCAGGTTTCCGGCTTCATCTCCCTTCCATGCTTTCACGAAAGCGAAATCTGCCTTGAATGCTTCTTCAAGCACATACATTTTTCCATTAAATTCTCTGGTTTCCTTACCTTCCGCAACTTCGGTACCATAGCCCGCAGGCGTATAAAATGCAGGAAAACCAGCTTGTGCGGCACGACATTTTTCAGCCAACGTTCCTTGAGGGGTTAATTCTACCTCAAGCTCACCACTGAGCATTTGCCGTTCAAACTCTTCGTTCTCACCTACGTAAGAAGATATCATTTTTTTAATCTGATGTTTGTGAAGTAAAAGGCCTAGCCCAAAATCATCTACACCCGCATTATTGGAAATGCAGGTAACATCTTTAATATTGGAGGCAACCAGCTGTGTGATGGCATTTTCCGGAATTCCACAAAGCCCAAAACCACCTAACATGAAGGTCATTCCGTCTTTAATGCCCTGCAAGGCTTCTTTTACATCTGCTACTTTCTTAGAGATCATACTAAAGGAATAAAAGATTTCTACTGGAGTCAAGTTACAATTTTTAAACGAAATTGCCCGTGACTTTCAATAGAAGTCACGGGCAATTTATAAGCTCAAATTTACTTTTATCCTTTAGAAATCTAAGTCATCTAAGTCATCGTCTAAACCTCCATCATCATCGCTGTCGTCTACTACTTTGCTACAATCAACATTAATAGACATGTTTTCAGGTTTTTCAAACTCACCATCAGAAATTCCTAAATTTTTATTCTCATAGTTCTTTTTCATGTACAGCCCCCAAATAGGAAGTGCCATAGATGCCCCTTGACCATATGCAATGGACTGAAAGTGTGTAGACCTTTCTTCACCACCAACCCAAACGCCTGTAACCAAGTTGGGTACCATACCCATAAACCAACCATCACTATTGTTTTGTGTAGTACCAGTTTTTCCTGCAATGGGGTTCGTAAATCCGTATGGATAACCAGTAATTATTTCTTTATATACGGTAGAATTCTTTGCACCGGAATGTCTTAGACGTGTTCCTGACCCACCATGTGTAACGCCCTCCATAAGGTTGACCATAGCATAAGCTACATCCTTACTTAATACATCCTTTGTTTCTGGGACATATTCATAAAGAACCGTACCGTTCTTATCTTCTATACGAGTTACCATAACCGGTTTAACGTACACCCCTTGATTTGCGAAAGCACCATAAGCTCCAACCATTTCATAAACGTTAGATTCCGGAGTACCCAATGCAATAGAAGGCACTTCTAGGATCTCCCCTTTTAGTCCCAAGTTTTTAATAATAGATACTACCGATCGTGGACCCACCCTGTCTATTAACTGTGCAGTCACTGTATTAACAGAATTCGCCAGTGCATCCTTAAGGGTATACATATTGCCCGAATATTGGCCTACCGCATTCTTAGGACACCAGGCTTCCATGTTCCCATGTTTTCCCGCCTCAATACAATATTGTGTATCCGGCAACGAATCACAAGGAGAAAGTCTCAACTGATCTATAGCAGCTGCATACACAAACGGCTTAAAAGTAGAACCTGCTTGACGCGTGCCTTGAATAACATTATCATATTGAAAATGTCTATAGTCAATACCGCCAACCCATGCCTTTACATGACCTGTTTGCGGCTCCATAGACATCATGGCCGCTCTTAAAAATGTCTTATAATATCTTATAGAATCCAACGGAGTCATAATAGTATCTCGCTCACGACCATCACTATTCCAGTCAAACACAGTCATCTCTGTTTTTTTGGTAAACGATGCCCGTATAACTTTTTCAGATTTACCCTCATCTTTCATCTTTCGCCATCTAGAAGAGTTTTTCATGGCTCGTTCTAGGATACGATTAATTTGAGCTTTATCTAAATCCAAAAACGGAGCTGTAGGGTTTCTATCCGGTGTATTTTGATGAAAGAATTCATTCTGAAGATTGGCCATATGTTTGCGTACAGCATCTTCGGCATTGGCCTGCATACGTGAGTCAATAGTCGTGTAAATCTTAAGCCCATCCAGATAAAGATTCCACTTGTCTCTACCACCTTCTAAAGCAGGCTTAGGGTTTTTAGATATCCAATCGTTCATGAACCCTTGCAGATACATTCTAAAATAGGTAGCTAAACCTTCTTTATGCGATTCTGGATTAAAGTTAATATCCATCTTCAAGGCCTGCAATGAATCGCTCTCCTGTTCGGTAATGTAATCGTATTTAGCCATTTGACCCAGAACGGTGTTTCTTCGGTTTTTAACCAATTCTTCCCTTCTGATCGGATTAAAATAGGATGAGTTTTTAAGCATCCCTACCAAGACGGCAGACTCTTCAATTTTCAGCTCTTGTGGTTCCTTGCCAAAATAAATTTTTGCAGCAGAACGTATTCCATCTGCATTATTAAGAAAATCATATTGGTTAAGATACATAGCAATAATCTCTTGCTTTGTATACTGTGTTTCTAAGCGCGTAGCAAGCACCCATTCCATCACTTTTTGCTTGATGGTCTCAAACTTGTTTTTTGATCTTACCCCAACAAACAACTGTCTCGCCAATTGTTGGGAAATAGTACTCGCCCCTCCTTTTTTACCAAGATACGCGAAAGCTCTAACCGTTCCACGAGCATCAATTCCCGAATGCTCTAAAAAACGAGCATCTTCCGTGGCAATAAGTGCATTCACTAAATTCTGTGGAAGGCTATCATAAGGTACAGGCGTCCGGTTATCATCTAAATAAAACTTACCCAGCGTTTTCGCATCCGAAGAAATAATTTCGGTAGCTAAATTGGTCTGAGGGTTTTCCAAATACTCATATTCCGGCATAGGCCCCAACAGCCCCCAAGAAGCAGACAAGAACAACAACACAACTAATAGGATACCTGAAATGAACAGAATCCAAAACCATTTTACGTATTTAAAATACCCATTGGTTTTTTTATTTTTATCAACCTTGGCCATATGTTACTCGTTACTTTTTTCTATTTCAAAACCGACGTCAGTAACGCCTTTTAAACTTTCAACTCCGTTTACACTACCATTTTTGCGCATGGCGTGCCAAACACGTAAATTATATACGCCAGAAGACGGAAAAACGATGTTTTCCTTATACCATAATTTATTTTCTTTGATACTGCCATATCCTTTGCCCAACCAAGTACCATCTGGCAAAGCCATCTCATACTCTAATGTATCTTTAACCGTTTCTCCGGAAGGATATTCCAATTCTGCAATTAAAAATAGGTTGTTATAAGGATAAGTGGCATCATTACGCACCGTAATGAACATATTGTGTCTCTGTGTGGTATCTATTTCCGTAAAAGAAAAAAGAATATTGTCCGTCTTGCTCCACGCACCACCTTTTGTTGCCTGAAATTCAGATTTTACCAAATTATCGTTACACCCCAGACACAAAGCCGTTACGGCAAAAACCAGTAAGAACCTAGCCATTATTTTGCTGTCTTTTAGGGTTGTTTCTCCTTCTCTTATTTTTTGAAGGGTTTGCATTACCGATTTTGTTCCCAGTATTTTTGTTATTGCTTTTACCACTATTACTTTTAGCCTTATTTCGCTTACGATTATTTCTGTTTCTAGATTGTTTAGGTCTATCAAAGCGAGTTAGACTGTCTTGTCCAACAACATTCTCAAACACCTTTTCTTCCTTAACGAAATTATCTACCGTATATTCCTCAAGACTGGTAACTTTTTCTTTCTTTTTGTTTTTTTCCAGAATTTCCTGAACCTGCTCTTTGGTAAGTGTATGCCAATTTGCTGGATCATCTCTATATGAAAACCAAAGCATACCCTTAAAAATATCGGTCTTCTGGCAGAATGCAAGTCCTTTTTCCGTAAACAATTTGGTTTCTTGCGAAGGAAAATCTTTTAAAGCATCCAAGTACATGTCTAGCTCATAATTCAAACAACATTTAAGCTTACCACATTGTCCTGCCAACTTTTGAGGGTTCAGCGACAACTGCTGATAACGTGCAGCTGAAGTACTTACAGACCTAAAATCCGTAAGCCATGTAGAACAACACAACTCCCGTCCACAAGAACCTATACCTCCTAAACGCTGGGCTTCTTGGCGATAACCTATTTGGCGCATCTCTATACGGATACCAAAAGCCTTGGCCATATCCTTTATCAACTGCCTGAAATCAACACGGTCCTCGGCAGTGTAATAAAACGTAGCTTTAGAACCATCGCCTTGAAATTCAACATCTGAAATCTTCATTTGAAGTTTCAAAATAATTGCGATCTCTCTTGCACGCTTTTTGATTTCTTCTTCTCGATCACGACATTTTTGCCATTTATCTATATCATTTTGCGATGCTTTACGGTGGACTTTAGGAAGGTTTTCGTCCTTATAATCTACTTTTTTGCGCTTCATCTGCACTCTCACCAACTCACCTACAAGGGTAACCATACCAATGTCATGACCTGATTGTGCCTGTGTTGCCACAATATCACCTATAGAAACGGATAAATTTTCACTATTTCTGAAGAATTCTTTTCTACTATTCTTAAATCGAACTTCAACGCAATCAAACGGCTTCTCACCGTTTGGAAGCGACATGTTGGAAAGCCAATCAAAGACCGTCAATTTATTACAACCATCGGTACCACAAGTTCCATTATTCTTGCAACCAGAAGGTTGTCCGTCCTTACCGGTCGAACAACTGCTACAGCCCATATATTATATCTTGGTTTGGCCTAAACGGGGGTTTTTGGCCAAATAGGGTTCGTACTAATTTTATATGTAAAGGTACTAAATTTTTAATGTGATAGAAAGTTATCTCAACTTACACGGGTTCTTCGTTCCTTTGCGACAAATTTGGCTCTATTTTAAAAAATTGATGCTGTTTTACATGGAAAAACAAAAAACACTGAGTAACACCGTTCTCTATCTCATGAGCCTATCTGCGGGCTTGGTCGCAGCTAATCTCTACTACAACCAACCCTTACTGCACATGATTTCCGTAAGTTTTGGAGTCACGGAATCCGCAGTGAGCAATGTGGCTCTGTCCACGCAGTTGGGCTATGCGTTCGGGTTATTGTTTGTAATTCCGCTGGGAGACATGGTTTCCAATCAAAAAATACTGAAAATTGATTTTATATTGATGTTGCTGTCATTATTGGCCGCTGCATTTTCAACCTCGCTATGGCAACTTGTTGTTTCTAGCTTTCTTATTGGATGTACCTCTGCGTTACCTCAACTGTTCGTTCCCATGGCCGCACAATTATCGAACCCTGAAAATAGAGGGCGTGCTATTGGAATAGTTATGAGCGGATTGCTTATAGGTATTCTAGGCAGCCGAGTAATTAGCGGGTTTGTTGGGGAACAATTTGGTTGGCGCACAATGTACTTTGTGGCAACTGCAATGATGTTTGTTCTATTTGTGGTCCTCAAATTGAAACTGCCCAAGGTAGAACCGGTCTACAAGGGCCGGTATATAGATTTGATGAAATCTCTTGTTCACTTCTTCCGCACGGAACCACCTTTACGACTTGCTGCTGTACGAGGTGCACTTTCATTTGCAGGTTTAAGTGCATTTTGGACCACCTTGGTCTTTCTGATGGAAGACAACTTTGGCTACGGCAGTGGCATAACCGGTACTTTTGGACTCATTGGTATTGTTGGGGCTTTGGCAGCTACCGTAGTAGGAAAACTAAGTGACCGAACAAGCAAAAACCGAATCATTATTACATCTACCCTTATTTTGATTCTTTCCTGGTCTGTCTTTTTGTTTTCCCACCATTCCATAATTGGCATCGTAATTGGCGTAATCCTAGTAGACCTAGGGCAACAATCGCTTCATATTGCCAATCAAAACATCATATTCTCTAGAAATGAGGATGCTAGAAACCGCACAAATACAGTGTACATGGTTATCTTTTTTCTAGGAGGAGCCCTTGGAACAATCTTAGGCGCCTATGCTTGGCAACATTACCAATGGGCGGGCGTGTCCATTTTAGGACTTACCCTTTCCCTTGTATCACTATTGGCCCATTTGGTGTATGGCGATAAGAAAACTTAAAATCTACTTTTTAAACTTCAGTACTTCCGATCTTCCTTTCTTGAAAATTTTGTTACTGGCCCCTTTACCCTTGCGCAATTTTTTCTGCTCTTCAAAAGGCAATCCATGTACTTCTTTACACGAATCCGAACAACAATCGTTCATTTTTGCCGCACACTTTTCACATTGAATAAACAAAAGATGACAAGCCTCATTGGCACAGTTTACATGATTGTCACATGCCTCGCCACATTGATGGCAATGCGCAATAACATCGTCCGTAATACGCTCACTACGGCGGTGGTCAAAAACAAAGTTCTTACCTAAGAATTTATTTTCAAGTTTCTTGTTCTCTACTTGGCGAGCGTAATCAATAATACCACCTTCTAATTGGTATACTTGCTTAAAGCCTTTATGCTTATAGTAGGCACTTGCTTTTTCGCAACGTATTCCTCCGGTGCAGTACATGACCAGCTTTTTATCCTCTTTATGATCAGCCAGGTCCTTCTCAATAATATCCAAAGAATCTCTAAACGTATCAACATCTGGCGTAATGGCATTTTTAAAATGGCCGATCTCACTTTCATAATGGTTACGCATATCTACTAAAATGGTATCCGGATCGTCAATGAGTTCGTTAAATTTTTCCGCTCCAACGTGTATACCCTTGTTGGTTACATCAAAAGTGTCATCTATCAGACCATCAGCAACTATCTTGTTTCTGACTTTTACCTTCAATTTTAAAAAAGAAAGATTGTCTTGTTCAATAGCCACATTTAAACGTACGTTCTCTAAAAAGGTAATACTGTCCAAATGGGTCTTGAACAATTCAAAATTCTCGGCAGGAACAGACAATTGAGCATTTATGCCTTCATTAGCTACATAGATACGCCCAAGGACATCTAATTCGTTCCAGTTGATGAAAAGGTGATTTCTAAATACTTCAGGATTGCCAATCTGTGCATATTTGTAGAAAGAGATAGTCAAGCGTTCTTGCCCGGCTTCTTCAATTAAAGCCGCTCTTTCTTTTGCACTTAAGTTATTGTACAGTTGCATGCTATACCAATGTTTTAAGTTTATATAGAATTTTCTAAGGCGGCAAAGATAAGAAATATTGGCAAGTGTTTTTCTGCCAATAAAATTACTGGAATCAAACAACCATCTTGGTAGAAATAAAAAAGAGCCTTGAAAAATCATCAAGGCTCTTTATTGACCGTTCCATTTTTTCTTTTTCATAGCATCTTTAAAAAACACATAAAAAAGGAATCGGCCACCATTGCTCCCTAACACTAAAAAGGGAAGCTTATTTGAGTTAGTTTCCAATTAAAACTGGAACAGTATTTTTAATAAGATACCAAACCAGCCTTAGCGTTGCGTTAGAGAAGCAACTTTTTAATAAACACTTCTCTTTTAGACGCATAACAATCATAAGCCTTACAGTCTTAATTGCTTATTTTTAAAATTTTAACGTATTGCGAATTCACAAAAAACACATTGTTCATTTTCAGAAAATGAATCATAGAACTGGCATTATGATAAAAGAAATGCTAATTTAGCATCCCTTAAAAAAAAGAAAATATGAGCTCGGAAAAAGAAGCAAAACTGAAGGCCCTTAAGTTAACCTTAGATAAATTGGACAAGACTTACGGAAAAGGTGCCGTAATGAAAATGGGAGATAGCGTGGTTCAAGATGTTGAAGTCATCCCTTCCGGCTCTTTAGGTCTTGATATTGCCTTAGGGGTTGGCGGTTACCCACGTGGTAGGGTTATTGAAATATATGGTCCAGAATCATCAGGTAAAACTACTTTAACGCTGCACGCCATGGCAGAAGCTCAAAAAAACGGTGGTATTGCCGCATTTATTGATGCAGAACATGCTTTTGATCGTTTTTACGCGCAAAAGCTTGGTGTAGATATAGACAACTTAATCATTTCGCAACCAGATAACGGTGAACAGGCATTAGAAATAGCCGATAACTTAATTCGTTCAGGCGCTATTGATATTGTTGTTATTGACTCCGTTGCCGCTTTGACTCCTAAAAGTGAGATTGAAGGTGAAATGGGAGACTCTAAAATGGGGCTTCATGCAAGATTAATGTCACAAGCACTTCGTAAACTTACCGGGTCTATTAGCAAAACCAATTGTACGGTTATTTTTATTAACCAGTTACGTGAGAAAATTGGCGTTATGTTCGGAAACCCAGAAACTACCACGGGAGGTAATGCATTAAAATTTTATGCTTCCGTTAGACTTGATATTCGCAGATCAACACAGATTAAAGATACGGACGGTGGCGTTCAAGGTAACAAGACAAGAGTAAAAGTTGTAAAAAACAAAGTAGCCCCACCATTCAGAACTACTGAGTTTGATATTATGTACGGCGAAGGAATATCTAAGGTTGGTGAAATTATTGATCTTGGAGTACAGTATGAAATCATTAAAAAAAGTGGTTCATGGTTTAGCTATGGAGATACCAAGTTAGGACAAGGTCGTGATGCGGTCAAGTCTTTGTTATTGGATAATCCAGAACTTTTTGAAGAGTTAGACGGAAAAATCAGGGATGCCATAAAAGCCCTAAAAGAATAAGACAAAACCTCTTATTATAATTTATTGCGCCGTTAAGAACCAACGATTGATCGTTGGTTCTTAACGGCGCAACTTATTTATTTGAAGCTTAAGACCCCTACACGCAACCCTTGCAGTTATTTTTCATCTAATAAGAAAAAATTGAAGTACTATGAGGAAATCATACCTTAAACTTTTTGGCTTAGCATGTATGCTAACTATTGTATCTTGTAGTCTGGATGATGATCGTGTAAATTTTCAATATACACCGCTCCAAATTACCGGTGCAAGCTTACCTGATACATTTGAATTAGGTCGTGTGTATACGGTAGACGTAAATATTCTTAGACCAGATGACTGTACTTTACTTGATCAGTTTGACGTAAGACGATCATTTACGGACACCACTCAAATAAGAACCATATCGGCGGTGGGTATTGTACTCGATAAAGATGAGTGTGCAGCGCTAAACGACAGCCTGCAAGATGCATTTCAATTTGAAGTGCTATATACCAAACCGTATATTTTTAGATTTTATACCAGCGATGATTCCGAGGGAGAGCCCGAATTTTTAGAAATAGAAGTGCCAGTAAAAGAATAATTACCTTTAACCTAAGTCATAAAATGTTTCTAAAGAATTATTTATAGGCGTGTAGCACATGCTTTTAAAAACACCATACTACCTTGGGTCTAGAAGAACTCATAAATAACTGTAAAAAAGGTAACAGACAGGCACAAGAACAATTGTACCGGGATTATTCCCGAACGTTGTTCGGTATCTGCCTTAAGTATTCACGTACCCGAATGGAAGCAGAAGATAATCTTCATGACAGTTTTATGGTCATCTATGAAAAAATCGGTCAGTTTAAATTTAAAGGTTCTTTTGAAGGGTGGCTCAAACGGATAACGGTAAATACCGTACTTCAAAAATATCGTAAAGAAGAACATCTTAGTTTAGTAACAGAAAATATTGAGGAAGGAGAACCAGAACTAGAGGGTGATTACGAGAATATAAGTTTGTCCATTTTGTTAAATCATATTCAAGAATTACCGGACAAGTATCGTCTCACATTTAACCTTTATGTTCTTGACGGATACACCCATAAAGAAATCAGTGAACTTTTAGGCACCTCCCAGGGAACTTCAAAAAGTAACTTGGCCAGAGCCCGAAACCTTTTAAAAGAAAAAATAGAGATCACAAAGAATAAAGCCATCATTGGTCTGCTCATCTTCCTGTTATTAGGATTTTGCGTATGACCCTTGAAAAATAGTACATCAAAAAAACAAAATACCAAGTACCTAAGCATTGCAGAATGAGTAAAAAAAATATAGATAATTTGTTTCAAGAGAAGTTTCGCGACTTTGAGGAAATTCCAGATGACAAAGTCTGGAATGCCATTGAAGCCTCTTTGGACAAAAAGAAAAAGAAAAGGGTCGTTCCTATCTGGTGGACCATGGGCGGAGCTGCCGCGGCACTAGTTGTGGCTCTTGTAGCGCTTTATACTTTTTCGGAAAACAACAGAGCACCTGAAGGTGTAACAGATACCGAAATCATTGACGACACCAATACCAATCCTTTAAAAAATACCAATGAGTTTATTTTGGAGGATTTGGAAAATCCAAATAAGAACGTTGTAATTAGTTCTGAAAAAGAATCTGACCCCAACAAAGCACTAGAATCTCCTCAGGGCACAAAAGAAAATAGAACTTTAAATACTTCTGACGAGGATATTATTCAAAATAATGCAAAAAACAGAAGTGGTAAAACTCAATCTTTAAAACCCTCTCAAAACACCCAGCTTGTTCAAGTGGATAGAAGCGAGAAAATCATCAACAGGCAAAACAATACTAGAAATTCAGACAAGGGTGATTATGTTTCTAGCTTTGATAAAGACAAATCACCTGTAACGGCATCAGATAATATTGAAACAAATGAGGATGCTAAATTACCCGAAAAAGAAAGCGTAGAGACCACTAGTTATGCTTCTACTGAAAACAATAAAGACGACGGTCTGAAAACAGCCCTGAAAAAGAATGCAAACACAACTCCTGAAACGGTAATTGCGAAAAGCACCACAGATACAGTAGAAGAAAAGATTACAGAAAAAAAATCCATTTTTGATGAAATTGAAACTGAGGAAGAAATTGTAGCTACCGAAAAAAGTGGCCGCTGGTCTGCAGGACCCAATATTGCCCCGGTTTACTACAATGCCATTGGCGAAGGGTCTCCCGTTAATTCAATTTTTAATGAAAATTCAAAATCCGGTAACACCAATTTCAGTTACGGCCTTACGGTTGCCTATGCCCTAAATGATAAACTAAGTATTAGGTCCGGTCTTAATAAAGTAGACTACGGTTACGATACGAACGATGTTGGCTTTTCATCTACACTGCAAGAAGCTTCCACTGAAAAACTAAAGAATATTGATTATTCAAGTACTGCCAAAAACATAGTAGTTACTGGGCAAAGCAGTAACTTTAATAGTCTTTCTAATTCTGATGCCATGTTTGCATTTGAAGTATCCAGTACCAATAGCAGCCAACGAAATGGCACAATGGCACAACAATTTGGATACCTAGAGGTACCTTTAGAACTAGATTACGCGCTAATAGATAGCAAGTTTGGGTTGAATATTCTTGGTGGGGTCAGTTCATTATTCTTGATAGATAATTCCGTGACTCTAACTTCTGGCGAACTAACTACCGAAATAGGCGAAGCGAACAATGTAAACTCCGTTAACTTTAGTACCAATATTGGTTTCGGTGTCAATTACAAGTTTACGCCCAAAATACGTTTTAATGTAGAGCCTGTTTTTAAGTATCAATTGAATACTTTTTCTGATGTATCCGGTGATTTTAGGCCGTTTTCAATTGGGGTCTACAGTGGTCTTAACTTTAAGTTCTAAAATTTTATTTAAACGCTACCAACTACTTCAATCTATTGATTTTCCTTAATTATGCATAGGTTTACTGTACAAACCGTTTCTAAAACGGAATTATTGATTGATTTAAGTTGATGAAACAAAAACTTCAGATTTTTAAAGCGGTAGCGATTCACTCTAGCTTTACAAAAGCGGCTGAGCAGTTATTTATATCGCAACCTGCCGTTTCAAAGGCTATTCGTAGCATTGAAGACGAATACAAAACCACATTTTTCCTAAGGAAGCGAAATTCTATCGAACTTACCGAAGACGGCAAGGCTTTCTTGATATATACCAACAGAATACTAGAGATACATGCCGAAATAGAAAATCAATTTCTACATCAAAAAGAGCATATTCCTGATTCAATTCACTTTGGTGCTAGTACAACTTTGGTCAATCACATCGTTCCAAAAATCATTGCCAAATTCAGAACGCAACATCCGCGTACCAATTTTGATATCAAAAGCGGTAATTCAGAAGAAATTGAAGAGTTTATTTTAAACCAACAATTAGACTTTGGCATTACTGAAGGCAGCAACACCAATAGAAAGCTCCACTATGAAAAATTTATAAAAGACGAAATCGTTCTGGTTACCAGCGTTAAAAACAGTGCCTTCAAACAAAATACCGTAAGTACGAATATCCTACAGCAGCTTCCAATAATTGAAAGGGAAATAGGCTCGGGAACCAGGGAAATCATTTATGAGTTTCTAAAACAACATCAAATTAAAAAATTGAACAGCATTGTTACCCTCAATAGCACCGAAGCTATTAAGAACTACCTCTACCATTCAGATACCTTTGCCCTGCTCTCTATTCACGCGCTAAATGATGACCTCGTTTCCAACAAGCTCAAAATCATAGACATAAAAAATGTAACAATAGAGCGTTGGTTTTATTTCGTATCAAGAACCGGCTACCAATCTAATGTAATGGACTATTTTGAAAAATTTGCTAGAAACAACTATAACTTTTAGTTATTTCGTATAGTATTTTAAATTGCTTAAAAGTAATATGTTGAGTTTACTTTTGTATTACAAAAAAAGATGTTGATATGAAAGATAGAATGGCAAAAGCAGTATTTTTAGGTATAGCACTTATCGTTTTCAGCGGGTGGGTCAATAGCCCTACTGCCTTGCTACTCGGTTTTGGATTCACTCTATTCTTTGACAATCCGTTTAAAGCATATTGCCATAAGGCCATTCACACCTTTCTTAAAATATCTGTAGTAGGTCTTGGTTTTGGAATGTTTTTGAAAGAGACTTTTGAAACAAGCAAAGAAGGTTTTACCCTAACCTTCCTCTCTATACTACTTACGGTAAGTCTAGGATTTCTTCTCACTAGGGTTTTGAAATTAGACACCAAATTAGGACATCTTATTACTTCTGGGACTTCAGTCTGTGGCGGCAGTGCCATTGCAGCTATATCTCCCGTAATTAATGCTAAGAGTAGGGTCATTAGCATTGCGCTCGCAGTTGTTTTTCTTCTAAACTCCGTAGCCCTTTTTGTATTCCCTGCAGTTGGTCATTACCTTAACCTGACCCAACACCAATTTGGCCTTTGGTGTGCGGTTGCCATTCACGACACAAGTTCCGTTGTAGGTGCAGCCATAGGTTATGGCGACGAAGCTTTGCGGATCGCAACAACCGTAAAATTATCTAGAATGCTATGGATTATACCTTTGTCTTTACTTTCTATGTTCGTTTTTAAGACAAAGGGCGAAAAAGTAAAAATGCCTTACTTTATTCTACTTTTTATAGGCGCTATTATAGCGAATAGCTATCATCTTATTCCCGCACCTGCTACAGGGTTTTTAGTTGCCACTTCTAAACACCTGTTAATATTAACTTTGTTTCTTGTTGGCTCAACTATTTCTATTGGTGATTTAAAAAAAACAGGAATACGCCCTATGCTATTGGCATTGCTTCTTTGGATATTCATCTCCGTCTTATCTCTAACATATATCCTCTACTAAATAATAGACGACTATTGTTTGGTCTGAAGTTCTTTCAAAATAACCGTCCTGACATTTTCTCTCAAGTTTGCCTTATCCGATTCGGAAAGACTCTCTGTCTTGAAAAACATATGTACTTTGGCACGAACACGACCGGGGCCTCCACTAAAGAATGAAAAAGAAAATCGCTTTTTATTATCATGAAAGGTCATGGGGACAATCGGTATTTTATGAGCAATGGCCATTCTAAAGGCTCCGTCCTTAAAATTGTCCAAAAGAATACTTTCGTCATCCGGTACTCCTCCTTCGGGAAAAATACAGATACTCAACCCTTGACTTAGTCTTTTTTGAGCACGCCTATAAACTGCCGTCCTGCTTTTAGCATCTCCACGATCTACCATGATACAGACCCGTTTAAAGAAAAACCCAAAAAGAGGAATTTTAGCTAACTCTTTCTTCCCCACAAAAACGAACGGGTTTTTACTAATGTAGAGCATCAGCATGATATCTAGCATACTCGTATGATTGGCTACGAGCATATAGCTTTCTCCCTTTTCTATCTTTTGTTCATAGAATACTTTTGGCGGGCATCCCATACCATACAAAATAGGCATCGCCCAGAGATTTCTAGCCATCCAAAAAAACTGGGGATACCACTTTTCAGATAACGTACTCAACAACAAAAACGGAAAAAATAAAAGAATGGGCAAGGCAACCAAAATATAGAACCAAATGCGGTATACGGTG
Organism: Zobellia amurskyensis; assembly: GCF_009725985.1. Lineage (GTDB taxonomy): Bacteria > Bacteroidota > Bacteroidia > Flavobacteriales > Flavobacteriaceae > Zobellia > Zobellia amurskyensis. The sequence goes on from NZ_RCNR01000006.1 coordinate 68,483, forward strand.
TAGCCTATTTTTTTAAGTAGTCTGGGCATAAAATCAAAAGTAACAATTTTACGAGGTATAATCCATTTCTTTTATCTTTGGGCTTCTTTGAAAATAAGCAAATGGCAAGAATTTTAACAGGAATACAGAGTACAGGCACCCCACACCTAGGAAATATTTTAGGTGCGATCATGCCAGCAATAGAAATGGCGCAAGACCCAAAGAACGAATCATTTTTGTTCATTGCGGATATGCATTCGCTCACACAGATTAAAAATGCGGAAGAACTACGCAGAAACACCTATGCGATAGCTTCTACTTGGCTTGCTTTTGGATTAGATATAGAAAAGACTGTTTTTTACCGTCAAAGTGATGTTCCACAGGCTACTGAACTTTCTTGGTACTTGAGCTGTTTCTTCCCTTTTCAGAGATTGACATTAGCTCACGGATTTAAAGATAAAGCGGACCGTCTTGATGATGTGAACGCAGGATTATTTACATACCCAATGTTGATGGCCGCGGATATTCTTTTGTACGATGCCAACATCGTTCCCGTAGGAAAAGACCAGATGCAACACTTAGAAATGACTAGGGATGTAGCTTCTCGTTTCCATGCTCAAATGGGAGAAACATTTGTGCTTCCAAAAGGTAAAGTGCAAGAGAGCACCATGTACGTTCCCGGAACCGATGGTGAAAAAATGAGCAAGAGTAGGGGCAACTTGATCAATCTTTTTCAGACCGATAAAAAACTGAGAAAACAAATCATGGGCATACAGACAGATAGTACGCCAATGGAAGAGCCAAAAGACCCAACTAACGATAATGTTTTTGCTCTCTATAAAATTCTAGCGGCACAAGAACAGATTGAGGAAATGAGTGCCAATTACCTTGCGGGAAATTATGGTTATGGCCATGCGAAACAAGCACTTTACGAAGTCATAGTAAACAAGTTTGGTGACGCCAGAGAGAAGTATGATTATTACATGAACAACACTCAAGAAGTAGATGAAGCTTTGGCAATAGGTGCAGAAAAAGCACGTAAAGTTGCCAACGGTGTACTCGAAAGAGTACGAACAAAACTGGGATATTAAAATTTAACAAAACCGACCACATGGTCGGTTTTGTTTTTATGAAGTGTTTTGTGAATCTAAAATTGCTCCGTTTTTAGGAGGTTTTTAATCGATAAACCCCTATTAAAGCGATTATTTGTTCTTTGAAACTAATTTTACAAACCAATCAGTCGGTTGTTCTAACAGTTTATTTTCAGGTTTTGTTAAATAGCTTCATACAGTTTTCCCGGTAGGGGACGTATGACACCCTTCATTTCCATATTTAAAAGAGTAGAAGAAACTTTAAAGACGGGCAGCTTGCATTCCAAGGCCACACTATCCAACAATTGCTTTCCATTTTTCTGCAAGTAATCATAAATAGATTGCTCTGTAGGTTCAAGCTCTACGAAGAGTTGTTTTTGAATTGTTTTGGTTTCTTTCTCGGCAATATCCCATCCTAATAAATAAACTAAATCTGCGGCCGAAGTCAGCATGTGTGCCTTTTGTTGTTTTATAAGGTTATTACACCCTGAGCTGTATTTATCTTGTGCCCTTCCCGGCACGGCAAAAACATCCCGATTATAACTGTTGGCAATATCGGCCGTAACCAAACTCCCCCCTTTTTCCGCCGATTCTATAACTACCGTTACCTCACTCATACCCGCAATGATGCGATTTCGTTTTAAAAAATTCTCTCGATCGGGATTACTTGTGCTTCGGAACTCAGTAAAGAACCCGCCATTTTTTTCTACATCTTGAACATATTTTTCATGTACTTTGGGGTACATTTGATTCAACCCATGTGCGAGACAACCAATAGTTTGTAAGCCATGCTTAACCGCCGCTTTTTGAGCGGTGATATCTACGCCATAAGCAAATCCACTTACAATTATGGGGTTTAAGGGCGCTATATCTTCAATAAACTTTTCGCAAAAAGCAGTCCCATAACTGGTTATTTTGCGTGTCCCAACAAGACTAATAAGTTTACGATTGTCTAAATTGATGTTTCCCCTTTTGTAAAGCAGGACCGGACTATCTATGCAATGTTTTAGATAACCGGGGTAATCTGCATCCATAAAATAAGAGAAACCAATGTGGTTTTTCTTGATATATTCATACTCCTGTTCTGCAGCTTCTTGATGCTCGCCGTCATATAAACCTTTTAAAGCTTGCGTACCTATACCATCAATTTTTAAAAGATTGTTTCGTTTTTCTTCAAAAACAGCTTGTGCATTTCCGCAATGGGCAATAAGTTTTTTGATAGTTACATCTCCTATTTTTGGAGCGCCTTGTAGGCGTAAAACCGCAAGCAATTCATCTGTAGTCATTTATAAGTGCGTCAAAGTTATCCACAAAATACACAAATTATAATGTTAATAAAAAGTTATGTGGACTCTGGTCTGACCCTATAATTTTCTCCATATTTGCGGTATATGGGATTAGAACGCTATATATCTGAGTTAATGTACCGCTACAACTGTGTAGTCGTACCAGGTTTCGGGGCATTTTTAACAGAGCAGAAATCTGCCGTTATTCACGAAAGCACCAATACTTTTTACCCTCCGGTAAAAACGGTTTCATTCAACCAACAGTTATTGTCCAATGATGGACTTTTGGTTTCGTACGCCGCTGAAGCGGAGAATATTTCTTTTGAGCAAATGCTCAAAGAAGTAGGCGAAATCGTAACCGAATGGAAAGCAGACCTTAAAAAAGGCAACCAACTAAAGTTGGCCGATATTGGAACCTTATGGTACAGCTCAGAAGATAAAATTCAATTTCAACCTTCAGGTAATGTCAACTATCTGACTGCTTCTTTTGGAATGTCTTCTTTTGTTTCCGCTCCGGTAACCCGTGAAATTTTAAAAGAAGAAGTAGTACAATTAGAAGAAAAAACTCCATTCGCATTTACACCTGAAAAACGCGAGACTCTTACATTTCGTCCTTATTTAAAATATGCTGCCGTTGCACTTATTGCTTTAACATTGGGCGTTACAGGGTTTCAGTTTTATAAATCTAACGAGAATAACCAACAATTGGCACGTCAAGAGGCCGAACAACAGGTTTCAAAACGCATTCAGGAAGCTACCTTTTTTGATGCTCAGCCGTTAGAATTACCTACAATTACGCTTAAAACTTCCAAAAAAGCGGTTTCCGATATAGCTGAAGAGCGTATGCACCACATTATTGCTGGAGCTTTTAGATACCGGACCAATGCCGACAAGAAGATTGAGCAGTTGAAACTTAAAGGCTTTAACCCTTCTTATATAGGCACGAATCCATTCGGTCTATATTTGGTTGCCTATGACAGTTTTACTGACTCCAATAAGGCTTTAGAGGCACTTCGTGAAATTAAGCTTACACAAAAAGATGCTTGGTTGAAGTCAGGTCGTTAGTAATTCATTCTTTTACCATTTTCGATAAAAAAAGCTTAGACACAAGCTTTTAAATTATACCGTTTGCTACTTGCAAGAGGTTCTACCCCATGCCCATTAAAAAAGGTATCTTTGCCCAAAAATTGATTTATGCAGGCTAAAAATCCACGTGATTCTAGAACCGTAATGACAGATATGGTACTCCCAAGCGAGACCAACCCCCTTAACAACCTATTTGGTGGCGAGCTTTTGGCCCGAATGGATCGTGCCGCGAGTATTGCCGCACGCCGTCATAGCCGCCGTATAACCGTTACCGCATCCGTAAACCATGTAGCCTTCAATCAATCCGTTCCTGTTGGAAGTGTACTAACAGTAGAAGCAGCCGTTTCACGCGCTTTTAGGACCTCTATGGAGGTTTATATTGATGTTTGGATGGAAGATCGTTTCACTGGCGAAAGATCCAAAGCCAATGAAGCCATCTACACCTTCGTAGCCGTTGACGATACAGGAAGGCCTACAGTTGTTCCACCTTTACAACCAGAAACCGAGCTTGAATCGGAACGCTTTGAGGGCGCCTTGCGCAGAAAACAATTAAGCTTGGTTTTAGCAGGCAAGATGAAGCCTAATGAAGCTACAGAATTAAAAGCTTTATTTACAAAATAACATTTTTGCTAGAAATCAAAATTGTCAGGATCAGGTCCACTGCGCGCACCTTTATCAAGACTATCCAAGTACGATACGTCGGCTTCTGAAAGTTCAAAGTCGAAAATATCCGCATTGGACTTGATCCTATTTTCGTGTACCGATTTTGGAATGGCAACTATACCTTTCTGCAAATTGTAGCGTAACACAATTTGAGCAATAGACTTGTTATACTTACCGGTTAGTTCATCAAAAACATCGGATTTTCCGTCAAAAAGTTTTCCCTGCATGAAGGGTGACCATGATTCATACTGAATTCCTTTAGCGTTACAGAAATCTATTAAACCTTGCTGAACCAAGTATGGATGAAATTCCATTTGATTGACCATTGGAACAATTTCTGCAGCCTCCAATAAATCTTCTAAATGATGCTGTAAAAAGTTGCTCACACCAATGGCCCTAATACGTTTTTCACGATATAGTTTTTCCATGGCACGCCATGTATCCTTATATTTTCCGGCAACTGGCCAGTGAATTAAATATAGGTCTAGATAATCAACACCTAAACGCTCCAAAGTCTCCTCAAACGCTTTTAAGGTACTTTCATAGCCTTGGTCTGCATTCCATAGCTTGGAAACCAAAAACACTTCTTCACGCGCTACATTGCTCTCTAAAATTCCTTTACCTACTCCCTCTTCGTTTTTATAAGCCGAAGCTGTATCAACATGTCTGTAACCAGTGTTTAATGCATTTTTTACCGCATCAATCACTTCTTGCGCATTATCTGCCTGATACGTACCCAAACCTAGATACGGCATTTCTACATTATTGCTTAACCTAAATGTTCCCTGTAAATCTGTTATCTGTTTCATAACGTTTCTATAATTGGTACACCCACTCCTCTGGATTCAATTTTGAAGTGTTCTGGTGTAAATAAAACTTCAATTTTGTTTGTCCGTTAGACCGATTGGTATAAATCTCGCCGAGCTCGGTCTTCGCCTCGACCCTATCTCCCTTTTTAACGTATAAGTTAGATAGATTATAATACGTACTGATAAAGTTACCATGCTTTAATTGAACCGCCTTGTTCCCCCCGGGTATAGAAAGAATCGCGATAACTTCCCCTCTAAAAATAGCACGAGCTTTAGCACCCTGGTCCGTAGTAATAACTACACCGTTGCTCTGATGTTTTATACCAGGATAAATTGCATCTGCATATACCCCAAAGCCTTGACTTTTAAATCCCTTTTCAACCGGCCATATTAATCTACCCTTATTGGCCGTAAAACTATTTGCTACGATAGCGGCTTCAGGTGTTAAAAGAAACTTGCTAGGATCATCACCTTTCTTTCCGGCGTCCTTGTTTGAAGCAGCAATAGCCTCACGAATAAGTCTTTCTATTTGGCGATCAATTTCTTTAGCTTGATTTTGTTTATCCCTAATCTGCGCCGCAAACTTTGTTTCGCTTTTTCTTATGGTTCCTAAAAGTGCTTGATGGTCTTCTTTTTCCTGTGTCATAGCCTTTTTGGCTTTCAGGTTTTGAGCAACCAAACGCTCCTTTTCTTTACGTTGCGCACTAAGGCTAATATTCAATTTGCTCAACTCTTCTGTCTTAACCACTATTTGCTCCCCCTGCTTTCTCCTAAATTCTGTGTATTGCTTTATATATTGAATTCGTTTAAAAGCTTGATAAAAATCATCCGATGACAGTAGGAACATTAATTTACTCTGTTGAATCTTACTTTGATACCCCTTTTGGATCATCATGGCATAATCATCTTTAAGCTCATCTAATTCCTCCCTTAGTCCAGAAATGACTTTAATATTGGCATTGATTTTCCTATTGAGAAGATTGGATTGTTTATTGGTGACATCTATGAGTTGTTGTCTTACCTTAATCTTATTATCCAAAGCTTCCATTTGGTCAAGTACATTACCTTTCTTTTTCTTTTGGTCAAAAAGTAAATAATTGATCTGCTCTATCTCCTTTTGTAACTTTTCACGTTTGGCCTCAAGTACTTCCTGCTCTTCGTTTTGAGCAAAAACGGAGCTCAATCCAAATAAACAGACAAATAAAAAAACAACGAAATAATGCTTGTTACCGCGCATCGTTTGTTAATAAGATTTCCTTGAAACCTTTCGGTATTTTATACGGAAAGTTCATGGGTTGGTCAAATTCTATATTTTTATACTCTATATCTACCGTATTGCGGTCTTCCCCTTCAATAGCAGCAACAGCAATACGTTGCGGAAGAATATATTTACCAATTTTCTGATAATCGGTGTAGTTCACTTGCAGTAATCTCTTCTTTAAAGGTTGAGATAATTGTTGTGAAGCCATCTTGAAATTTTTAGGTTCTATTTGAAACATCACCTTAAAAAGCTCCATGGTTTTCTTTGGCTTTAACTGATAATCGCCATTTATTACGGATGCATCATACTTTCCCTCTCTTAAGTTGAAAAGCGCCTGGCCCATTAACAGGTTCTGCACCTGCTCAAAGTCTAGCTCGGTGCCCAAAAACTTGCTTAAGTAAGCAAAATCACCATCAAAATACTCGTTTTGCAATTTATTATAAAAAGTAACCCTACCCGGAGTAATATAGGCTTTGACCATGCCAAGGGGTGCACTCATCCAAATAGCTTTATCCTTTTCCATTCGTAAACTAACGGAAACTCCTTGGGACGATTCCCCATCAGAATAATCGATCCGCATTTTACCGCTTAACGTGTTAAAATTGGTCGTATTTGCATAATGATTTCGAACAATCGCTTTCGCAGAAAGATTGCCGTCAACCTTTCCATCGGCCAACACCTTTGTAGATTTACAGGAAAGAAAAAATGAAAGTGAGACCAACGCCATCAAGCGCAAGACAATTCGTAAGGGTAACGCCATAATCTTTGTAAAGTTTAAAACCCAGGTTTTATCTTACGAAGATACATATTTGCCTTGACTGAATTGTTAATGGAATTATAAGCATCTGCCAGTTCCTGATAAAATTTATTGGCCAGTGCAATATCTCCCACAAGATAATCCAACCCAGTTTCCAAAGCCTCAATGGCCTCACGCGGTTTGGCCTTTTTGTTAAATGCATAGCCTTGAGCATAGTAAAAATAGGGTTGAGACGGGTAACTCTCCAAGGCCTCTTCCGCAACTTGGTCCAAAGCCAAATAGTGGTTGGCCCTAAGCATACCTTGAATCTGGGCCTTATATTGTTCAAAAGAGCCAGATTCTGCTCTGTTTTCATTGGTAATTGTAAACGAACTACTTGTGATTGCAGCTTGCTGGGTCTCGATCAAGTCTTCAACTTTAACAGAGAGCTGTTGTGTAAAACTAGATTTTGGAGTCTCCCTAAGGACGGATTGCGCAGCTTTTGCCTTACCTTTTCGGTAATAGACTAACGCCAAGTTTTCTTTAAATTTCGCATTATCAAAAGGCAGCTGTTCTTTATTTTCTTCAACAGACTTTTGCTGTTTTTGCAATATTTCAACATACGTGTTAGTGTACCATAAATTGTCCGGTTCGGCCAGTAACGCTGTTAAAGCATACGCTTCCGCAACAGGATACTTTTTTTCATTCAGATACAATTGAGCAAGCTCATGGTCTACCACATAATTAGCGGCATCCAATTGTTTGCATTCTAGCATAAGGTTGATGGCCCTATCGTAATTCTCAATACCCTTTTGCTTTAGGGCATCAAAAAATTTGTCCTGAAAATCATCTGAATAGTCCTCCAGAAAAAGTTCCGCACTCTGATTTTCATTTATTTCAGGCGTTTCTTGGGCACAGACAGATAAGGTGATAAGAAAAAATCCCCCGAAAAAAGTCGATACAATTGGACTAGTTTTCATTTTAATATGCCTGTCTTTGTAGTATTAAAACTAAGAACTTGCTACTTTACACCCGTACTACCAAAACCACCCTCACCTCTTGAGGTTTCAGACAATTCATTTACCTCTTGCCACTCAGCACGTTCGTGTTTTGCTATAACCAACTGTGCAATACGTTCACCATTTTCTATAGCGAAGCATTCGTTAGATAGATTTACCAAAATCACACCAATCTCCCCACGATAGTCCGCGTCTACAGTACCAGGGGCGTTAAGAACGGTAATACCCTTTTTTGCCGCAAGACCGCTTCTTGGTCTTACCTGAGCTTCAAAACCTACCGGAAGTTCAATAAACAAACCTGTTTTGATAATAGCGCGTTCCAAAGGTTGTAACGTTACCGTTTCGGTAATATTGGCTCTCAGGTCCATTCCTGCCGAAGCACCGGTTTCGTAATGCGGTAGAATATGTTGTGATTTATTGATGATTTTTATTTTCATAGTATTTTGTTGATTGCGAAATATAAAATTGATTTTGTTTTCTCTATTACCGACCGGATGCAGCCTCTAAGGACAGCTTAGTTCTTCTGCCTTAGGAAAATTTGTTTCAACTTATCATTTTCAAGCCTATACACCAAACCTAAGTATGACAAAAGTAAGACACTACCAATAATTAAACTCCTATCGAAAACATAAAAGGAGAGAACGGAGAAGAAAATAGAAACCCCAAGATAAAACAGAATTTTCCTGAAATTATAAGGCACCGGATAACGTGATTTGCCTAAATAGTATGAAAGCACCATCATACTACCATAAGCCATAACCGTTGCAATGGCACTAGCCATATAACCGATATAAGGAATAAAGAAGTAGTTTATACCGATAGTTATAAATGCTCCGAATACGGATATAAAAGCACCATAACGTGTCTTGTCAGTTACCTTATACCAAACTGAGAGATTATGGTAAATACCCAGAAAGAAACTCGCCAAGAGAATTATGGGAACGACGGACATTGCTTCCCAATAAGCCGGATTTTTAACAAAAAGCACTTTTAAAACATCTGCAAAGACTACCACGCCCAACAGAATAACGCTACCCAAAACTACAAAGTAATTGGTTATCTGCGCATAGGCCTTTTGTGGGTTCTCCGTTCCGGCATGACTAAAAAAGAATGGCTCAATACCCATACGAAATGCCGTAGAAAATAAGGTCATGAATAAAGCAAGCTTTACACAGGCGTTATACATACCCACCTCTTTGTTGGCGATATCCTCAGGTAAAAGCGCTTCCAGCATTACCCTATCAAAAACTTCATTAATGGTAAACGCAACTCCCGCAATCAAAACCGGAATAGCATATTTCATCATTTCCCCCCAAAGCTTCTTATCAAAAGTATATTTGCTGATCAAATATGGTTTTAACATTAATAGGAGCGTTACGGCACTAGCCACTAGATTAGCTATGATTATGTATGTAATTTGAAAATTGGGCTTGTACAGCGCCGCCAAAAAGCTTTCTGGACTGTTTTTGGCCATGTTGGGCAATATCAAAAGAAAGAATAGCGTGAGACCAAAATTAATTACCACATTCAATATCTTGACCACCGCATACCGTAGCGGTCTCTCATTGGCACGCAACCAAGCAAAGGGTATGATGACCAGAGCATCTAACGAAAGAATAAAAATTACGTACTTGATGTATTTGGGGTCAATATTAAGCAGACTTGCCATTCCGTCCTGAAAAAGTAGCGAGAACACCATAAATAGCATGGTAGATGCCAAAATAGAGGTCAACGAAGTAGAAATTACACTTTCTTTATCATCAGATTTTGTATAAAACCTAAAAAATGCAGTTTCCATACCATAGGCCAACACTACGTTGAACATAGCAAAATAGGCAAATATTACAGCAAGCTCTCCGTATATCTCAGGAGGCATAGCGTCAGTATGCACTCTCACCAAAAAGAAAGAAATCATTCTGGGCAATACAGTGGCAAGACCGTAGATAGCCGTTTGTTTGAACAATTTTTTAAGCGGATTCAATAGTGCTGCATTTAAATCCAAAAGTACCTATTTAAAGGCATGTAGCAAAGTGAAGTTAATCGCCCGCCACTTTCTTTTTTCTAGCGACTATTTTTTTCGCTCAAACTAGAATACGAAACAGGAAGGTTTTGTTGAATTCCGTTGATTTGATAATATTTAACCTTCTCCTTATGCACATAACTTATAACTGCTTGCGTCTCGGTCAGACTAAAAGGAAATTCCTCAGGGCTTTCAACACCCCCTCCAAACTCTGCGATACCAATAATGCCCTTATCCGTTAATTGAATTGAAATAGGCGCCATTTTACCTTTATGGTAAACGTTTTTAAGATCTGCCTTATCATTCTCCAGACTTAGTACCGAAACTACCAGTTCATAGCCCTTAGCATCACTCAGCTGGTCAACCGACCATTGTTGCCCATAAGCTTCTCCTAAATTAAAAGGTGCAATGGTCTCCAACTTCTTTTTGGATGCACACCCCACAAGCATAACTAAGCTTAACCCAAAAATATAAATGTATCTTTTCATACTCGTCTCTATAATGTATTTGGGAATACATACGAGTAAAGTAGGCTATGAGACCACCACTAAAAAAGAAACCCCACATTTCTGTGGGGTTTATTATTCTATAATTGACATGCTTTGATCAGGTCAAAATATGTAATCTATTAATTATTCAATGCTTCCGCACCACCAACAATCTCTAAAATCTCATTGGTAATGGCAGCCTGCCTTGCTTGGTTATACGACAATTTCAATTGATCTCTCAATTCTGTTGCGTTATCCGTTGCTTTATGCATAGCTGTCATACGCGCACCGTGCTCACTAGCGAAAGAATCACGAATACCTTTGTATAACTGAGTCTTTAAAGACTTAGGAATTAAATGTTCTACGATTTCAATTTTTGAAGGCTCAAAAACATAGTCGCTGCTCAAGTTATCCGCGCCTTCAATAGGTACAATAGGTAAGAACTGTTCCGTCATTACAATCTGCGTAGCCGCATTCTTGAACTTGTTATAAACAATATCAATACGATCGTAATTACCTAATGTGAACTGCTCCATTAAATCCTCGGCAATAGCGGATACATTATCAAAAGTCAAATCATCGTAAAGGCTACTGTGATTTGCTATTACCTTAGAACGCTTTGTCAAGAAATCATTCGCCTTCTTACCAATAGCAACAAAATCTACTTGCTTACCCGCATACTTTTCGTTAATTAAAACAGTACACTGCTTTAAGATGTTAGAGTTAAAAGCACCTGCCAAACCTCTATTTGAAGTTATAGCAACTACCAAAACTTTCTTCACCTCTCTATTGTCAGCATATACGCTACCAGAATCAGAATCCAAGCTTGCACTCAGACCTTGTAATAACTCGGTAAGCTTATCGGCATAAGGTCGCATTGCAGTAATAGCGTCTTGTGCTTTCTTCAACTTTGCAGCAGACACCATTTTCATGGCACTGGTAATCTGCATGGTTGATGATACCGACGATATTCTGTTTCGTATTTCCTTTAAGTTCGCCATTCTATTAAATAGTATTTAGTGATAAGTAGTTAGCACTTAGTAAAGACGGATTTAAAACCGTTTACTAATTACATTTTCCTCAATACTTTGTACTTAGTCCTAATTTCTATATTTACCTGAAAGGTCTTTTGCTACAGCTGTCAAAGTATCCGTTACCTCATCGGTAAGTTTACCTGACTTTAATGTATCCAATACATCTCTGTGCTTAGCATTCAAGAACTCCAAATAATCTCTTTCAAATTCCTTTACCTTTTCAACAGGAACGTCACGTAACAAGTTCTTAGAACCTGCATAGATAATCGCTACCTGATCTTCTACAGTGTAAGGATCGTTTTGAGCTTGCTTTAAAATCTCTACGTTACGACGTCCTTTTTCAATAACGTTCAACGTAGCAGCATCTAAATCAGAACCGAACTTCGCAAAAGCTTCCAATTCACGGAACTGAGCTTGATCCAGTTTCAAAGTACCTGCAACTTTTTTCATCGATTTAATCTGAGCGTTACCACCAACACGAGATACAGAAATACCTACGTTAATTGCTGGTCTTACACCTTGGTTGAATAAATCTTGCTCCAAGAAAATCTGTCCGTCAGTAATAGAAATTACGTTCGTAGGAATATATGCGGATACATCACCTGCTTGTGTCTCAATAATAGGAAGTGCAGTTAAAGAACCACCACCTTTTACCATTGGTTTCAATACTTCAGGCAAATCATTCATGTTCTTAGCGATTTCGTCATCATTGATAACTTTTGCCGCACGCTCCAATAATCTAGAGTGAAGGTAGAAAACATCACCTGGATATGCTTCACGTCCCGGTGGTCTTCTTAAAAGAAGAGATACCTCACGATAAGCAACCGCTTGTTTTGATAAATCATCATAAATAATCAAAGCTGGACGACCTGTATCACGGAAGTACTCACCTATAGATGCACCTGCAAAAGGAGCATAAACCTGCATTGGTGCAGGATCGGAAGCATTAGCAGCAACAATAGTCGTATATGCCATAGCCCCTTTATCTTCTAAAGTCTGCGCAATGGCAGCAACGGTAGAGGCTTTTTGGCCAATAGCAACATATATACAATATACTGGCTCACCAGCATCGTAAAATTCTTTTTGGTTCAAAATGGTATCGATACAAACGGTAGTTTTACCAGTTTGACGGTCACCAATTACAAGTTCCCTTTGACCACGGCCAACAGGAATCATTGCATCAATTGCCTTAATACCTGATTGCATTGGCTCAGTTACCGGCTCTCTAAAGATTACACCAGGAGCTTTACGCTCTAATGGCATCTCATAAGTATCACCAGCAATAGGTCCTTTACCGTCTATTGGAGTACCTAAAGTATCTACCACACGACCAACGATGCCTTCACCTACTTTGATAGAAGCAATTCGTTGTGTACGTTTTACAGTAGCACCTTCTCCAATAGTCTTGGAATGTCCTAAAAGAACTACACCAACGTTATCTTCTTCAAGGTTAAGAACGATACCTTCTAGGCCACCTTCGAATTCCACCAATTCCCCGTATTGGGCATTTGATAGACCGTAGACTCTGGCGATACCATCACCAACCTGCAGTACAGTTCCCACCTCGTCCAATGTAGCGGTGGCTTCAAATCCTGATAATTGTTTCTTTAAAATTGCTGATACCTCAGCGGCTTTTACTCCTGCCATTTTGATAGATATAAGACATCGAACTTAAGAAATACACCTAAGCCCTAGTTATTATTATAAACTACTAGTAAACTCTCTTTTTAAATTATTCAATTTGTTTGAAATGCTAGCGTCATATTGTAAATCGCCAACTCGTAAAACAAATCCGCCAATAATGCTTTCATCGATTTTATTTTCGATGGTAACCGCATTACCGGTTATCTGAGCTATTTGCTTAAGAACTTTCTTCTCAAGATCAGCACTTAAAGGAACAGCGGTAGTAACGTAAGCTACACCCTCTCCTTTTAAATCCTCATTAAGAATAATATACTTTAAAGCAACCTCGTTTAAAATAGATATTCTTTTGTTAGAAGCAAGTGTGTTGATTAAACCAAGTGTAATCTGATCACTGCCTTCAAAAACAGCGGCCAAAGCTTTCTTCTTGGTCTCCCCATTTACCACAGGGCTAGCCAACATTGCTCTCAACTCCTTACTATCGGCAATAGTTGCCACAATAGAACGCATGTCTTTCTCAACTGCACTCGTAGCCTTGTTTTCTACCGCTAGGTCCAAAACCGCTTTTGCGTAACGTATTGCTGCTCTAGAATCGCTCATCTTTTATTTTGTTTTATTGTCTTGCTATACCGAAACTCACCGGCGTAACAAAAAGCAATATAGCTACTTAATTTAATTTAACATCACCCAACATACTTTCAACCAACTTTAATTGTTGATCCTTGTTGGCTAGTTGCTCTTTTAAAACCTTCTCTGCAATCTCAATAGAAAGTTCTGCTACTTGATTTTTGATATCGGCAACGGCAGCCTTCTTTTCACTTTCAATAGCAGCTTGAGCTTGCTTCAGCATTTTATCACCTTCAACTTTAGCTTGCTCTTTAGAATCCGTGATCATCTTATCTTTGATCTCACGAGCTTCTTTCAACATAGCCTCACGTTCAGCACGAGCATCTTTTAACAATTTCTCGTTATCCGCTTGAAGGTTCTGCATTTCAGCACGAGCTTTTTCAGCCGCTTCTAAAGCACCATGAATTCCCTCTTCACGTTCGTTCAATGAAGTCAAGATCGGTTTCCATGCAACTTTCACCAATAGAAAAATCAAACCCAACAATAATATAGTCTGAACTATGAAAAGACCTGGCGAAAAATCGTTTAATAAAGTTTCCATACTTTTTGTTTTTAAATACTAAATCAATAATTAAAAACATTTCCTGCAACCAACCGTTGCAGGAGAATGTCTTTTGGTTTTGTAGTTCTTATTTTCCTAAGAACAAAGCACCGAATGCCAAACCTTCTAAAAGCGCAGCAATGATAATCATCGCAGTTTGGATTTTTCCTGTTGCTTCTGGCTGACGAGCAATACCTTCCATTGCTTTACCACCAATTTGACCAAGACCGATACCTGCTCCGATAACGATTAAACCTGCTCCAATTAAATTGTAAGTTACCATACTAATTGATTTATATAATTAAATTAAAAAACTCTCTTTTAGATGAAATCCCCTCTAACGTCTTCCGCATCAGGAATATCATGTCCGTTTGCATCGTGTTCATGCTCGTGATCGTGCTCTGCAACGGCCATACCAATAAACAATGCTGATAACATAGTAAAAATATAAGCCTGTAAAAAGGCTACCAATACTTCAATAAGCGTAATGAAAAATGACAGCACCAATGATAATCCTGTTGCACCAACCACACCTAGGCTTTTCTTAAGTGTAAACATAATGGCAACTAAGCTCATTACTACAATGTGACCCGCAGATATGTTTGCGAACAAACGTACCAACAATGAAAATGGCTTGATTATAAAGGCACCTGCTAATTCTATAATGGCAAGAACCGGTCTGATCAAAACAGGCACACCTGGCATCCACAACATGTGCATCCAATAATCTTTATTTCCACTGAACGTATAAATAATCAAAGTAAAAATTGCTAAAGCAGCGGTAACGGCCAACTGTCCCGTTACATTGAAACCTAGCGGAGTTAAACCTAAAAGGTTCAAAATCCATATAAAGAAAAATACCGTTAAAAGGTAACCTGTAAATTGTCTGTATTTTTTCTCACCAATATTTGGTTTAGCAATTTCATCCCTAACATAAATCACTAGAGGCTCCAACACTCTACCGAATCCGGTAGGCACTTTTTTGCTAGCGTATTGTTTTGCCAATGAAGAGAATGCCCAAAGCATAAGAAGACCCACTAACAAAATTCCAAAAACACTTTTAGTAATAGAAAAGTCCAAAACCTTAGCAGCATTTTCTGCATGATGGTGTTCATCAAATTGAACTTCGGAAGCACCAGCGTTCAACTCATAAATCTTACCGTGAAGCTTTACGAATTTAGACCCACCTTTTTCTACAATAACCTTTCCGGCATCATCATGGTGAAATTCAGAAGACATAAAAGTTGCCAACCCATTGCTAGACCAAAGAATAACCGGTAACGGGAAACCTACATGTTTGCGTTCGCCATTGTCTCCTGTATATGAAAACAAATGAAAATCATGAGCATCTTTGATGTGATGCAAAATATATGCGTCCACCTCATCTTTTGTGTCAACTGCTCCTTGATCACCTCCTTCTGAGATCGCAAAACCCTGAAGAGAAATGCAAAGTGTACAAAGTAAAACTAGTGTTCTGATCATTTTTGAAACTTCCTCCATTATTTTTTATCAAAAAATTATGCTCCTGAAATTTTGCGCAAAAGTAGGTAATCTTGCTGTAATACAAAGCATTTTTATTCCATAAAATTTTGAAACTATCTACGCTGCATAATTTTTGAAACAAAAAAGACTTCCAAGCCTAAAAAAACAAACACGGGAATTAAAAGTGAAGCCCTGTAGAATCTCGGTAAATACTGATCTCCCATGAGTTGCGGGTAGCACATAGCAGTATATGCAGCAATTTTGAATACCAAAAGTCCAATGTAAATAAAACCCAATTGAACAAAAACTTTTTCGTTTTTTGAAAGCAGTTGAAAGGAAATAATTACCGATAACGAGAATATAAAATGAAAGATATAGGCTTTTTTGAGTAGTGAGTTAAAGCCTAAATTATTATCGGTCAATAAAAATTCATGAAGAAAAAAAGAAGCCGTGCCCACCAAAATGAACACGACTATATATTGTACTATTTGTTTTATCAATGCTACTTATTTAATGTCATCACTTTTTTGATAACGATATACATTGACAAAAATACGGCAAGTAAAGTAATTGTATCCTCTAGAAACGTTTTTTCAAACTTCACATCTAACCAAGCCCCCAAAAGATTGCCCAAATAGATGGTTGCACCCATTTGTATGGCAATGCCTGAAAAACTAGCCGCAGTACGTATTAAGCTTGAATTATCACGAGGCTTTTGCTGGCTCATTGCTGCTGTTAGAACTACTTAGAGATGACTTAAAGTTGCTAGAAGCACTATTTAACGAACCACCCTTACCCTTCATAGTACATGAAGCGTTAAACGTAGCACCTGGCTCTACGGCCAATTTAGTTACGGAAACAGTTCCTTCTATTACGGCCGAAGATTTTAGAGAAAGTAGGTCGGATACTAAAAGTTCACCGTTAAAACTACCTTCTATATCTGCATTTACACATTCTACTTTGCCATGAATATAGCCGTCTTTACCAATAACTACCTTACCAGTAGTTTTTACGTTACCGTCTAATTTTCCGTCAATTCTGAAGTCTGCTTCAGATTCAATATCACCTTTAATTTTTGTGTGCTTGGAAATCCTGTTAGGTTGTGCGCCAATTTCGTTCATAGTTCTTGGTTTTTTGTTGTCAGAAAACATTGTTTAAGGTTTTGGGGTTAAAATTTGATTTTTATAAGATTGTAGGTTTTTATGTACCTGAATTATTTTATAGTTGGTAGATAAAATTACAAAATTCTCATTCTCAATGCGGTAATCCTTGTTAAACTTTATAAGCTCAGCAAAGCCCAATGCATAATCTTTGGACTTAAAGCCGTGTACAACCACAAATTGGTCTTCTAAGGTATAGATATCTTTTGAAACTATATTCTTGTATCTTAAATCTACAATAGCTTCTTCCAGTGCTTTCTTCACCCTTTTGGCTATTTCATCATTACTTCTTCTAAATGGAAAAACGACCTTCCAGTTTCCTGTTCCGGATGAGCCCAACTCAGTAGAAAATTCTTTGACCGCCAATTTTGGGAGCTGTTCCGCAACCATTTTCTCTGCCTTCTTGCCTTCCGGATTGTTAGGGTAGGTCAGTGCTACATAATTAAGTGCCTCTTCAAAAGGTTCAAAGCCATTTAATCTGCCAATTGCATTTGCTTTCAACATTTCAAACTTGGGAACAATGGGGTCGCCCGTATACTTCTCTATATTCTCCTCAGAGCCGGTAATTGTCTCTAAAAACTCTTGATTTTTGTACTTACGATATAAAGCCGCGTAACGCGCATCTGGACTATCTGCATCATCCTCAAGAACAGCTCTAGGGTTTAGTATAATTTCCGCATAGCGGGAATCCCCGTGATTGCTAAGGATATTTTCTTTCATTGATGCCAATAGCGGACTTCCTTCTTCTTCGTATATTTTATAAAGATTGTATTTAGACGGAAGAATCAATCGCTCTTCTGGTTCGGAGTCCAATACATTCTCTAGTTTTCCGGCCGCCAAAAGATTTTCTTTGAACTTCTCCTTATAAATCAACCCAAGTTGATAGTTGGCAAAATTCCTTTCGTTCTTTAAGCTATCTATTACTGCTACATCGGTAGGCACTCGGTTTAAATAATAATCTAAAGAGAGTTTTTCGTCCTCACCAACCTCATCTACAATACTGTCATTCGCGGCAAGGGCATCATCCGTAGTTTCCTGTGGCAAAGTCCTTTTCTTATTGCTCCACCTCCAATCATCTTCCAACTCCCTTTTACCCCATCTTTGGACAAAATCATTCTTACCATAACCCAAGCTTGTTAGGTTATAAAAGTAGAATTTACCTTTGTTCTCCTTACCTCCCTTGCTTTTGGCAAACTCGGCAAAACCAGATGCTATTCTTCTTTCTTCCTTCTTGGCCGCTGCTTCTTTTGCTGCCTGTAATTTAGCTATATGATTTTCAAAATAGGCTGTACGTTCAGCTAAAGGCAGGTTGTACAGGGTAATAATACTGTCTGTATGTTGGGCAATATCCTCATATTTAATAACGTCCTCAAGGTTATCCAGTTTTTTCTTGGTAGACCTGTATTTCTTTGTATTCTCATCCAGATTAGGCATCACACTATCATAATATGCTCCAGCAAGTCTGTAATCATTCTTGTCAAAATTGTATTCTGCCAAGTTCTCATAGTTCAAGGCATTTAACTTTGGTTCGTTCTGGGTGGCCCGAAGCGATTTATTAAAATATACGATAGCCATACTATCATTCTCTTTCTCCAAATGATACTCGGCAACCTGACGGTAAATTATATCTAAAAAAGGACGATTCTCACGATTCTCTTCCATATCCGTAAGATACTCTAGCATTTCCTCGCTATTTTCAGAAGTAATTTGGGTATTCCTTATCTTCTGAATCTCCGCATTGATCATATACACCCTTGGCGATTTTCTGTTCAGGTCTATAACTTTATCAAAAGCATAGTTAGCACTATCCTTATGGTCCATTTGATTGTACAACTGACCAATGATATAGTAGTAACGACCTTTTTCTTTGTTCTTCTTGGTATAATGAGACGCTACCTTAAGATGTTGTACAGCTGTATCAAGCACCTGCTCATTTATATAGGCCTGCGCAATCATAGCACGTGCATCTGCATATTCCTGATCCGTAAGTTGTTCAAACTTTAAAAGCCGCTTCAGGTTTCTAATGGCCAATTCTTCATTCTCTAGGCGAATGTTCACTTTCTCTCTCCAAATATGTGCTTCGTTCAGCTTATCACTATAATCGTATTTCTTGATTACATAGTTGAAAGCCTCTAGTGCCGGCATATAGCGCTGATCAAAATAACGTGCCTTGCCTAGAAGTAAAAAAGCTTCGTCCGTCTGGGGATTTCGCTCTATATCTTTAATATCCATACTGTGCTTCTGTATGGCCTTGGTGGCTTTTTCTTCGGCAATGATAAAGTTAGGGTTGTTGTCTTCCGAATCTAATTTGATGTCTTCCGTTACTTCTAAACGCTCTATAGGCAGAACTTCCCAATAATCATCATGATAATTAAAATTGAGTTCCTCCCTACCTTCTTCAAAGGCAATATTACCATTGTACAGCGTGTTGTACTTGGTGTTGAGCGCATGCCAATTACGATTGACAAATGCATTCTTTTTGGTAGAACATGCGCTTAAAACGATGCCCGCCAGAATTGAAAATATGATAAGTTTATAGTGCAGCTTCAAAATTGTATATCTACGTACTTTACTTTAACTAAAAAAGAACGGTATTATTATGCAGTTGGTCGATAAAAAGTTTATGGTTCGGGGTTTACGTAAGAAAACAAAAATATGATATTAGAAAATAGGTCCCTCTTTAGTTTGTTTCAATTCTTTAATGAACCTCTTAATTATTTTTTTTCCGACAAAGAACTCAATGTTCACTTTATAGAGCCCTTACTTTTTTAAAAGGAGCATGAAGTTTTGATAAAATTGAAGTAGTAGTTTTTACTTTTCACAGACCAAGTGGTCTGTGATTTTTCTTTTCATCGATGAGCCTCATATTTTATTACTCCTTAACAGAGGAAAAAGGCAGGTAATCGACAAAAATCTATACCCGGTTAAAGGTTGGAACAACAAAAATAGACCAGGTAGTCGGTTTTGGTATGTGCCATTATGATACAGGAATATCATCCTGCGGCACCTCTTTTCCACTGAAAAACATCTCTAATTCTTTTAAAGTAGCTTCAGAGGTTTCAATATCTTTTACAATTTCTCCCTTGTTCAATACTACAATACGTTCACATACTTCGGTTACGTGGATAAGGTCGTGACTAGAGACCAAAACCGTGACCCCTTGTTTTGATGCCAAGTCCTTAATAATGTCTTTCAATCGTATTTGGGTGGTAGGGTCTAGATTAGCAAATGGTTCATCTAAAATGACTACTTCAGGGTTTCCGATAAACGAAGCGACAATTCCCGCTTTCTTTTGATTTCCTTTTGAAAGGTCCCGCAAGTACTTTTTCTGGTTCAAGATTTCACCATGGAAAAAATCTTCAAAATTTAACAGTAACGCATCAACATCTGCCTTATTTTGATTCCGTAACTCGCCAATAAAATAGAAATATTCCTCTGGTGTTAAATACCCAATTAAAAAGGTCTCATCAATAAAAGATGACGTATTTGTTTTCCAAGCTTCACTTTGGTTCACCTGTACACCATTGTTTATGATATGACCCGTTGTTGGCTGAATCAAATCCAGTAAAAGGCTAAAAAAAGTAGTTTTACCGGCGCCATTGTTACCAACAAGACCAAAACTTTGTCCTTTTGGTATTTCTAAATGTTCAATGCTCAACACGGCCTTGCCAACGTACTTTTTAGTAAGGTTCTCTACTATTATCATATTATATAAATAAGATTCTTAATTGAATTTAAGTTTGTCCAATGCATATCTTACTACCCATTTTGCTCTTTAAAACCGGCAATCATACCATATTTTTTCTTTCGGTAAGCACTTGTAATTTGATCCAAGAGCCTATTTCTAAATGCAAAACCAATTATTCCTAGAACACATAATGTAATTAGGGCAACTTCAAAAGAAACGAAAAAAGCTATTACACCATAAATGAGCAAAGGAATACCGAATAAAGGAATACCTACTATAAACTGTGTAGCGCTTGTACCCTGCATGTTACCTAAAGCGCTTTTATTTAAATCTATACGCTTTTTGTTTTTTGAACCGAAGAAAAGAATAACTGGAACATTCACCCCCAGATTATATAAAGCACAGCTAAAATTAATAGCAAGGGCCTCCCATCCAAAATACACATAGGGAACGGAAAGTAAAAACATTACCCCTATACTAACATAAATTAGTGCCGCCTTAGCTTCAAGATATTTCCTTAGCGGAATGTTCTGAGACATCATCATGCTGTAATAAGAACTATCCCAAGCAGGAATGAACTGTCCAAAGTTCATTAAGAATATGCCTGTCATAAAAATACCAACAAAAACCAACATACCGGACCCCATGCCAAAATCTTCCATGGTATAAAATATTAATCCGTAGAAACCGAAAGCAAGCGACATAAAAACCTGCGTCTTGGTCCGTTTGTTCCTCCATATCAGCTTTAAATCCAATTGCAAAAATGGAGCTATAGCACCAAAACGCTTGATCCAGGATAAATCTGACGAAGTGGCTTCAGCCGTTTTCTTTTTCAGGGAAGCATCAAGGAAAATCCTATTTCGTATAAATGAATAATTAATATAATATGATACCCCAGCTACGACCAATGGTAAAATAGCATAGAACGGATTTTCATAAAGCGCATAAAATATATTGCCGCCATATTGCTTTATAGGAAGAACCTGAAAATAATCCAAGCCGTAAAAGGCTAACAAAAGAACCCCGATACCAACTAAAGCCTTGTCGCTCTTATTTACAATAAAATTGATATAATTAATACTTAACACAATGCCTATCATGGCCAGTAACCAAAACAAAACATTTAATAGAGCATACCCTTTTATGAGTAATACCACACCAAAGGGAACAAAGAAAAATAAAGCCAAAAAATTATAGAACGATATGGCAGACCTCCCTAAAATATAATGTGCAATACTGCTTTTCTTAATGGGAAGGACCAAAAATGGTTTCACATCCATAACCGGAAGCTTTTGCATGAAATACCTAAGAAATAATTCTGCAAGAATCCAATACAGCAAAAACTGACTTACAACAATTAATGGATCTGTATCTGGAATTGCCCTTTCTAAAATAAAGAACAACGCTGAACCAAAAAAGGCCAACATACCCATTAAATAAAGTGCAAGAAAACCCATGACAATCTTAACACCAAGGCTTTTGCCCATGGACGAAGAACGAAAGAAAGATTTCCATTGAAGCTTGCTGAAGCTTTTAAACATAAGAAATAGATTACTAGTCAGGTAAGTTAGTGCTTCCGAAGGTAAGGTTTGTTACAAAAAAAGCGGAAAATTTTTGTTCCTAATTAATTTTCTTCCAAAATTATCTCGTTTTCAGGAAGCTAAACTTCACCTGAATAAAAAGTAGTAAACAATCTAAAAGTATCATCAATTAAAAATAAAATTTAAGTTCCTTTTTTTATGGTTTCCGTTCCATAAAGCTATATCAATGCTTATTTTTGCGGACACATTAGACCAAAAAATTACATAATGGTGCATTTTCATAAATTGACCGTAAAACACATCAAACCGCTCACACCTAGTTCGGTTGCCATAACTTTTACGATACCTAAAGACCTTATACAAACATTTGATTTTGTTCCTGGGCAATATATTACCATTAAAATGGAGCTTAAAGGAAAAGAAATCAGAAGAGCCTATTCTATCTGTTCTTCACCAAAAAGCGACTGCTTCACCATTGGAGTCAAAAAAGTTGATAAAGGCGGATTTTCAGATTATGCCCATACCAAACTTAAAGCTGGAGACGTACTGGAAGTTATGCCTCCTGAAGGTAGGTTTACATTTCAACCCACTGGAAAGGTGAAAAACATAGCTGCCTTTGCTGCCGGTAGTGGTATTACTCCTATCATGAGCATTGCCAAATCGGTTCTAGCAGATAATCCAAAAAGTAAATTTGTTCTTGTATACGGAAATAAATCTCAGAAGGAGACCATGTTCTATACGGATTTGGCCAAATTGGAATTAGATTACGCAGGCCGGTTCAACACTTACTTCATTAACAGTCAGACACAAGAAGACGAATCGCTTTTTGGTCGTATTGATGTTTCCACTGTTAATTATGCCTTGAAAAACAAGCATAAAGACGTAGGTTTTGATGGTTACTACCTATGTGGACCAGAAGCTATGATTCATTTGGTTTCCGATACATTGAAAGAAAACGATGTTCCAAAAGACAAAATACACTTTGAGCTTTTTACGACTACTGAAATTTTAGATGAGATGCCTGCTCAACCAGAAGGTAAGACTCAGGTTTCAATTGTAGTGGACGACGAGGAGTTTTCATTGACCATGGACAAAAAGGAAATTGTTCTTGATGCGGTTCTGAAACAAAACATAGACGCCCCTTACTCTTGCCAAGGTGGTGTTTGTAGTAGTTGTATTGCCAGAGTAACCGAAGGTAAGGCCGAGATGGTAAAAAACCAGATTCTTACCGATGGGGAAATTGCAGAGGGCTTAATTCTTACGTGTCAAGCTCACCCAACAACACCTACATTAAAAATTGATTATGACGATGTTTAAAATCTACATCGATTAAAAATAAAAAGAGCCCCAATTGTAAATTACAATTGGGGATTTTTTAGTAGTTCTTCTAGCCTACGAGCAGTATTTTCATATCCTACGAGGTATGCTTTTTCTAATCCTTTTCGGTCTAAAACACCTATATTCTCCAATTCTTTGAACTCCATTAACAAGTCACAGGCATTAAGCTTTGTACGGTTAATGGCGTAAATCATAAGTCCGGTTACCCTTCCTGTAAGTTGCAAAGAATTTTTAAGTGCATTCTTGTTCAACTCACCTACGACCGATACATTGCTTCCTATTATAAAATCCGCTTTGCCCATAACCGGTTCTAAGGGGAAATTATTCATAATGCCACCATCTGCATAAAGCTGGCCGTCCATTTCTACCGGACTAAAAACCGGAGGTAAGGCAGCAGAGGCCAACAAAGGTCTAATAAGCTCTCCCTCGGAAAAATACTCTAGGTCGCCCTTTTGTAAATTCGTGGCAACAACATGTAGTTTTTTCTGAAGTACCTCAAAAGTATCCTCTGGAAAATAAGCTTTAAAAACATCAAAATACCTATCGGTATCTATAAATCCGGGTTTTACAATAGTCAGGAAATTATATCGAAATAAAGGTGTTTCCTTAAAAAAAGCCATCATTTCTACTACCGAATTGCCATTGGCATACAAGGCGCCAACCAATGCACCTACACTACTTCCACCAACAACATTGGCCGAAAGTCCAAACTCGTTCATCGCTTGTATGAGACCAATATGCGCCATACCGCGCACCCCTCCGCCCGAAAGCACAAGCCCTATGGATTTTGTTTGTATATCGTTCATTAATTGTAACCAGAATTTGTAAAACCAGCTTTACGAAGGTATCTATTTCAAGAGACTATCCATTAACTTTTTATGATAGCCCGGAACTACATCATAGCAGTACTTAACCGGAAAACCTTCCTTCTTATCACATAATAAATATGACTTGAATACCTCTTTTACGTTAGTTTTAACCGTGTCATCTTGGTGTATCTCTAGTCGTGCGTTCAAATATTCCGATATAATATCTTCCGGAGCTATAATGTAGTGGCTCGCCAGCACATCAAACGGATTGAAACCTTCTGCACCTTGGTCTACCCATTGCTGTAACCATGCTCGTGAAGCCTCTGCCAACCATTGGTTGCCTTTATCTCCTTTTGCCAAAGCATCCAAATCCTCTGCCTTAACCCAAACCTTGTTGGAAATCTCAAACGGACATAATGTTACTGGAACACCATGTTCGAACATTAATCGAAACGCATCATTGTCCAGATCAAAATTGAGGTCTTGTGCGTGGTTCCCTTTATTACCGATTTTAAAGTAATCCTGAGCAGTTCTACGACCTGCAACAAGAACCACTTCCTGTATTTTATTCTTTAGCTCAGGGTATTTTAAAAGCAACAGACCAACATTGGTTGCGGGACCAATGGCCATAATAATCATAGGTTGCTTTTGGAGCGCTTCCGCCAAGGCTTCTACCGCTTCATTACTCTTCACCTCTCTTAAGTTTATAGCTTCTCCTGCTCCTCTAAAAACAGGTATTTCACCCAAAGCAAAATCTGAACTCATCTGTTTGCTCAGCGGGTATGAGTTCTCGATAAGGGTATTACCAAAAACAGCGCTGATACCGCATATTTCAATATTGTCCGCTTTCATCAATTGCAAGACGGCATAGCCATCATCTACATCACAGTAACCATCGCGCTTATGCCTTGTCATCCCAACCGAAAGATCGGTGTCTATCCATACCTTTTTCTTCATCATTCTCTATGAATTATATTTTTCCTTCTTTGTATTACTTCAATCCGCCCCAGAATTCAATTTCACTTTGAACGCCAGTTTGCGGGTCCTGAATAAAATCTTTCTTATCCTCGTATACTTTCAAAACTCCATCTTGCATAAAACCAATTTGATTGCCCATCAGTACCGCTTCTTTTAAATCATGGGTTACGAAAAGTGATGTAATATCAAATTCTTCAGTCAACTTTTTAAATAGCTCTTGCATCCGTTGTCTTGTGCCCGTATCTAAACTTCCAAAAGGTTCATCCAATAAAAGCAGTGAAGGATTCGTACTTATGGCACGACCAAACGACACCCGTTGTCTTTGCCCTCCAGAAAGCTGGGTTGGCATTTTGTCCGCCTGTCCTTCCAATTCAAGGCTATGTAGCATGTGCTGGACCTTTTCCTTTATTAAACCTTCCGGTATTTTTTTAATCCTCAACCCAAAAGCAATATTTTCAAAAGCATTTAAATGCGGAAATAATAGGTCTTCTTGATAGAGATATACGATATTCCGTTTCTCTGGTTTGGTTTCTGTAATATCAACACCGTTCAAAAGTATCTTACCAGAATCGGGTGAAATTAGTCCTCCAATAGTTTTAAGCATAGTGGTCTTGCCACAACCAGATTTTCCCAAAATACTCAAAGTCTGTTTTGCTTGCAGCGAAAAACTCAGGTCTTTGACTACCTTTTCGGCACCAAAACTTTTTACAATATGTTGTACCTCAAGAAACATCAGACCAATTTTTTAAATACATAACGTTTATTAAAATACAACAAAACTACGGGTGGAAAAATCAATAAACAACAACTTAGAGCTCCATAATAATAGTTAGTCTCCTTAATGAACAAGAACACCTTTATAGTAAGTGTCTGTACCTTTCCGATACCAATGATAGACGTTAGTCCATATTCGAACCAAGAAATCAGAAAGGTTTGAAAAAAGCAGATAAGTAAAAGACCTTTTGCTAACGGCAACAATACCTTTGTATAGGTCTGCCACTTATTTCCGCCCAAAGTGGCTACCAAATCTTCATAGCTCTTTACTTTTTCGTTCCAAAAACTACTGAAAAATAGCAGTGCATAGGGAAAAGCAATAATGAACTGAGCCACAACAACTCCAGTCATGTTTCCAAAAAGACCCATTTTCAAAAAGAAAAAACTAAGACAAGCGGCAAAAACTACAGGGGCCAATATGTATGGAAAATAAGCCAACAAGGTTAAGGTTCTTTTCTTTGGGTGATAAAAAACTGCTTTACTGATTAAAAATCCTGAGGTAGTAGAAAATATGGCCACCGACAGTGATATTAATAATGATGAGAAAAAACTTTGCAAAAGTCCCGTTTCTGAACCAAAAACCGTAACCCAGTTTTTAAAGCCAATATAAGACGGCAAAACATCTGGAAAACGCCATTCCGATGCCAATGACAAAAATACGAGGTACACGAACGGAAATAGAATTAACAGCACCGCGAGACTCAAGACAAAGGGTTTCCAGTTAATTCGCATAAGCTCTATTCTTTTTTGGAAGAAATAGTACAATTGCAGCAATTGAAACAATTAGCGTGTATAGTACGGCAACCACGTATCCCTCCGAAATTTTATCCAAATCGTATTGTTTTATTTCTTGTATGATGAGTACCGATAGCATTTGCGGCGATTCCTGACCTAAAATTAATGGTACTTCATATGCTCCTAGCAAAAAAATAAAATAGAGTACAATTAGCACCCAAGTCTTTTTGATGAGAATAGGTAGAAAAACCCGTTGTGTAATCTGATTGGCACTTGCTCCAAGGGACTGTGCCAATATTGAGAGTTCTTCAACTCGCTCGTTTTTGTAAACATTTAAAAAAAGCAGCACAAAGAAGGGCATAATCATGGTGATAAAAGAGAATATAATCCCAATTGCCAAACCATCATTTACTAAATCCGGGAATTGTGAAGCCTCTGTAATGAAACCTAATTTATGACTGATACGAGCGAAAAAGCCTCCTTTAGAAAACAATTGAAACGTAAAAAATCCGGTAACAATACCCGGTATTGCCAATGGTAAATAAATTATAAAAGATAGAAATCTCTTTTCCAGTTGTTCCCTGAATTTTAATGTGATCCACAGTGCCCCACCCACTGAAATGAGTACTGCTACCAATGCAATCATGAAGCTATACCTCAAGGAGGTGAAAAAAGTACCTGAAGCTAAAACAGATTCCCAAAACTGGAAGGTAAAGCCATTATTGGCTACACCGATTACCCCAAAACTATACAATAGGGCATATACAAAAGCTGCGGCAAAAGGCACTACACCTACCAACACGAACAACAGAATTCCTATGTTTGGTTTTTTAATTTTCAATTACTTTTTTTCTAAAGTCTTCATACAACCGTATCATATATTCGGGAGCGGGCTCTGCAATGGCATTAACTTCCAACTGCTTTAGCGTTGGGCCATATTGGCGTTTTCTTGCCTCTAAGAATTTATCTTTCCATTCCAGGTCTAACTTATCCATGGCTAAAACCGTATTGGAATCCATTCCGTTGGCATCCGCTTTTTTTAGTTGCGCCTCTGGAGATAGCAAAAAGTTAATAACCTGCATGGCTCCCGATTTTTGAGGTGAATTATGGAGGATTCCTAAGTAATTTGAGTTTCTTATGGTACCATTTTCCCATGCATAGCCCTTGGTTGTTTTAGGATAAAGACCGTTCAGTACTTTATCTTCAATACCACCTTCACTAAAACCATAGGCAATAAGTAATTCTCCATTGGCATAAAGCTGATTCATCTTGGATTGTTCCTTTGGAAAAGTGCGTCCTTCTTTCCAAAAATACTGTTTGTTATCGTTTATAAAACTCCAAAGTTTTTCAGATAGTTGATTGTACTTTTTTTCATTGAAAGGGCCGTCCAGAACATTAGGTTCACCGCCCAATTCCGCCAATAAACTTTTCAAAAGGGTCATACCCGTAAAATCATTTGAAATTGTAAAGGTTCCTGGATGCTGTTTAATGAAATTTTCAAGTTCGGGAATGCTTTTAGGAGGGTTGGGAACTTTTTCATAATCGTATACGATTGCAAATTGATTAATGCTCCACGGGGCTTCCATACCGTTTACAGGTTGCTGAAAATCAGTATTGATGAATGCATCCTCAAAATCAATTAGAGAGGCATTAGGAAGCTGTTCTACAAACGGACCCCATAGTCCATCAACCTTTCTCAATTGAAAAAACGTCTCCCCATTTATCCAAACCATGTCTACTTGACCTTCATAAATATTTGCCTGCTTCTCCCCCATAACCAATTGGACGATTTCAGGTCCCTGACCACCACTAATCTGTAAATCGATATTGTACTTTTCCTTTACACTGGGTACTACGTAATTATTGATATAATCATTAATGGCCGTGCTACCTTGCCACATCATAAAATTAACGGTAGTGCCATTAGCTTTGGCTTCTACTTCCTCCCATGGCGCACTCTTTAGCTTTTCATCATCTTGCTTTGATTTCTCACCGCAAGAAAGCACCATTAAACTCAATAAAAAACCGAAAAGTATATAATAAATTTTCTTCATTGAAAATGTTTCTGTTTGCATTATGGTTCACTTGGTCGTTTACTATATTCTAACCTTTAAAAGATATCGTTGAAATTCTCACTTATTCTTTTTCCCACCACCCTTTACTATTAATATTATCGCCTCCTATGCGTTCAGCAGCCACCTTGTAATTTACACTGTTGGTGGCCTGTTCAGACTCAGGGTATAAATACCGAACGGGATATTTATTGTCGTTCAAGTTATCAGGCCCTGGTTTTAAGCTGGGAATACCCGTTCTACGTACATTAAACCAAGCTTCGTGTCCATTTGAAATTAAGCTGAACCACTTCTGAGTTAAAATCTTGTTGAGATTATCCGTTCCGTTAAGGGCAATCGCTTCTTGAACAAGGTATCCTGCAGGAACCTCAACACCGTAATATGCAAAACTAGCTCTAACACCCGTTTCATAATAGGATTGTACATCGCCTGTGATATAACCTCTTTCTGCAGCTTCCGCCAATGCAAATTGCACCTCTGAGTATTGCATAAACTGCGCATCAACCCCATCAGGCACATCCCTAAAAATAGCTCCGAACAAAGAAACGTCATTTAAATCAATTCCCTTTTCCGCAATGGTCTCTCGGTCCTGACCATTCATTAAACCCTTAAATTCCGGTGTTCCTGAATTAACACTTACTTGAGTAGGTTTGTACAGAACGTTCGCCCTTGGGTCGTTCCATAACGTTAATACAGAATCTACCGTAGTAGTCATACGGTGTTCCTGATACAATCCCAAAGACGACAAAGTCATAGGGTATTGGTTGGGTGCAGACGTTAAATAAGGCAAGACAGCGTTATCTTCATTTGATTGCATTAGTTTGCCAGATAAAGCCAACGCTTGAATCTCCGAATAATCCGTTAACCGTTTGCTAATGCGCATAAGGTAGCGTAGACGTAAAGAATTGGCAAAACGCATCCACTTATTAAGGTTTCCGTTAAAAAGTACATCTCCATTAATTGTGGCATTGGAATTTTCCAATGTTGCTGCAGCGCGTTCTAAAACGGCCAAAATACCAGTATCAGGATCCGTGTAAATACTTTCCTGCGTGTCATAAGCCGGTGTAAATTGTCCGTCTAGTGCATTTACGGCTTCGGTATAAGGAACATCGCCCCACATATCCGTAAGTTGAGAGAACAGAAAACTCTGCATAACATCACCTACTGCGTTATAAGCTTCATTGGAACCTTGTAATTCCCGCATCGATTTGATATCGCTCAATAACTGAAAAATAGTATTCCAGTACTCGCTATTTGTACCCATCTCGTAACGGTCAATCCTTTCAAATTCTACACTAGCTGCAAATTGCTGAATGTAATTTGCCAAGCGAAACCCTTGGTAAAAAGCATTTTGGTCTGCTTCCACCGAAATAACGTTCGCCAACAAAAATTGTGGGTCTACAGCTTCAGGCGAATTGGGGTTTTCATTGAGTTCATCAAACTCGTCTGTACAACTGCCCAAAAACAGGACAAAACTCGTGAGACCTAATATATATAGTTTATTCATTGTTCTAATTTTTTGTATTCCTATCATGATTCCTTCGTCTTAAAAATCGGTTTTAATGTTAAATCCGAAACTTCGGGTAGAAGGATATGAAAAGTCTTCCACACCATAAACGATACGCTGTCCCTGCAAGGCATTCAGCTCTGGGTCAAAATGAGGGTTTTCGGTAAACAATAATAAATTGCTACCAATCAATCCCAGTTTTATATTCTGAAAACCTATAGACTTTGATAATTTTTTAGGGAAGTTATAGTACAACCCAACTTGCCGCAGCTTTACATAAGACGCACTGTACAATGCGCTGTCTTCATTACCACGGTCAAAAAAGTTGTTGTAAAACTGACTTGCAGGTACCGAGGTGGTATTAGCAACATACTGCGGGCTATCCACCGTACCAACATTCACTACACCATTACCAATAACACCGTCTTCACGACCTACCAAAGTTTCTTGCAAAACACCGGAAGTACTTCCCAAAGCCTTAATTCTAGAAACAATAGTCCCACCTTTTCGCCAATCGAAAAGGATAGTCATATCAATATTTTTATAGGAGAACTTATTATTGAAGCCTACCGTAAAATCTGGATTATAATTCCCTAGAAGTCGTAAGTTTCCGTCTTGCACAGGCAGACCATTAGCCCCAAAAACGGTTTGGCCATCTACTTCTAGAAAACCAGTACCGTACATATCGCCAACGCGACCATTTTCCCTTGCGATATAAAAAACGGTATTAGAACCACCACCACCCGAAAAAATATCCGCAGTACCCGTTACAAACTGATCTACACCATCTGGCAATTTGGTTACCTCACTTCTGTACGTAGAATAATTTACAGATGATTCCCAACTGAAGTCTTCCGAACGAACCACTTCTGCACTTATTAAAGCCTCAAAACCTCTTGTTCGTACCTCACCACCGTTAACATTAAAGTTTGAAAAACCACTGGTCTGCGATATAGGTCTTGAAATGATCTGGTCAATACTGGTATTCTGATATCCTGCAAGATCTAATTGAAATCTTCCGTTAAAAAACCATGCTTCCAAACCAGCTTCAAGCGCATTCAAACGTTCCGGTCTTAGATTGGCATTCTTTAAAACTGTTTCATTGGTTACCCGAAAACTGGACCCGTAATTCTGATTAAAAACAAAGTTTTGTACATTTTGGTATGGGTCTGTATCGTTACCAACACTAGCCGCACTAAATCTCAGATTCAGGTACGAAACAGCTTCGGGCAACGTAAACATATTACTTACCACATAGCTAAGCCCTGCCGAATAATAGCCAAAAGAATTACTATCACTAGGTAATGTACTACTCCAATCATTTCTAAAAGTAGCATCAAAATAAAGTGAATTTTTATAGGAAAGGTTTCCACTAGCGTAGACACTATTGATGCGCTTATTTAACTTTTGACTATCTCCTTTTAACGGTGTTCTTGAATTGGCCAAAGTATAAATACCAGGAATTGCCAATTGGGAGGCTTCGGAAAATTTATATTGAATGTCCTGATCAAAACGGTTGGCACCTGCCGATATATTGTATTTCCAATCGGCATTGATTTTATCCGAATAGGAAAGCAAAACATCCGTATTCAGTTCCCTAAAACGAACATCATCCTCACGATACGTACCCAACGGATTCTGATTGGTACTTACTGCACGACGGAATTCCCTTTTATCATCATAGGTATCAATACCGGCACGAACACTTAAACTTAACTTGTCCGTTATATCATAGGTGGCCGAAGCATTCCCTAAAATTCGGTTTTTATTAAAGCTATTGGTGTTTTCATAAACCGTTAGATAGGGGTTGGTCAGCCATAGGTAATTAAAATCATAATGCTGAATGCCTTCTTGGCCTGCCTGCCAATAGTTCTTTAACGACTCAACGTTTGTGTTTCTGCCAGTCCAGTTAAACCCATAAAGCGGATTTTCATAACCATAGCCCAAATTAGGTCTGTTACCACTGCGGGTATTGATATAGTTCAAGAAAGCTTTGACTTTAAACTTTTCATGTACATTTTGGTCTATACTAAGAGCCAACCCGTTTCTTTTTAAGTCCGTATTGGGTACAATACCGTCGTTCTTTAAATTGCTATAAGACAATCGTGCACTTCCTTTTTCTCCGCCTGTGCTAATGGATATGTTGTTTTGATAGGTTACGCCCGTTTCAAAGAAATTACGAACGTTGTCCGGTCTGGACACCCAAGGTGTAGCCGTTATATCCGTAAATGAACCATCTGGTCTGGTACGAGAAATGACATCACCCGCACGAACTGGGTTTCCATCAATATCTACGGAAGGACTATCAAACTGAGCTATAAATTGACCTTGGTCCAAACGCGGTCCATAACTACTAATTCCGCCGTCGTTTACACCGGCTCCAATTCCGTTTTGAAAAGCATACGCACCATTAGAACCTCCACCATACTCATTTTGATAATCAGGCAAGGTCAATAAACTCTCTACCGTTAATGTACTGTTAATACTGATACCAAGTCCCTTTTTCTTTCCACCTCTCTTTGTGGTAATAACTACCACTCCATTTGCTGCCCGTGCACCGTACAAGGCTGCCGAACCCGCTCCTTTAAGAATGGAGATAGAAGCAATATCATCAGTACTAATATCAGCTCCGCCATTACCAAAATCCACTTCTTGGAGCGCGCCATCATTTACAAGGTTACTCGTGATTTGCTCATTACTTACAGGAACCCCGTCAACCACAAACAAAGGCTGGTTGCTTCCGCCTAAGGAGTTCTCTCCTCTAATAACTATACGAGATGAAGACCCTACTCCTGATGAGCCGTTCGTAATCTGAACACCCGCCACACGTCCGGCAAGACTGTTTACCATATTGGTAAGGGGTACTTCCGTTAGTTGTTCTGCCTTTACGGTTGTTACGGCAGAAACTAAGGATTGCTTTTCCCGCTCAATTCCCAAAGCGGTAACAACAATTTCATCTAGTTGTTCAGAAGACAGTTCCATTACGATTACTTCGGGCAGGCTTCCGTTAACCGTCGCAGTTTCTTTTGTTATATATCCAATAGATGCAATACTGACCGTAAAATTTGTGGCTTCGGTCTGTAGCGTAAAAAATCCTAATTCATCCGATACTACATAATTATTGGAGCCTAACTCGTTCACCGTGGCATAAGGCACAGGTTGGTTATCAGTATCCATTATTTTTGCAGTGTATGAATTGGTTTGGCCATATGCCAATATTGTACATAGCTGCATAAGCGCTATTATAGCTATTTTCATCAAAATTCAATAAAGGGTTGTTATTTGTTTTATGAAAAGGAGAATGCCATACTATTACGATGCTCCTTTTCTAGCCCAAGTAAGACTTAGACTATGCTGCAAAAAGAATTGCAGGCGGACCTCTTAATTGAAAAGAAGATGAATAGGTATCTGAAAAGAAAAATGTTCTTGACTGAAAGGCACGGTTTGTGAAGACCGTTAAATGCTTCAAGATGAAGTCTACTAGAATAACATCATCGGAACTATATAAAAATTGATGTAAGGCATGAGTGGTATCAATATCCGAAAGTTCATCAAAGTAATAGGCTTTCCCCTTTTTCCAGAAAACGCCGTTTACTAGCGTATTGAACAAAGTATCCTGCAGCCAAGGCAGTGCCTTAAATTCATTTAAGTTGAAGAATTCACGATGCATCCCCAACAAATAAACCCCTCCGTCTGTTGCAGGGCCAATAACCAAATCATTATTCTGAATACGGTCAACTGCCTGCTCAAGCACACTGGCGGTCAAATCCGGCGTATCGTTACCAATAGATAACACTTTGGTATACCCTTGGTCAAAAAGCTCTTGAAAAGCGTTGGCATAACGTTCTCCAAATGATGTTCCTTTCTGTAAACTTTCGTCTATTACAAAAACATCTGCCTTTGTGGAGGTTGCAATTTCATGGGTGCGGTTAATAAGGATATCAAAAAATCCTTTAGAAGATTTTTTGTTGCGTTTACCAAAAAGCGACTTCCGTTCTGCTTCCAGCTGTGCCGAAAGCGAGAATATTAATATCGCCGTATCCTTAAGTGTTTGCCCCATTTACCAACTTTCGTCGTAATAGTTTTTCAACCTTACTCAACTTTTGAGTGCAAGATACTAAAGAAGGGGTGACTGTTCGCCTTACTTGTGTGCATTTTCTTACAATATGTATTATGCTTCTAATGGCTCATTTGATGACCAACACTATTACTTTCTATTACGCTCAACTGATTTTTGCTCGGTAATCGGCACCTATTTACCGACCACGTGGTTTGTAGGTCACTCGTTGAATAACGTCATATTAAACGATTTAGGTCTTTTAACGAAAAATTTGGTCAGACAACCCCTCATTCCTAACATAGCCTTCCCTGCTGCGGTTCTTTGTATGAGACCCAACGGTCTGTTTAACCCAAATCTAAAATTATGACTAAGAGTTTAAAACGCATGGCTACCATGCAAAGAATGCAAATAACCGGATTAGACCTTTTTTACAAAAACGGATATTTTAATACGAGTGTAGATGATATATTAAAAGAGTTGTCCTTATCTAAAGGAGCCTTTTATTATCACTTTGAATCTAAGGAGGATTTCTTTATCCAAATTATAGAAAATCTGTTGGTAAGAAAAATGTACAGCCAGCTTATAGAACCTATTGAAGGCCATGATAACACATTAGACCTTATTACCCAATGTTTTGAGGAAGCTTTGGAAACAGCTGTTCATAATGAGTTCGACTTTGGTTTTGTGCTGAGTAATTTCATTAATGAGTTTAATGGAAAGAACGAGACTATTATGAAACACCTTAACGACATTCTTCGCATTTGGGAAGTAAATTTAGTATCTGCCGTACAACGTGGTAAATTCAACGGACATATTGATAGACATGTAGACAGCGAAGGCGTTGCCGTTTATCTTATGAGCTCTTATATTGGTGTAAGAACCTTAATGGTAGAAACTGCTCCAAGCGCACGTAAGTACCGCTTTATGTCTCAATTAAGACAGTACTTTAAGTCTTTGGAACCTAGAAGAGCTACTGTATAGAAACAATTTTACGCGCCGTTTAATATGCTTTTAATTTTATCTATGACATGTTCCGGTAGAATGGTACGCATAGCCATTTCATAACCCTCAGGCATTTTATTGCCGTACACCGATGTTGGAATAAGCGGAAATTTTTCCCGATCGGAACATAGAGCATTATCTGCATCTTGACCAAAGGGGACGAACCCGGCATATGGGTGAGTAACTCCCCAGAGTGTAATTACCGGAATGCCGAACATAGCGGCCAAGTGGGCGTTACCACTGTCCATAGATAACATGACATCCAAATTTGAGATAAGGGCAAGCTCTTCGTTAAATGAAAGCTTACCGACCATATTCAGACAATTTTCAAACTTATTTTTTAAAGTTTCGAGCTGCTTTTCCTGGAGTGGACCTCCCCCAAAAAGGAAAATTTTATAGTTTTCACTTTTATTTAGCTTAGATACAACCTCTTCCATTAGTTCTAACGGATAGGTTTTTCCTTCAAATGCTGCAAAAGGAGCAATCCCAATCCATTTTTTTGAATCAGCTCCTACTATTTTAAGGGTTTCATCAGACAAACTTACTTTGGACAATACAGGAGTATTTGATAAATCGATAGGAAAGCCTAAATTCTGAAAAACATCCGTGTAGCGTTGGTGTGTACTTTTTAAAGGTTTAAAGACTTTTGACTTACTAGAGATAAGCGCTTTTTTCTCTGCCCTACCTTTATCAATTTGCTCAACAGGAATTCTACCAAACTTAAAATATTTCTTTAATACTTTACTTCGCAGCACATTATGCAAGTCGGCTACTGCATCAATTTTTAGCTTTCTAAGTTCTCTGTATAATTTCCACAGCCCAAATGCTCCTTTGTGCCTTCCCTTTACATCAGCTTCAAAAACACTGACGTTAGGTAATTTATTGAACATTGGACTAAAGAACTTGCGCGTAAGCACCGTTATTTTTAGCCTAGGGTATTGTTTCGTTAATGCGATAAGCACAGGCACGGTCATAGCTACATCGCCCATAGCCGAAAGCCTTATAACTAATATATGTTCGGGATTATTTTTGCCCACGGAGAACAGGGTTCATCTCATCGTCATTATACATTTTCATCTGCTTATATACCTTCATATACTTGTCTCCAGCCTCAATATCTGCCAATAGTTGGTCTATTGCCGAAGAAAGGTCAGTAAGTTGCTCAAGTAGTACGTTCAGCTTTTGAGTGCATTTTTCGATATGCTCAACAGAAGCATCCGTTCGGACCACTTCTTCCTGCATGTGATAGATTTTCAATGCTAAAATAGAAAGTCTATCTATAGCCCAAGCAGGGCTTTCTGTATTGATAGTTGCATTTTCCTTAACCGTAACATCTTTGTATTTATTTAAAAAATAGCTATCAATAAACTCTACCAAATCCGTCCGATCTTGATTACTGGCATCAATCTTTCGTTTGAGGACCAAAGCGTCCGTAGGTGCAATTGCGGGGTCGCGAATAATATCCTCATAATGCCATTGCACCGTATCTATCCAATTTTTACGATAGAGCAAACGGGCAATATCATCTTTAGGGTAGGGGTTTGTAAAAGTCTGATACACATCATCCTTTATATGGTATTTCTGAATACTTTCCTTAAAAATGGTATAGGCGAATTTGCTGAACATCTTTTATTGCTTTAATCGCAAAGTTATTCATAATTATTTTATCGCAATAGAAGTCATCAATACCAAAAACGGAATAATTACTGCGGCCATGAGTATAATCTCTCGGATATTGGCTTTCCGTAGCGACTCGATATACTTGGTCATAAAAACAACAGATGGAAAGAAGGTAACCATAACAGGGTATACGTTATCGGTCAATTTAAAAACATTGAGTACCAACCCTATTACAAAAGAGAGAGCGATCAAACGCATAGTAATTACTTTTCCAAAACCCGCCTTTCCTAATTTCACGAAGGCCAAAACGCCCGCTACAAAAGTTACTAGAGCAAATAAAACAAGTTTGGTACTATGCCCCCAATATGAGAAATGGGTTATTTTAAGCGAAATTGCAAATTGATAATGTTCTACAAAAAACTGCTCATTTCCAGATAAAACAAGAACACATTCTGTAATCATAAGCGCTGTGAAAGCTGCAGCAAAAGGAACCAACCAGTTTCTGATATTTTTGGGTTCATAAAAATATATAGCAGCAAACACTAAAATCATGAACAACAGTGCCCAATCATAAAAAAGGCTGGATACCAGAATCCAAATGGTGGCATCAAAAATTTTAAACTTGATATCTTTTAGGGACCTAATACTTATTAGTCTTCTAGTAGCCAATAAAAGAAAAAAACTACAGAGAATGGCATTGGGGTCTACCAACGTTTCTGGAAATACAACCATTAACAAGCCATAAAAGAGTATGGTGAAGGAATTAACGCCGGTTACTTTATTACGCTTAACAATAAAATTGACAACGAATACACTAAAGAACAAGACCGCTAGAATAAATATTTGCCAAAAAATTTGACTCAGAGAATAAATCCTATCGAACATAGAAAAATGTGCGTACCAATAGAAAACGAACAGGAACGAAAGAACTATTATGTAATTAATTGGCTTTGTTTTGCCAAAAATGATTGATATCATTTGAAAAATTATCTAAGTTTTGACCGGTCGGTATTATTTTTACCCGCTACAATTTGGCATTTTATTTCTGTAAAATATACTATAGTCCATTGGCTATATCCATACTTTGACTTTCTATTCCAATTCACAATCTAAATCATCAAAATTAAAATTTAGAAAGTTCCTGAGCTTTTTATACTTTTGCAGTTGTAAATATAGCTAAGATGACATCATTTTTTGAAGGAATAGGAGATTTGTTCGTAAACCATTTATTTTGGCCATTGGATCAGTTGCGTCATATGCATAGCTGGTGGGGGGCCAATTTTATAAACTGGATTCTTGCTATAATCGGTTTTGCCGGTTTTATATATTGGATGCTACAACTTAAGGGTTATAGCGACAATAATGAAGAAGATAAATCTATCTCTTCTCACTCCTACCTATAAACCTATTTAGGTTTTTCTACAGTTTATACATAAAGATATTGGATTCTTTCTTCTAAAGATCGAATCCAATATCTTTTCTATAGTTCATTTTATCGAACTTGATTTTCTCAATGTTCTTATAGGATGTAGCTAATGCTTCCTTAAAATTATCTCCGTAGGAAGTAATTGCCATTACCCTACCTCCACTTGTTACAACTTTACCATCTTTTAATTGGGTTCCTGCATGGAAGACCAACGAGTCTTCTACTGAATCAAATCCAGTAATTTCTTTACCCTTATCATAGGCCTCAGGATAACCTCCTGACACAAGCATAACCGTAGATGCGGTTCTTGGGTCTAACTCTAAATTTATATCGTCTAAAGTTCCATTGGCAACGGCCTCAAAAACCTCAACTAAATCGTTCTTAATTCTAGGAATGACGACTTCCGTCTCCGGATCTCCCAAGCGTACATTGTATTCAATAACCTTAGGTTCATCACCAACTTTTATAAGACCAATGAATATAAAACCTTTATATGGTAAATTATCCTTTTTAAGGCCTTCTACGGTAGGTTTCACAATACGCTGGTGTATCTTATCCATTAAAACCTCATCGGCGAAAGGAACCGGTGAAATAGCGCCCATACCGCCTGTATTAAGTCCAGCATCACCTTCACCAATACGTTTATAGTCTTTTGCAGTTGGTAGAACCTTATATCCACTACCATCTGTTAAAACAAAAACACTTAATTCTATGCCAGCTAAAAACTCTTCTATAACTACTGTTGCACTGGCTTCACCGAATTTCGCGTCTACCAGCATGGTTTTCAATTCTTCCTTAGCCTCTTCAATATTTTCAAGAATCACTACCCCTTTGCCTGCGGCTAGTCCGTCTGCTTTTAGTACATATGGCGGTTGTAAGGTTTCAAGGAAATCAAACCCCTGCTGAAGCGTTTCAGAAGTGAAACTCTCATAAGCTGCAGTTGGAATGTTATGTCTAATCATGAACTTTTTAGCAAACTCTTTACTGCCTTCAAGTTCGGCACCTGCTTTTTGAGGCCCTATTACGGGTATGTGCTTCAACTCCGAGTCATTGAGAAAGAAATCATGAACACCATTTACCAATGGGTCCTCAGGGCCAACTATGACAATATTTACGTTATTATCTAGAACTGCCTTCTTAATACCCTCAAAATCGTTTACACCAACTGGTATATTAGTTGCGATTTTATAAGTACCTGCATTACCAGGTGCTACGTAAAGGTTTTTTAATTTTGAGCTTTGACTTAGCTTCCAAGCTAAAGTGTGCTCGCGACCGCCAGCACCTAAAATAAGAATATTCATGTTCTAAGGTTTGCGCAAAAATACGTTTTGAAGTGGAAATAATAGTTATAAGTATTGAATAATCTACCCAATCCGAACAACCGATTCTTAAAATTATACCCCTCGAGAGAATAAAACCGTGGTAACCGTCTTGAAAATAATCCGTAAATCTATAGTAATAGATTTGTTCTTAATATAATACAGGTCATACTCAAGCTTTCTAATAGAATCTTCAAGGTTCTCCCCATATTTATACTTTACCTGAGCCCAACCCGTTATTCCAGGCTTTATAAGATGTCTTGCACTGTAGTAGGGAATCATCTCATTTAGCTGATCAACAAACACTTTCCGTTCTGGTCTAGGGCCAATAAACTGCATATCACCTTTAATTACGGATATGATTTGCGGTAATTCATCAATTCTAAACAACCTTAATATTTTTCCAAAGGGTGTAATTCTTGCATCATTTGTAGTGGCCATTGCCGCACCAGATTTTTCTGCATCTACTACCATAGACCTAAACTTATAAATACTGAATTCTTTACCGTGAAACCCAACTCTTTTTTGAGTGTAGAATAACGGACCCCTATTAAAAAATAAATTCCCGAACCAAACAAAAGGAATACAGACGATAAATACCAGACCCGCAAATAGCGACAAAATAAAATTTACACCGAAAGTGAAAATTCGCCCCAAGTATCTAATTTTACGATTCCGTAATTGTAGTATTTCGTAAAAACTATCGTTACGAGACCTAATGGGTAGAGCTTGATATACATCCTCATAAAAAGAGGTAAATGTCACAACTTCTTTTCCTAACAATATAGCCCTAAGTAATACCTTCTCAACATCTTTAGGAATATCATTATAACTCTGCATGTTTATAATAAAGACATCAATTTTATCCACAGCAGACATGAACAACTTTTTTTTAATATAATCTATCTGCTCCAAGGGATACGTGAGTTTAACGCGGTAAAACGTTTTTAACTCTTCGCCATTAATAACAGCTATATCATCTTTGAGTAAACCAGCCGCCTGTTCATCATATATGTACAGAACATTTTTTGTTACTGGAATTATTCTAAAAATATTTCTAAAAAATAAACGCCATAAACCAATTTCCAAAGGTGTCAACAATAAAAAATAGAGTAATGGCATTCTCCAAAAACTCACATCATAAACAATTACCAAAAATATGAATACTATAAACACGTACATGGCACTTATATAAAGTGACTGTGAAAATACGTAACGACGCTTTGAAACTTTCTCTAGGTTGTAAAACTCCAAAATATAAGCAAGAATCAAATAGCTTGCCACCCCAAAAGAAAAGACAACCACCTTTAGCCCCATTAAAATATACTTGGCGTCAATAGCATTGTTCACCAATACGTTCAGCGAAGCCAACACGATAATCAAATCGCCTACAAGCAATATAAACTTGCGTTCTACAGAATTTAATACGGAGGGCCTAGGCATTTTACCAATTTAGAATTACCAAAAGTAACTTTTCAATTTTAAAATAATTGCCGAAACGGTATAAAATATAGATTGTAGCAGAGACAAGCCTTCCACCTCTCTATAGATTTGCCATTCATACTTTACCAATTTAAACTTATTAGAAGATATGGATTCATTGCCCACACGATACGTCGAAAGCACTTGATTTAGACCATAAGCGTTTGATTTCTTTAACAACTTCAGCCATAATGCATAATCTTGGCGCTTACGAATGGATGGCATATACTGTT
Source organism: Zobellia amurskyensis (assembly GCF_009725985.1). Classification (GTDB taxonomy): domain Bacteria; phylum Bacteroidota; class Bacteroidia; order Flavobacteriales; family Flavobacteriaceae; genus Zobellia; species Zobellia amurskyensis. The sequence continues at coordinate 109,990 of NZ_RCNR01000006.1, forward strand.
TCCCAAAAAAACGAACATCATACATCGCAGTTAGACACCCTATTGGATTTTTATATAATGCGGAATAATAAGTCACCTCTTTTTTTGACTTAATAATATCATTGATACTTCTTCCGTTAGCATCCATTTTATCATAATCCGAAAATGTAAAAGGGTAGTTATTGTCATTCATGAACTTTAACTGCGCTTCTAACTTATGAGGATACCATTTATCATCACTGTCCAAAAAAGCAATGTAATCTCCTTTGGCAAATTCTATAGCCTTATTTCTAGCAACCCCCGCTCCGGAAGTTTTTTTTTAACTGATAATATTTGATTCTCGGGTCATTTTCTTGAAACGACCTTATTAAGTCCTCACTGCTATCAGTAGAACAATCATCTACCAAAATATGCTCCCAGTTATTGTGGGTTTGGGCCTGTACCGATGAAATATTATCGGTCAAGTATTTTTCGGAGTTGTATACTGGCGTAATTATGGAAACAAGAAAACCTTTGTCAATTTCAACCATACTATTGTACTTTTTAGCGCTCAAGTCCCTCCTCTGTCATAGAGTTTGAAAAAAAAGACTTAAGACCGTAAACCGGATACATTAAAACAATTCCCGTCAAGCTACTGGAAGTTTATGATTTAGAATAAGAAATAAAACCATTAATCCCACATTGAAAGGCATGTAAACCTTTTTTCGAAAATGGTAATCCTTGTTTTTTAAAAACAAATAAGATTAGAAACAATACCCCTCCATATCCATAAAGTCTTCTAAACATAGCCCCTTTTGAAAAAATCAAGTCAGCTGTAATCTGAGATCCTGAACTTTCCTTTGGATGAATTACCATAGGTTTGGGTATGCTGCGAATAGCATAACCTTTTTTCAATAAATCATTCAAAAATATATTCTCTTCACCTGTTGGGAACTTTGCGCCAAGGCCAAATCTTTCATCAAAATAGATATTATCAGACTTAACACTCTCAACATGAATCACTGTCGAGATTGACGATACTCTTAATATCGATCTCCAGCTGTGAGCAAATCCTTTTGGTTTATATTCCTTGTATGCACCCCCTTCTGGTGTTTCTATTTGAAAAGTGAATATATGTATGTTGGGATGCTCCGCAATAGCCTGCCTAATAGTTTTTTCGAATCCTGAGACATAACTAACATCATCATCTGCAACGATTCCAAACCCCTTTTTAACATTCAGGAAAGCAATATTACGACTTTTTGATAGCCCTCTAGTTGTGGAATTGATAACAGTAATGAAAGGTAAATCTATTACTAATTTTTCATGATTGTTTATTTGTTGATTAACTACCAACATTTTCAAATTTTTATGAAGTTTAGTTTCCAGTAAACGGCTATTCTGAAGAATTCTACAGTCCACTGTTGATACTAAAATAGTAATATTAGTTTCTGACATATAAACTTCTAAGATTTATGTTAAAAAAAATATAGGAGACTAAGGGCATCAAGAAAACGATGGCACTTATCCTATGACGATAGGCACCTGAAATATTAGTTTCAAACAAGGCTGGAATAATTAAAAAAACCAAAAACAACAATAACCAACCCTTCATATATTTTTTATAAAACAGCAGAACCGGTGTAATAAGCACAAAAATAATATAGATTGAATCAATTAATGGAATTAATTTATTCATGGTTACCGTTGGGGAAACCAGAATAGGTAAAGGAGACAGTAAATACTGTAAAACTAAAAACATAACATTCTTAACGTAGTCAAAAGGTCCTGACCAGTTCATCGTAGAATAGCCTTCCGTTCCAAACTTTGCATTAGAAGCGTCACGATAAGATATAAGCCAAGCCATATTAAAGTCCAACTGGTATAAATTTGAAACCACTGTCTTTATACTAAAAATCACAACTACAATTATTACGGCCAACCAAATAAAGTTCTTTAAGGAATAGAGTTTGTTCTTATAACAATACCCCAAGAAAAGGGCGATTACCGAACACACCCCAGTTAGTGGCCTAGTTACAAAAACAAGGGTTAAAACAAAAAGAGCCATTAGCATCGTGCCTTTTTGGGCTACGATATATCTAATCAACAAATAACTAAATATTGCCAAGAACATAAGAGCCATAGATTCCCTTAAAATACTGGCATTAATAATGACTGTGATTGGATAAAACGAAGACAAAACGACAAGTATAGCATAAAACTTTCGCTGGTCCACCATTTTGTTGTGGTAAACAAGAAAGGTCTTAAATGCCTTATAAATAAATAGAACGGCAACCTGATAATAGAAAATGTTAAAGACAACAAAGACAAAGGGCCTTTTAAAACAAAGTTGATACTGAAGGAAATTAAGGATAGAATACCCTTTTACACCAAACGAGTAAAAATTGAAATAAGTGCCAAAATCTTGTATTATACTTGCGTATACCACGCTATCAGGTGGGGTTGATTTGAAATTTACCACCTCATTCACAATGAAGAAAAAAAGGGGCCACAAAAAAGAAGCCATAACCAATATACAAACGACAAGGGAATTAAGTTTTTCTCTTTTTAGCAAAACAAAAAACAGTGCAAACAAGAAACAGGAATATACCCCCATCAAGAGCAATCCCAGAGCATCTAAAGTGAAAACCTTATCTAATTCAATCATCTAACCGGTTTTTTCAAATTCAACAAATGCAGTTGAAAAATAAATGCCATATATATTACCCCCATTTCCCGAACTAAGGTGCTTTCGGTCAGGGAAAATAACAGAAAGATTAAAAGTACGCCCAAGAAAAGGAAATCTTTGTATTTAATAAAGAAATAAAAGCAAACTAGAACGAATAAAAACAAGACAATTATCCCCAATACTCCGTATCGCAGACCGAACTCGAGAAAATTATTGTGTGCGTTTTTTTCGACTAATTCTTCCTTGTTCGTTTTATCAAGTTGAGACCATATTTGTTCTTTGGTGTCCATACAGAAACGGCCAAAAGGGTTCTCTTCAATAAGCGTAATACTGGTACGCCAAATATGAATTCGCTCAGAAGCCGGACTGTTATTGTCTAAAACAAAATTTTTAGAAGCAAAGGTGCGATAATCTACGGTAATCCTATCTTTAATTGACGGTAAGGTATGGTACAACACGGATATCAGAACAACAAACACAAATAAAATACCTCCAACCCATTTCAATTTATTCGCTACAATTAGCCTAACTACGAATAGAGCGAATAAAACAACTAAAATTAAATATGCCATCTTAGATGATAACAGCACAAGAAAAGTGAGGTTCAAGGCAAATACCCCTAATGACAGCCCAGTAACTTTATTCTCCAATATGCTCCTATACAATCGCTCTAAATTTCCATTAATGGCAACCAAAACGAGCATTGAAACATAACTTGGGTGAAGGTTCAAAACAGAGACCAAGGAACGGTGGACAAACAAATTCCACCAATATTTAGGAACATTATGGCTTAAGTCCAAAATAACATCCCCTATGCATAATACAAATACAATTGCGATAATAACATTCAACGATTCGTACAAAAAGTGAATCGTTCTATTTTCGGAAAAACTCTTTGAACCAAATATGAAGAAAAATAAGGGGACAATAATATTAAGAACTACTACTTGGCCGCTACAATAGTTAACAAGAAAAAAAAGTAACGGCAAAACGAATAAAAACTGCAGAAGAAAAGAGGATGCCTTAAAAGAAACATCTCTTTTTTGTGAAACATAATCAAATATTGAAAAAAGCAGCATTCCCCCAAGGGCTATTCTATTGGGCACTAAGGTTTGCTCCAGTAAAAAAATGGATAGCACATACAGAAATACGAATAACCGAACGAATCCCTTCCTTAATCCTGGTGTATAGTATTTTTTAAGTTCCGTTTTCAAAAAGAAGGTCTATTCTAATTAATTACTTTGACGAAGAGCGTAATGACGCCAAAAATCAATATTTTACTATTTTGTTTTTAAGAAAAAATCAAGTCTTCTTTTCTCGAGAAAAGACACATCTATATATTGTAGAACATCTTCTTGCTTAATATCAAATGTGCCACACTGCATTAAGAACTTTTCTATTTTCGACGCATTCTCGGCTATCGAATAATTCTGAAAATCAACATTCAAAACCCACTCCGGGTAGCCATTAATTTCAAATGCCGTATCCTTATAAGGCAGGATCAGCGGTAGACAACAAGCTATATACTCCCTTACCTTAAGCGGGCAGGCTTCTTCCATTCTATTTCTAAACAGGGCCAATGAGCCAAGAGCAGCCGATGAATTCAATAAAATTTTCATATAATCTTCCTTGTCCAAAAAGCCGTGTAAAATTACATTTGGGGAAACATCTTTAACATCCCCTTCCTTGTAACCTATAAGATTAAAATCAACAAGAGGGAGCTCTTTCGCTAGATCCCTTAATATATCAATACCATGCCAGGCCATGCCAGGGGTGCCCAAAAAAACAATACTGGGCTTTTTGGATCCGACAGGAACTTCACTCAATTCATAATTAGATACTTTTAGAGAGTTCGGCACCACTGCCACGGGTAGACCTTTATATTTTTGGGCGATTTCAGTGGTCACAGCAACTACACCTGAAACACTTTTTAAAAATAAAGAGTCTGTGCACTTAAAATATAGAAACCTAAGATACCTTTTAAGGTTTTCCTTTCGTATCAGATAGTACTCCGACGCAAAATCTGTGTTAATTTCAACTATGAGTTTAAATTTTTCGCCAATCCTACGGTAAAAAGGTTGAAACATACTGTATCTAGCATAAACTACATCAGGATGATAATCATCAAGAACCTTGCGTGCTTTTTTAAAAGATGAAGGTAAGCATAACCAATCACCAATAACATCCGTAGGAATCAAGCCTAGGCTCTTAACCTTGTATAGTTTTACCATGCCGCTTTTAGCCAATGAAGAAAACGAGGTGCTATCTAGGTCTACTTCACTATCCCCTGTCATTATAATTAGCTTTACCTCATGTCCCATTGACTGCCAAGCTTCAACTTGATTTCTAATTTTATTGATAACCCCATTGTTTTTATAAAGGTTAATTTGGGCGAAATAAGCAATTTTCATATTGAACGGTTTTAGAAGTAGGCACTTTTGGATTAGGACTTGAATTACCTTAATATCCTATTAGGGCAATTTGGGCTAGGTTTTCACTCAATTGATTTAATAATCTTCGCAGGGTTCCCCGCTATGACCAAACGTCCCTGAGGGAAGCTTTTTGTAACAACAGAACCCGCTCCTACAACGGTATGATCTCCAAGGTGGACACCTGGCAATAAAACGGCATTCATACCTATCCAACACTTTTTACCTAAAACAATATCCTTACCTTCTAAATGCTTGTCTAAATCGTTTAAATCGTGGTTCGTTGTTATCAGGCCAACGTTAGGAGCGATATAGCAGCCTTTTCCTAAAATAATTTTGGCCGAAAAATTTTGAAAATAGCAGCCTGGTGATTGAAAATTATTCAAATCGTCTACATGGAAATCTATATTTCTCCAATTTGAAAGCGTTGAAGTATGGTTCATGGGCCAGGGTATGGACTTATTAAACCCTAGAATTTTCTGTTTGAATAAACTATGGGCAACCCATCTCCAACCAATTTTTGAATCTTCAAAATATTTTCCCTTAAGATATTCCTTTTTAAAAAAAACAGGGGCCATCAGCTTTACAAAAAAAAACAAGATATTTTTCATACTTCATAAAATTTTCAATAAAACCTATGCACCTATTAAACTATTTCGTTTAAACGAACTATAGATATATCCTAGAATCAAAATGTAAACCACACTTAAACCTATTGCATATAGTTCAATGGCGTTTTTAATGCTCATTTCATAGATATATGCAAATAACCAGATTAAGACTGTGCCTATAATGATCGCAACGTGCATCAATAATTCTTTGTCCTGCTTTTCCATAACTGTTAGCGATATTGACAATGTTGAGACAATAAACCTAACGCCCATCAAAGGTGTCAATATTTTAGCATATTCTCCCGCAACGACCCATTTTTCTCCAAAGAAAATTGGGAAAAAATCTTCTATAAAAAAATACGCCGGCAAGAAAACGACAATAGCTATCAGAATTATTTTTTTTAAACTACCCAAAAAAATCTTCTCCATAGATTTGGCATTCCCATGTTGAGAAGAAAGTTTTTGGAAATAAACCTGACCTATTGATCTGCCTATTAAAGTGATGGGGACCGTTAAATATCTATAAGCATGAGCATATTGACCTAATATCACCATCGAATAGAACCAAGAAACAAAGAAGTTGGTCACATTAATAGCCAGTGTATTAAGAAAAATACCCCACATTGAAAATTTAGGAAAATTAATATATCTCTTCGCCAAAACTTTCAAATCTAATCTGGAAGTACTTCTAATTTCTTCCTTATACTTCAAAAAAGTCTTTGCCATTTTAATATTCCCAAAAAGATGAGACACTACTTGACCAATGATTAGCCCCCCACTTGTAAATTTTGCAAGTCCCAGGAGAAGTTGTGTTAAATTACCTCCGAATGATTTAAAAATATTTGCCTTAGCAATATTTTTAAACTTCTTCTTTCGCGTGTTGAAGTAATTCAAAGCATTAAACAACCCCATTAACAAAACACTAAGAGGAACTAAATAAAGCCACTCTGACAACTTTGGATCCCCAAGAGCAATGGCTATGTCATTCGAAAAGAACAGAACAGCCAATAGAGTAATTGTTGAAAATATAAAAGTAATTATAATAGAAAGCAGTGTAACCTGAACTCCTTCCTTTTGCTTTTTAGGCAACATTATGGCCAACTCATAACGCCCACTTGATACTACTCCTAAAATTTGAACAATTGATAAATATAAAGCTAGTCTACCAAACTCCTCAGGGTTATAAATTCTAGATAAAAATGGGGCTAGTAATAATGGTATTAACTGAGCAAACGCCGTACCAGATGTCAACGTCAGAACATTCCTAACAAACTCAGATTTAATTGTGAACTTTTTAGCCAAACTCCAGTTTATTGCAAAAATTGAATAATCTTATCAATCATTTTTAATCCACTAGCGCCATCACCATACAAGGTTTCATCCCATTTTTTTGGGAGTTTTTGCAATTCCTCTTTTATTTTTGACAAATCCGTAAATACAAGAACATTTGCGTTGTCTTCCAAGGTTTCCCTCCACTCTGTCTCTTTTCGTATGGTCACACATTTCTTTTTAAGCCAAAAAGCTTCTTTTTGCATGCCCCCACTATCTGTTATAAGACCATCCGAGTTTTGAAGGTACCCTAAGTTGGAGAAATAGGATTGTGGTTCTATAAAATTGATATTGGTATAGTCTTCTAGGTTTAAGCCATAGCCAGAAGCCAAGTTTTTCGTTCTTGGATGAAGTGAAAAAACAACTTTTTTATCCAGTTGTTCAAGAACGTCTAACACATGTTTTAGTCGACCTTTTTCATCAGTATTATAGGGCCTATGTATAGTTGCATAATAAAAGTTCTTTTCTTTTGGAACATGTTCCTTCAATAAATCGTTTTGGGTTACATATTGCACTAAATCCTTCATTATATCCCCAACTACATGTACTCCTTTTTGAACCCCTTCGTTTTCAAGGTTCTGTACAGAAATAGCACTAGGTACGAACAGTAAGTCTGAGATATGATCGGTAAGCACGCGATTCACCTCTTCGGGCATTTTTTTATTAAAGCTTCTCAAACCCGCTTCGATATGAAACAAAGGAATATGCATTTTTGATGCCACCAATGCACCAGCTAGAGTTGAATTGGTATCGCCATAAACAACCACCCCATCCGGCTTCGTCTCTTCTATGATTTTTTCTATTTCAATCATCATCTTCCCCGTTTGCTCACCGTGGGCACCACTTCCAACATGTAGCGTATAATCGGGCTGGGTCATTTTCAGTTGATTGAAAAAAACCTCACTCATATTTGCATCATAATGTTGCCCCGTATGAATCGTTACCAGTTCAACCTTCCCCTTACAGGCCAGTTCAAATGGAAAATGTTTGATAAACTGGGGCCTTGCTCCAATTATGGCTACTATTTTCATAAAATTTATTTACTATTTCAAAAAACTGTGATACTCCCCCTTCAAACCCACAGGCTTCGAGTTTCGAATATCATGAACGATCTCAATGGCCGTTCGGGCCGCGTCAACGCCGTAACCCTTGCCCGCGAGTATGTCTTTATACACCATGGTGTGAAGGTCCGTAAAACCACCGCTAAACTCCAACTCCTCGCCATCAATTGTTATTGATCTAAAAGTAGTTTGACCTTTATCTCTAATTTCTTGAGGGAGGTATTGTGGGCTTATAGAAAGAAACCATTTAACTCTGGCATTCTCGAATTCTAGATACCCTGCTGCACGGTCATTCTCATGAATGTGTACAGTATTTTCTTGTACATCACCAAAAATCCAAGACAACATATCATAGAAATGCACACCAATATTAGTAGCAATTCCTCCTGACTTTGTTTTATCTCCTTTCCATGAAGTATGGTACCAATGCCCTCTTGATGTTAAGTAGGTTAGATCAACTTCAAATTTTGTGTCTTTTTTAGCGTTTTTAACCTTTTCACGAAGAGCTATTATACTTGGATGAACCCTTAGCTGTAAAATATTGTATATTTTTTTTCCTGTCTTTTCCTCAACATGTTGAAGCTTATCTACATTCCAAGGGTTAAGTACTAATGGTTTTTCACAAATGGCGTCTGCACCACTGCGCAACGCAAATCTGATGTGGGCATCATGTAGATAATTTGGTGAGCAGATACTTACAAAATCCAAATAGGTGTTCTTTTCATATTTCAGCTTTTCAATATGACGATCAAAGCGTTCAAATTCAACAAAAAAATCTGCATCAGGAAAATAAGAATCAATAACTCCTACACTATCACCTTTATCAAAAGCGGTAAGCAAATTGTTTCCCGTATCCTTAATGGCCTTCATGTGCCTGGGCGCTATGTAGCCTGCTGCACCAATTAATGCGAAGTTTTTCATTTATAAGTTTTTTATCAAATTTGAAGTTATATATTCTATTTCGTCGTTGGTTAAATATGGATTCATGGGAAGGCTCATTACCTCTGCAGCACAAGTTTCACTTACTGGAAAATCACCTTTTTTATGTCCTAAGTAAGCAAAGCATTCCTGTAAATGCATAGGTATAGGATAATGAACTGCCGTAGGAATACCTGCTTCTTTTAAATACAACTGAACTTGTTCTCTATTCTTAATTCTTACCGTGTATTGGGCCCAAACCGAAGTCCTATCTTCTTTTACGCTAGGGATTGAAACATAATTTTTTAGTAATTGGGTATACATTTCTGCTACGTTCTGCCTTCGCTCAATATCTTTTTCATAGTGTTTGAGCTTAACGTTTAGAATAGCCGCTTGAAGGTTGTCTAATCGTCCACCCATTCCTATGTATTTATGAGTATAACGTTTTACTTGCCCATGGACACGCATGGCTTTAATTTTATCATAAAGTTCCGCGTCTTGAGTAAAGACTGCTCCACCGTCACCAAAGCAACCCATTGGTTTTGCAGGAAAGAAACTCGTACAACCAATGGTTGACACGGAACAACTGCGTTTTCCTTTATATAAAGCTCCAAAACTCTGCGCGGCATCCTCAATTACAGCTAAATTATGTTTTAATGCAATTGCGTTGATTTCATCCATATCCGGCATTTGCCCGTACAATGAAACCGGCATGATAGCCTTAGTTTTATCGGTTATTGCATTTTCAATACGTGATGCATCTATATTGAAAGTTTCTTCATCAATATCAACAAAAACAGGCTTAGCTCCTAGACAGGCAATTGTTTCAGCTGTTGCTATAAAAGTAAAAGGTGTAGTTATGATTTCATCTCCTCCGCGGATACCCAATGCCATCATAGCCAATAGCAAAGCATCAGTACCAGAAGATACCCCTAAAGCATAATCGCTTTTGACATAATTTTGCAAAGAAGCCTCAAATTCATCAGTTTCTTTGCCCAAAATATAGCGGGCAGAAGACATTACGTCCAAAGCTACTTTTTCAAATTCAGAACTATGTTCTTCATACGCCTTGGTAAGGTTAGCAAAATCAATCTTCATAAATAGTTGCTTTTTTTTATTTCACACGGACAACCTGATGGTCTTCCAATTTATATTCTTGACCACTTTCCGGGCATACGGCAAGATTATTTTCGTTAAATTCAAGACGATGTCCGTATTCACCAACCCAACCTATTTGCCTACCAGGATTACCTACAATAAGAGCATAATCAGGCACTTCTTTAATCACTACAGCACCTGCACCTATCAAGCAGAATTTACCGAGGGTATTGCCACAAACAATAGTAGCATTAGCCCCTACTGATGCTCCTTGTTTAACAAGCGTCTCTTGATAGCTATCACGGCGAATAATGGCGCTTCTAGGATTTATAATGTTAGTAAATACCATTGAAGGGCCAAGAAAAACATCATCTTCACAAACAACACCAGTATATATAGAAACGTTATTCTGAACTTTTACGTTCTTGCCCAAAACTACTCGTGGGGAGACTACTACATTTTGACCAATATTGCATTTTTCTCCAATTTTACAATCGGACATAATATGTGAAAAATGCCATATTTTAGTACCTGTCCCTATAATGCAGCCCTTATCAACAACTGCAGTTTCGTGGGCAAAAAATGTATCGGTAGACATATCGGAAAGTTAATTCTATTATTTTTTTAAGACGCTATATTTCGGCCTTCTAGCAAAAGTACGATAATTCTTCGCTTTCTCAAGTCGCACCTTGTCTGACAGATTGTTTTCCCTAAGTATTTTCTCGGCAAAGCCATACCAACTTAGAATTTCCTCATCGGTAAAATGATGGATTCCGTAGTCCTTACTTTCACCAACTATTAAATCCAAAACATATTTAGCCAAATTTCCTGCGTGTGTTGGACAACCCATCTGATCATCTGTCACACTGAGATCGGCTCCTTCTCTTGCCTTTTGCAGTATGGTTTTATAAAAATTTTTTCCAAACTCAGAATACAACCAAGAAGTTCTTACAATAAAATACGTGTTCATCAATTCTTGAATACGCTTTTCTCCCTGAAGTTTGGATGCTCCGTATACATTAATAGGGTTAGTGGGGTCACTAACTACATACGGAGTTCCTTTTTCCCCATCAAAAACGTAATCTGTAGAAATATGAATCAGGACTGTTTGCTGCTCCTTACAAACTAACGCCAAATTATTGGCGCCTTCCGAATTAACCTTAAAGGCCTTTTCAGGCTCTTTTTCAGAATTTTCAACGTCTGTATAGGCCGCGCAATTAATACAGTAACTAAAAGCCCTATTTGAAAAGCTTTTTTTAATTGATTTAATATCTGTGATATCTAAATCTGTTGAACTTGAAAAAACAAAATGTAATTGAGGATAGCTAGAAGTCAATTTCTGAATACTTTTTCCCAACTGACCATTAGCTCCGGTTACGAGTACAGATTTCATTTAAAAAATTCTTTAAAGGTAGGAAGCTGCTCATCCTTTTCAGATATAATAGGACTTGCAACAGGGCATTGCCAGTCAATTTGTAAATCTTCATCATTATAAATTACACCGCTTTCCGAAGCTGAATTATAAAACGCATCACATTTATACATAAACGTAGCTTCCTCACTCAAAGTAACAAAACCGTGAGCCATACCTTTTGGTATGAAAATAGCGGTTCTATTTGCGCTAGAGAGTTTAAGCTTGTAATGTTTACCAAAAGTGGTGCTATCTTTTCTTAAATCTACTATTACATCTAAGACCTCACCATGAACAACTTGCACCAATTTAGCTTGAGCATGAATGCCAGTTTGAAGGTGAAGCCCCCTAAGCACTCCTTTTTTTGACACCGAAATGTTATCTTGAACAAAGTTGATCTGCTCACCTACTGCGTTTTCAAATTTTTTCTGCTGGTAAGATTCAAAAAATACTCCCCTTTCGTCTTCAAACAGTCTTGGCTGTAAGACAAAACAGCCTTTTAAACTGGTTTCCGTTATTTTCATGCTATTGTTTTCAGCAATTTATAGCTCTAATAAATAGTTTCCGTAACCACTTTTAACAAGAGGTTTGGCGAGTTTGTGTAATTGTTCTCTAGAAATATACCCCATGGTATATGCTACTTCTTCAATAGAGCCTACTTTTAGACCTTGACGCTCTTCAATGACCTCAACAAATTGTGATGCTTGCATTAAGGAGCTAAATGTACCCGTATCCAACCACGCAGTACCACGGTCTAGAATGCTTACAGTTAATTTTTTATCCTCTAGATACACTTTGTTAATGTCAGTTATTTCAAGTTCCCCTCTTGAACTTGGCTTAATTTTTTTTGCAATTTCCACTACTTGGTTATCATAAAAATAGATACCAGGAACCGCATAATTAGATTTTGGCTTATCTGGTTTTTCCTCAATTGAAATTGCCTTACCATTTTCATCAAACTCAACAACCCCATATCGTTTTGGGTCCTGTACGTGATACCCATAAATAATTCCACCGTCAGGGTCGTTATTGGCTTGAAGCAATTTTGCCAGACCAGACCCATAAAATATATTATCGCCCAAGATAAGAGCAACTTTATCTTTTCCGATAAAATTTTCTCCAATTATAAAGGCTTCGGCCAATCCGTTCGGGTTCTCTTGTACCGCATATTGAAAATTACAGCCCAACTGACTGCCATCTCCCAACAGCTTTTTGAAAAGCGGAATGTCTTGCGGTGTGGTAATAATTAGTATTTCTTGGATACCAGCGGATAGAAGCGTAGCCAACGGGTAGTAAATCATCGGTTTATCATAAATAGGCATTAATTGCTTGCTAACAGCCAAAGTAAGTGGATGTAAGCGAGTTCCTGAGCCTCCAGCTAAGATGATTCCTTTCATATTTTTAACTCTTCTGATATTTACTAAGATACCATGAAACGGTTTTTTTCAATCCCGCATCGAAATTGAACTGTGGTTCCCACCCCAATTCAGTTTTTATTTTACGTGCATCTATGGCGTATCTAAAATCATGTCCCAAACGGTCTTTTACAAATGTAATTTGTTCGCCATAACTACCATTTTCTTTAGGATGGACCTGATCTAAAATGGCACATATTGCCTTAGCAATTGAAATATTATTATGCTCATTATCCCCACCTATAACATAGGTTTCGCCCACTTCTCCTTTACTAAATGCAGCATCTATGCCTGTACAATGGTCAAGGACATATAACCAATCCCTAACATTCTTTCCATCACCATAAATAGGAATATCTTCACCTGCGAGTGCCTTCCTAATAATAGTGGGAATAAGCTTCTCATCATGTTGCTTAGGACCGTAGTTATTGGAGCAATTGCTAGTAACTACATTCAAGCCATAGGTATGGAAACAACTTCTCACTAAAAAATCAGAAGCTGCTTTGGAGGCACTATATGGACTGTTAGGCGCATAAGCTGTGTCTTCATCAAAGAAACCCGATTCCCCTAAACTGCCGTATACCTCATCCGTAGAAATATGATGAAAGCGAGATGATTCAAATTGTTTTTTAGGGTTATTTGCTGAATTGAACCAATGCTTTCTTGCTGCTTCCAACAATGTAAAGGTTCCATTTATATTGGTTTTGATAAAAGCCTCAGGGCCCTCAATTGAATTGTCTACATGAGATTCTGCCGCAAAGTGTATTACATCTGAAATCTGATATTCAGCAAAAATAGATTGCACTAAACCTGCGTTGCAAATATCTCCTTGCACAAACTTATACCGTTTGTTATCTTTAATGTCCTCTAAATGCTGAAGATTGCCGGCATACGTGAGCTTGTCAAGATTCACCACAGAAACTTCTTGATGGTTTTCAAGAAAAAATGGTATAAAATTACTCCCTATAAAACCCGCTCCCCCTGTAATAAGAATTGTTCTATTAGACATGAAATATTTTCTATAGTTGTAATTCTTTGGCTTTCTTGTTTAAAAAGAGAATAAAAGATATGATGAAAAACAATACAACCAGTACCATAGGTATCAAGAAAAAAGTATTGTTAAAAAAAGGCTTTTTGAATACCTGGGTCTTACCCATATTAATGACACTCAAAATTTCGGTCTGTTCTGTAAGTTCCGATTTCTTCTCTTCAATTTCCTTTAAAAATCTATTCTTAAGCGTAAGTAAACTAGCTATGTTAAGAGCACTTTCATTCTCCATATAAACAGAACCTTGAGCTTTATCCGAACCGTCCCGCAAGAGCGTTTTCGTATAATTGTCTATGAGGTTATCAATCTGAGAAATAAGCAACGTGTTTTTGGTTATTCTTAGTTGAGCGTTTTCCCTTGAGGTATTCTTGACCCTATCATAATAAGAATTGTAGTTAATGTAATCCAGTAATTTTTCTGCAATCAAATTACCTTTTCCCGCATCGATATAGGTAAATGTAATACGGTGTGCAATGATGCTTTTTTTGGTTAATTCCGATCGGACAATATCAACTACAAAGCTTTCTTCTTTAAAATCCTGAAGCAACTCTAAGTATCGTAATTCTTGTTCCGCTTCCTCTTTCGTTTCCTCTGGATCTTCTATAGGTTGAATTTCCATTCGAAACCCTTGTAAATCCTGGACAGAGAGACCTATTTTTTGAAAAAATGCAGTGTCTTGACTATATATGTTGGATTGAATCTCGTTAATAACATCATATACATAATCTGTGCTATCAAAATTAGGTCGTACAATCGCCTCTGTTTTCAACTTTTTATTAACGAACGAACTTAAAATAAAGCTAATGATTATACCTAGCGCAATGAGACCTATCAATATGAGTGCATTTTTCTTGAGGTACAAGAACACGCGTAAAAAAGCGATACCAATTCGATTAAACCCATTGGCAATCATCTTAAACAACTGCCCCAAGTCAATCTCATCTGAGGTGGAGGTGTTATTTGGTTTGTCTGACATTAAATTATGAATTAAAAATTTGTTCCAATATTTTTTCTGTAATGAGATAGGTTGGTTTAACCCCTGTTGTACCTAAACCTCCGGATGCCAATGTGCTTCCCGTTTCTAAGGGGTTGTCTGAGGCATAATAGGCGTAACGCACCTTTATATCCTCGCGAACACTCTTTCGTATCTTAGAGGCCGATTGTACTGCTTTTTGATAGTGCACGCCTTCCATCTCAAGACCAACAACGTTCCAAGTAGATTGGTGGAAAAATTTGAGTACATCTTTATTCTGTAATGACGTCCCTAACACGGTAATCATGGTTCCTTCAAAAACTTTAAGCCCATGACCCTTAAAATCCTCAGCGCATAATTCATTTTTAAATGGATAATTATCTGCAGTACCTTCAAAAATATGTGCAGAAGGTATCATTAAGTCCCCTTTGCCTCCTTCTAGAATACCAGCTTTACCCATAATAGAAATGGAAGCCACATCTAATAAAACAGAATCATCAGCCATCCCCTTATAAGGCTTAAGTAATTCGTCAATAGTTTCATAGGCTTGTTCACCAAAGGCATAGTCCATAACAAAGATTACGGGCTTTTCATCCTCATTTAAATTTTCGGGCAATTTATAACAACAAACGTCCGAACCCATTTTAGCGGTGTCAAACAATTGTACATCTATGTTTGTTCCTGAGAAGTCATCAATAGCGATCATCCCGTTCTTAATAGCAATTTTTGTTACTTTTGAACGAAGTTCTTCATTTAAAGATGAGCTTAACGCTTCGTATATCTTTAACGATTCTTTATCTGCAAACTCTTTTTTAAGTGCATTCTTGGCAAATAGCGAATTCATTACACTGTGCATATTGGCACTGATGATATGAATTGGACGGTGCAAAAGGTCATTTTTCTTTAAGACTTCCTTAATGGTATCTGCCCAACGCTCTCCATGAATGTGGTGCCCTAAGCGCTCTCGTAGCAAAGCACTAAATGTA
Organism: Zobellia amurskyensis; assembly: GCF_009725985.1. Classification (GTDB taxonomy): domain Bacteria; phylum Bacteroidota; class Bacteroidia; order Flavobacteriales; family Flavobacteriaceae; genus Zobellia; species Zobellia amurskyensis. The sequence continues at coordinate 125,916 of NZ_RCNR01000006.1, forward strand.
ATTGCCCTTTTATCACCAGTAATTTCTTCTTCTATCGCCAATTTACCTAGCCAATACACAATTTCCAAAAACCGATCCGGATGCTCTTCAGTCGAAAACTGCTGATGCACCGCCATGATCTCAATAAAGGAGCGTCCTAAAATATTAGCGGTATGAATAACTGCTACTTCTCTTTCAGCAAGTGTCAGTTCTTCCTTTTTGACAGCTTCTTCCAGTTTTACCCAATCCCGAATTGTTCTGTTCGAATCCTCAATCAAAACCCTTTTACAAATTTTTTCAGATTCGATAAACAAAAAAGTCAAATGTGTAAGAATATCATAAATATCCGATCGACCCCGTGTGATTTCAATGTTCATTTGCTCATCGTCTATTCGATAGCAATTTCTTCGACGCTTTGGGGGAACAATTGGGTCAAAATGAGATTTTCCGTAACCTTCATCTGAAGTCAAATTGATGAAACGGCACTGCTCAATACCTTTTGGCAGACGCTCTAAAACATAGATTAATCCACTTAGCTCAGCCTTTTCTTCAGCTACCGAACCATAAATCTCCGGCCGTAACTGTAATAAAGCATTTTTTAAGGCCTCACCCGATACACCTGTCGGTTTGTAAAAACCGCGGTTAAATAGGTGTCGCATTGTTATATATAAGCGCTCAATAGCATTAGTAGATTCTTGAGCACGAGTATTGGTGGTTGAATTTCCCATAAACAAATTTCAATCAAAATTACGATAATTTTTTTGGCCTAGATGAAGAAAGGCATTGTTACCTTGAATGTTAATTTCGGCTTTTAAAATTTCTCCGTTTTAAGAATACAATAACCTTAGTAACCCCCTTGCATTATACTTATTGGTATTGTTTACTTCCTAAAAGCAGACAACCCATCAGCCACTTTCCGGTCATTGGCCAGTCTTTGTATTTTATTCTGTCCGCCTAATTTGCCTATAGATTTCATATAAGCATTGAAACCTCCTTCTTTTATACTAGTAACTTTCAAAGTCTGCAGAACCTTCCCTACTATCAAATCAAAATAATAACTGTTTTGTTTTTGCAGAGAATTATCTAAAATTTCTATGAACCTTGTCATTTCTGATGGTTCCTTTTCAAACTCTATTAGCCATTCGTGATAAGGTAGTTCATTACCTTCCGGTGTAATCTGCGGAGCTACCGTAAACTCATTTATACTAGCTCCGGTCTCTTTAACCGCCAATTGCATCGCTTCTTCAACCTCTTTAGCAATTACGTGTTCCCCAAAGGCAGAAATAAAATGCTTAATACGTCCGGAAACAATAATTTTATAAGGTTGCAAGGAAATAAACTGAACGGTATCTCCGAGATTATAAGCCCATAAACCAGCATCTGTAGAGATAATCATTGCGTAGTTAACATTAAGCTCTACATCCTTTACCGTAATACGCTTTGGATTTTCCTCAAAGAACTCATCGGCTTTTACAAATTCATAAAAAATTCCCGAGTTCAATAAAAGGAGCATCCCTTTTTCTTTCTGTGAATCCTGGTACGCAAAGAAACCTTCACTAGCGGGAAATAATTCTATACTATCTACTTTTCTACCAATTAGCCCTTCAAATTTTGCCCTATAAGGTTCGTAATTGACCCCTCCGTAAATAAATAGTTGAAAATTTCTAAACAGGTCACCAACCTTTTTTCCCGACTTGTTTTCTAGTTTTTCAAAATACATTTGCACCCAAGAAGGTATGCCCGCAATAACGGTCATATCTTCGTTCATGGTCTCGTCCACTATCGTATTTACCTTGGTTTCCCAATCGTCAATACAATTGGTTTCCCAACTGGGCAGGCGGTTTTTTTGTAAATAATTGGGCACGTAGTGAGCCGATATCCCTGAAAGTCGACCTAACTTAACTCCATTCTTCTCCGTCAACTCAGGACTTCCCTGTAAAAAAATCATTCTTCCGGTTACAAAATCGGCATTACCAGTTTCATCAATATAATTTAAAATTGCATTTCGGGAGGCATTTACTTGATGCTTGATAGATGTATCCGTAATGGGAATATATTTTGCACCGGAAGTGGTTCCCGAAGTTTTAGCAAAATAAACGGGCTTGCCCGGCCAAAGAATATCTTCCTTTCCTGCCACAACTTCATCCACATAGGACTTTAAGGCTTCATAATCTCTAATTGGAACTTTCTTTACAAAGTCTTCGTGCGATTTAATTTTGCTAAAACTATGGTCCACACCAAATTTAGTGGCATTAGCCTTTTCAATTAATTGACGAAATACTTTCTCCTGAGTAACAATAGGATTGTCTCGCCATTTTGCCGTCTGCTTGGCAATACGTTTTGCGAATATCTTGGCTCCAAGTGATTTTATCGACATAAAAGAAATCTGGTATCAGTTTTAAAGTACAAGTGAGGTTTTGTCTATTAGAAAATTATTTTGATCTAAAAAGTACGCTACTAAAAGTCTATGTAGTCTAAGGGGTTTACGGAATTACCGTTACTCCATAATTCAAAATGTAAATGAGGTCCTGTTGTAAATTCACCTGTGTTACCCACAGAGGCAATAACTTCACCGGCCCTAACAACCTCACCCTGTTGTTTGTTTAAAGACCCATTGTGCTTGTACACGCTTAAAAGCCCGTCTTTATGCTCAAGAATGATTACGTAACCTGTATCTGCGGTCCATTCCGAAAAAATAACCGTACCATTAGCTACAGCCTTTATGGGCGTATCTTTAGGTGCAGTAACATCTACCGCGTAATGACGCTTTTCTGCATCATAATCGTTTGATATTTCGCCGCTTAAAGGAGGAAAAAGCTCAATTTCCGCTGCTGTGGCACTGCGTTCAAAAAGGTTGTATTTATCTTCCAAAGCCACTTCTGCCCTCAAAAGAGAATCTTCTTTTATAGGCGTTAAATCTATACTAGATGGGTCAATCTTAAACTGCTCGCGGAGCGAATCAAGATTTATCTCCTGAGAAGCTACATCTCCCCGTAAAACCATCCGGATGCTTTCCAAATACCTATTGGTATTATTTAAGGACGCAACCAAAGAATCTGTTTTATACGTAAGGTCTGTCGCTTGTTTTTTAAGTTTTGTACTTGAATATCCCGGAATGTATTCTCGTAATGGCGTAAAGGCAATTAACAACGTGGTAAGGGCAATGAGGCCAATGATACAAAGAGAGCCGGTAACGAAAACGTTAAGACGACTTAACTTAAAAGAGATTTTCTCTTCAAACGTAGATTCATTGAGAATAACCAAACGGTACTTATGAAGCAGCTTGCGTTTAATTTCTTTTCTCTTTTTGACTTTTTTGGCCATAGAGCAAATATAAAGGATGGAATCGGATTCTTATACTGTTGTTCTAAATTAATGATTCTTGTAAATACCACTGCATTGCAATCGCAACATTTAAGAAAACCTGCCAAAATCTGTTAAAATAATCTGCTTGCCTCTACATTTAGAGTTAACCGAGTTACTTTTTTAGTATCTTTGAGTCTGTTTTAAAAACGAAAATATGACAACTTTACAAATATTTTTAGCGATAGGGCCATGGCAAATAGGGATTGTCGTTTTAGTAGTTCTTTTATTGTTCGGAGGAAAAAAGATTCCTGAATTAATGCGTGGGCTTGGTAGTGGCATAAAAGAATTCAAAGATGCTTCTAAAGAAGATGAGACGCTAGAAGAGAAAAAAGAATAGCCTTACCCGCAATTCTAAATATATACTAAACCTTTGATTTACTTCAAGGGTTTTTTGTTTTTAAAATTTATACCAATTGGTATTATTTGTTTATCGAGCGTATCCTACACCTCATATTTGGGCATTTTCACAACTTTCCTTTATTTAACCTGCTTACATCATCATACAAGGCATTCACTTTCATAAACAGGCATTTCACAACAAAAAAGATTAGATACAAAACCTTCGCCCGAAATTTACGTTATCAAAAGAATACTATTAAGGTAAAACACCCAAATCTTTTGCCTTGGTGCCTGTAGAATTCTATAAAAACCACTAGCCAAATTTTAAAATCTCTGGATTTTTTCAAACACCCCAAATCATGAAAAAACTAATAGCCGCCTTTATTTTTCTTTTGTCCTATGGCAGTTTTGCCCAAGACTTTGAGAATATCGACTCAGAAGAAATTGTAACTTCTACCGAAACGGAAACTGTCGACTTCTCACCAATTGATTCCGAAACTTTCTCAATAACGGAGACCTTTGAAGAAGCTGCAAACCGGAACGAAATTCCACACAGAACATTTAGCGGTCTCACTGGTGTTGAAAATGGTTATTATATAATTTCAGGTGTTTTTAGTAATGATAGAACCTTAAACAAAACACTTAAGAAACTACGTAAAAAAGGTTTTGACTCGGCAGGATATATTCTTAATCCAGACAACGACCTCAACTATGTTTACTTAGCCTATTATCCATTTGGATTGGAAGCCGTAGACGCTTGTGCTTCAAACTTGGATGATACATTTACGGATGATAAGTGGATTCTTGAAATAGAGAATAGTGTTGCCATAGGAGGGGAGGAAGTTGATTTAAACGAAGAAGCAGAGTCTATTGAAAACGGCATTGCTCCATTAGAAGCTTTAACAGGGACTTCAGATTTTTCCGAGCTAGAAAAAATAGAGGAAGTACAAGAAACTGAAATTGCCACTATTTCTAATCCTACTTACGTTGATAATGATTTAACCGAAACACCTACAAATACAATTTCAGAAACAACTAGTAAGACCAAACTTTTGCAAAGAGCTGATCACTACTTTGATAAGATGTGGTACGCAGAGGCCGCCGAACTATACGAGCAAGCCTTAGAAAAAGGAGACAAGAACCGCTCTAAAGAAGTTATTCAAAAAACGGCTGATGCTTATTACTTCAACACCAATATGGAGAAAGCATACGAGTGGTACAATGTACTCTATGAAAACTACGGCAAAGAGATGTCTTCTGAAAATATTTTCAAGTATGCCCATTCTTTAAAGGGTACGGGCAAGTACGCAAGATCTAAACGCCTTATGCGCCTGTATAGCAAAAAAATGAAAGATGAGCCCGCTAGTGAGTTGGTGAATAATGCTAAAGAGAATGAAACTGCTCTGGACAATATACTTAATTCTAAAAAAGATTATGAAGTAAAGAACTTAGCGGTTAACACAGAATATTCTGATTTTTCACCAATGTTCCTAGATTCTAATCAAGTTGTATTTTCATCTGCCAAGGATTCTTCATTTTTTAGTACCAGACGGTATAAATGGAATGACCAACCCTACTTAGATTTATATGTGGCAAAAATAAACGAAGAATCAAATGATCTTAAAAACGCATTAAAATTCTCTAAAAAAATAAACACCAAATATCATGAAGCTTCGGTTACTTTTTCTCCGGATAATAGCACCATGTATTTTACACGTAACAACTACGGAAAAAAACTTAAGCGAGATAACAATGGCGTAAACCATTTAAAGATTTATAAATCTACAAAGGTAGACACGGAATGGACAGAAGCCGTAGAGGTTTCATTTAATAGCGATAATTATTCTACAGGACACCCAGCATTGAGCCCTGACGGTAAGCAACTTTATTTTGTTTCAGATATGCCAGGTAGTTTAGGTAAGACCGATATTTTTGTTGTTGATGTTCAAGAAGATGGTAGTTTTTCCGAACCTAGAAATTTAGGTCCGACAATCAATACGGAACAGCGTGAAATGTTCCCGTTCTTTAACGGAACCAAACTATATTTTTCTTCGGACGGATTTACTGGTCTAGGTGGTCTAGATGTTTATGAAAGTGCATTTGACGTTGAGGAGGGCTTTGCAGAGGTGAAGAACTTAGGCCAACCTGTTAACAGTAATAAAGACGATTTCTCTTATATCGTAAACGAAGAGAATCAACAAGGTTACTTTGCTTCCAATAGGGAAGGCGGAAAAGGTGATGATGACATTTATTCCTTTAAACGATTGATTATAGAAGAAGTTCCTGAAAACAACAATGCTATTGCCGGATTTGTAACCGAAATGGTAACAGGAGAGATAATGCCAAAGGCCTTAGTACAACTTTTAGATGAGAATGGCATAAAGCTTAAAGAAATGGAAACGGAAGATGATGGCAGCTTTATTTTTGAAGACTTGAACGACTCAACCAAATACATCCTTAAGACTATTCAAAACAAATTTGTTCATAATGAAAGGTTAGTAGAAACTACAGTAAATGATACAGTAAAAGTTGATATTGCCATGAAACGTCTTGAAGAAATGATTGCTGTTGAAGATGGTATCAAGAAAATTAAGACCGAAATGATTTACTTTAACTTTGATAAATCATCCATTAGACCCGATGCAGCCAAGGAATTGGATAAGTTGGTTAGCGTAATGAAAGAATATCCTAATATGGTCATTAAAATTGAATCGCATACGGATTCACGTGGTAGCAAAGTCTATAACGAATACTTATCCGATAAAAGAGCTAAATCTACAAGAGACTATATAATTTCTCAAGGTATTGATGCCAGTCGTATAGAAAGCGCCATCGGTTACGGAGAAAACAGATTGCTTAATGATTGTAATGGTTCATCACCTTGTTCGGAAGCAAATCACCTATTGAACAGAAGATCAGAATTCATTATACTTAACATGTAAACTAACATAGATCCCAAATACAAAACCGCTGCCTGATCTCAGCGGTTTTTTTATGCCTAAATAGTCCACTTCTAGCTTTTGTCTCCATTGTTATTCGTTTACAACTTGTTTTAACCGGTAGGCTATTCTATGATTATAACGATTTACAGTATACCGCTATAAGAAAAACCAATACTTATTTGTAGGCCAAAAATATACTTGAAAGAAAAAAAACGTCTTAAGACCGATAAATAGGTTATTTATCTATCATTTAAACAAGGCCACTTTATACCTGAATATGCAGGCGTTTTACCTAGTTTATGCTGATTTCCGGCCACAGCGCTCCAACTTTGCCATGAATCTCAAAATTAATGGTATGAGGAAATTATTACTTTTCAAGGAAATTTATGCAGAGGCTTTTAGAGATTGGACTTTTAGAATGCTTACAAAGTATTTTAAAGCCTACTCATGGTTTTGTTTCGCCTTATTGATATTGGTTATATACGCGTTTATTTATAGAGTGTCTACGGGCTTCGTATTTGCTTAAGGCAAAAACAACTTAAAACCAAAAGCGCCCATCTCAAATTAAGATGGGCGCTTTTTATATTATACTAAAAATCTGAACAGTCTATTTCTCGGTTTCTTTTGATTGCAATCGTAGTGTTTTTAATATAGCCTCTAATTCAAAAAGGTCATCTCTCTTTTCAGTTGCGGGAGCAAACACAAAACCTTCTAACACTAATTTTCTATTGTTTTCCTTATCGTTCAAAATATACGTTAGAAAAGGTCCCGCCATGGGATAGTTCTTTATATCCCAAAGACCTCTTACTTCAACACCTTTTAAACCCGCTATTTCTACAGGGTAAACATAAGGTGCAAATGCAGGCTCGGTACGCATATGTGTAATTTTACCTGTAACATCAGGTCCTGGTATGTATTTGGCCCCTACAGAATCACGCATGGCTACTATATCTTTAACCAAGGTAGAATCGTTACCAAAACTGGTTGCCGGCATATTGTAGATGATTATATTGGCAGTACCTTTCTGAATTTCACGGTCGATCCACACAAAATTATCTTCTTGTTTACCTACTTTATATATTGAAGGCAACTTTAAGGAAACCCCAAACTTGTCTTGCAGCACGGTCTCCTTATTAAGTGACCGTTCAAAACGTTTTTGGGCCGCTTCAATTTCCATGTTTTTAAAAGAAGCAACTATATCATCGGCCTTGGCATCTATATTTTCAATAAGCTCTTCTTTACTAGTTCCCTTAATAACACCTACACGCTGCGGAGAGGCGTACATGTCACTTTTAATATGTGCAAGATTCAACGAATCTTCCGCCACGTAAAGAATAGATCGCGTATTTCTAATTGAACTCGTAAAAAATTTAGGTGCTATCTGATCTATGGTAAACAAAGGTTCGTCCATAGGCATTCCCACTACGGGAGCAGCAAAATGACTCCTAATACTATCACCCACGCTACCTTTCCATAGGTCATTGTCTATAACTACCACCATTGAATTTATAGCTCCAATAGAGGAGGGGAGGTAGCTCTGGTTTTTGGAGTCTTTACAGGATAAAAGAACTAAGGAAAAGAGTAAAAAAAGTGTTCCTACTTGTTTCATTTTGGTTTAGGTTTACGATGAACATTCGCACAATTTCAATTTTGTGCCCGGTTTTAGATTCTTACCACTAATACCGTTCCATTGTCGTAAATTTTCAACAGAAATTCCAGGATATTTTTTTGAGATGGTCCAAAGTGAGTCTCCACTCCTTACAGTATGGGTCTTTGTACCAGGAGGAAAACTCTTTGATGAAGTTGATGTTTGGGTAGACGCAACAGCTGTACTAGGCATTTTTCTTGGAAAAATAGTAAGCCGCTGGCCAATTCTTAGGTTGTTACTGCGCAGGCCATTCCATTGTTTAATTTGGCTTACGCCAACTCCATAACGCTCTGCAATTCGTCCTAGAAAATCTCCGCTACGTACCTTATATCTAATTCTGTTCTGCTCAGATTCCTTTACCAATTCCGGTAATGGGCTTTCTTTACTTTCCATTTCCTTTTTGATATGGGCGTAAATAGCCTCTTCGTTATGTACAAAGCCTCCTATAGCATATTTTGGTAATCGTAGGGCATGGGTTTTTCCTTCTACAAACGGAATTACATGTAATTTATAGGAAGGGTTCAAAATCTTCAATTCGTCTTTACCCACACCTGTTAACTCAGAAATCTGATCAAACGTAATAATGCTCTTTATATGTACAGTATCCGTCTCAAAATAAGGTCTTTCTACCTTTTCACCCTTCAAACCGTGTTCTTCCGCATACTCAAAAAGGTACATAGTTGCCAAAAATGCCGGAACGTAACCTGCGGTTTCCCTTGGTAAGTAACGTCTAAGATTCCAATAATTCTTTTGCCCCCCAGACCTTCTAATGGCCTTGTTGACATTACCGGGCCCAGAATTGTAAGCTGCTAAGGCCAAATCCCAATCGCCATAAATATCATATAATTTAGAAAGAAATTGACAAGCTGCCGCAGTAGACTTTATAGGATCGCTGCGATCATCTACATAACTGGAAACATCTAATTTGTACTGCTTTCCGGTGCCGTACATAAACTGCCATAGACCAGTAGCGCCCACACGAGAGCGTGCCCTAGGGTTAAGTGCCGATTCTACGATAGAAAGATATTTCATTTCTAACGGAATATTATAGTTGTCCAACTCTTGTTCAAATAATGGAAAATAGAATTGGCTAACGGTGAGCATACGCTCCATTAAGTCTCTTTTTCTAAAGAGAAAAGATTTGATTACATTCTCTAAAGAAGGGTTGTAAGCTATATTAAAAGGCGTTTTTTGATTTAATCTCTCCAAGCGTGCCTTAAGTGTATCTGTAGGAAGCGAAGTAGGGTAGGTCTTGTCGTAATCTAAATTTTCAACCTCACGAAACATTTCATCGGACAGCGATGCGTTCGCATAAAGCTCTCTCATCCAAAGGCTATCATACTTGGCCGCTTCTGGCAGATCCCGAAACCTAGCCCTTAAGTCCAAGCTATCTTTTATAAGTGCTATTGGGCTATCATTAATATCCGTGCTATCAAGAGCCATTTGCTCCATCTGCTCAATACCTTTCAAATCCATAGCCAACGTATCCGCAACAATTTCATCTGTTGGGTTTTGAGAACCTATAACAGAATCCCTTTCCTGTTCTTGGGCAACCAAAGGGAGTGCCAAAACCAAACTGGAAAATATGGAAAGAAAGCGTTTTCTGTTTTTTATCATTTAAGGAGCATGTATAATAGCGCGAACCGCTTTTATTAACAAAGGGTTACAGCGAACTGTAACCCTACTAAAATCGTACTTTTTTCTGAAAAAATAAAATTTTTATTCAATTAAACGTCTCGCCCCGTTTATCGATAACGCCTTTATTAACCGATTATTGCAGCGATACCTGGTAGGGTTTTACCTTCTAGGCTTTCTAACATAGCGCCACCGCCAGTAGAAACATAACTAACCTTGTCTTCAAAACCAAACTGCTTTACGGCAGCAACAGAATCACCTCCACCAACAAGTGAAAATGCTCCACCTTGTGTTGCTTCATCAATATAGTTTCCTAAAGCAATAGTTCCTTTTGCAAAGCTTTCCATTTCAAAAACACCAATAGGACCGTTCCATAGAATGGTTTTTGATTTTAAAATAACCTCTTTAAAGATTTCCAAGGTTTTTGGACCTGCATCCAAACCTTGCCATCCATCAGGAATTTTTGTTACGTCTACAACTTGCGTTTTTGCATCATTAGAAAAATCATCTGCCGCTAAAACATCTACGGGAATATGTACCTCTACATTCTTTTCTTTGGCTTGCTTCAAGATTTCCATAGCCAAATCCATTTTATCGTCTTCACAGATAGAATCACCTACTTGGCCTCCTTGTGCTTTCACAAAAGTGTAGGTCATACCACCACCAATAATCAAGTGGTCTACCTTATCCAATATGTTTTCTATAATCGTGATTTTTGAAGAAACTTTTGCCCCTCCTAAAATTGCTAAAACTGGCTTTTCACCTGTTCTCATTACTTTTTCTATAGCTTCAATTTCTTTGGCCAATAGAAAACCAAAACATTTTTTATCGGTAAAGAACTTTGCTACAATAGTGGTAGAGGCGTGAGCTCTATGGGCTGTACCAAATGCATCGTTCACATAAATATCACCTAGCTTTGAAAGTTTTTCGGCAAAACCTTCATCTCCTTTTTCTTCTTCGGCATGGAACCTTAGATTTTCCAACAATAAGATTTCACCAGGTTGAAGTTCTGCAACCGCTTTTTCAGCAACATCACCTACACAATCCGAAACAAACTTTACGGTAACCCCAATTACTTCAGAAACCTTACTACAAATATGTTCTAAAGATAAGTCTGGATTTTTTTGTCCTTTTGGTCTTCCCAAGTGGCTCATTAAAACAGCGCTACCACCGTCTTCAAGCACCTTTATAATTGTTGGCTTTGCCGCTTCTATACGGTTGGCATCGGTTACTTTGAAATCCTCATCTAACGGTACGTTGAAATCAACGCGAATGAGGGCTTTCTTATTTTCAAAATTAAAGTCGTTTAAAGTTTTCATGTTATGCGGTTTTAGAGAGCCGCAAATGTAATAAAAAGGATGTTAGACTGGTAGCCCAAAACCATTAGACTATAGATATTAACCATATTTAAGAAGTTGGTGCCCTAGGATCGTATATATTAAAAAAGTTATCTTTGGACCATGCTGTTCAACGACATTTTAGGGCTATCCCATATCAAAAATCACTTGGCTACCAGTGCCAATGCGGGCAGAATTCCTCATGCCCAATTATTTGTAGGACCGGAAGGTTCTGGAACATTACCTATGGCTATTGCCTACGCCCAATATATTATTTGTGGTAACAGTGATGGTGAAAACAATGGGGCCAATCAGAGTTGTAATCTTAAATTTGGGGCACTTTCTCACCCAGATATGCACTTTGCCTTTCCCGTTTCCAACTCAGACAAAGTAAAAAGCCATGCCGTTAGCAACCACTTCATGGAAGAATGGCGGCAATTTGTAAAAGAGCAGCCGTACGGTAATCTTTTTGATTGGTACCGTTTAATTGGCATTGAAAAAAAACAGGGCCAAATTGGTGTTGACGAAGCACAGGACGTTGTTAGAAAACTAGTTCTAAAATCATACGAAGGTGGGTATAAAGTGATGTTGATTTGGATGGCCGAAAAAATGAATATAGCGGCTTCCAATAAACTTTTAAAACTAATAGAGGAACCGCCAAACAAAACGGTCTTTATTCTTATTGCCGAAGAAGAGGAACAAATTATCCAAACTATTCGTTCCCGTTGCCAAGTCTTACATTTCCCCCCTCTTGCAGAAGAGGCTATAGCAAACGCTCTGGTAGAAAAAGGAGCCCTAAGGGAGGAAGCACTCCGTATTGCCCACGAAGCCAACGGAAACTTCAATAAAGCCCTAGATTTGATGAACGAAGATTCTGAAGATCTGATCTTTGAAAAATGGTTTGTACAGTGGGTACGTAGCGCTTTTAAGGCTAAAGGCAACAAAAGTGCTATTCAAGATTTGATCATGTGGAGCGAAGAAGTGGCAAAAACCGGCCGGGAGACCCAAAAAAAATTCCTTCACTATTGCATAACGGTGATGCGTCAGGCCATGCTCATTAATTTTAACGCAAAAGACCTTGCTTTTATGCGCATACACGCAGATGGTTTTAGCTTGGATAAATTTGCTCCTTTTGTTCACGAGAATAACATTCTGACTATTGTAGAAGAACTCGAGGATGCCATATACCACATTGAACGAAACGGTAATTCTAAAATCATACTAACGGATCTCTCTATAAAACTAACGCGTCTTTTACACAGAAAAGCGGCATAGGCTGTTCTATACTCCCATTTTTTTTGGTAACTTAATAGCACCCAACCGCTAAACCTGAAGACCATGGACACTTTTCTTAACTCCGCAACAGAAATCTTAATCTTAATTTTTTTAATTATTGTCTTTATCCAAAGTGGAATTGACAAAGTATTTGACTGGAAAGGAAATCTATCTTGGCTCAAGGAACATTTTACGGGTACACCCTTGGAAAGTTTGGTTCCCCTTTTATTTGGAACATTGCTTTTAGTAGAAATGGCCGCAGGTGTTTTATGTTCTGTGGGGCTTTATCAAATTTTAATCATGGGAGAGAGCAGCATTGCGCTTTATGGAAGCATAGTTTCCTGTATCTCTTTACTCATGTTAATGTTCGGGCAACGTATGGCCAAAGATTACGAAGGAGCCAAAACCATAGCCGTGTATTTTATGCCTGCCATATTTTTAGTATATATGCTACAGAAATAAAAAAACGTCCACAGGTTTGATCTGTGGACGTTTTTTAAAACAGGGATAATCTATTATTACTTCTTGTACTTATCATTCAAAAGTTTTACGATCTCTGCAGTTAAGTCATTGGCATCAGAACCATACAACACACTACCGCCATCTCCACCACCAAGGATATAAGAATAGCCATTTGCCTTACCGTAAGCTTTTACTTCTTTTTTCACTTTGCTTATAATACTGTCCATCTCAGTCTGACCCAATAATTGAAGCTGTTGATCTTCTTGTTGCAATTGTTGACCGATCATTTGACCCTTTTGCTGCATTGCACCATATTCTTCCTGAGCTTTTGCCTGAGATAATTTTTGAGCTTTTACTTGGAAGGCCTGAGCTTCCATTTGAAAAGCTTGGGAAATACTGTCCCTTTTTTTGGTAAGTGCATCGGCCTTGACCTTAAAACCAGCTTCTACATCAATCTTTTCTTGGTATTGCTCCATCAATTTAACGTTGTCTACAAATCCAATTTTTTCTTGTTGACAAGAAACTACTACCAACATCAAGAACACCACTACTACATTTTTCATAATTCAGTTTATTTTAATCTGCTTTTTATTCTTACCTAATATATTTTGAAAATTAACAAAGTCCAGAATTTTGGACAATCTATTTTTCAAGTTGCGCAAAAATAGAAAAGCTTTTCTAATTGTTGTCAACTAATTTTTAAATCTAATTGAAGAAGGAGAAATTCAAAGAATGATTTTTCGTTTTGACCAAAAAAAGAAAAAACAACCCTCATAAATAATATTTATAAGAAAAGGACTCTGTCATAAACGAATACTATAAAAAATAAACCCCTATAAAGACTCAAATCAATAGATTATTTTAAATCCACAGAACAACAAGCGCCAACTAAAGAAATGCGCTTAAAATAGCTTAAAATGAATTTTAGGCTAAAAACTAGTACTATGATTCCTTTTTAAGAATGTATATTACAGAAGAGGGTTGCCCATTGAACACTGCTCGTATATTTGACCAAAGTCCAACAAAAAACGCTTTAATGAAATTTTGTCTGCCTGTTTTATATTTCTCAGACAGAATGGAAACATAGAAAGCATCAAACCACATAGGCTTAGTTTTCACAAGTTCCATATTATGTTTTGAAAAAACCTTTTGGATAGACTCTTTTGAAAAATGCCAAAGATGTCTAGGCACATCATAGGCTGCCCAAAATTCTTGGTAATGTTTTGCATCAAAAGATTTGTAATTAGGTACGGCGATAAAAAGAGCGCCATCCTCTTCTAAATGTTTTAGGATATTTTTAATCTGCTCGTCTAGATTTGGTAAATGTTCCAAAACATGCCACAGCGTAATAACCTGAAATTTTGTTTGAGGCAATACGTCAATTTTCGGGAGCAGCTCCATCTTCTTTTCTCGGGAACGCATTCTTGCATCTCGGTTTGGTTCTACTCCCTGAACAGACCATTTCCATTTTTCGGCTTCCAGTAAAAAATCTCCTGTTCCGGCCCCAATATCCAATAAGGTCTTTTGCCCTTTTGCGTATCTATTTATTAAAAACACTTTCTGCACCAAGCTAAACCTTTTAACTATTTGATACATTTTATCAAGAGCAGATTTAGAAGCATCGGTATGTGAAATGTAAGCATCACTTTCGTAATACTTTTGAAGATCTTGAGGTTGGGGCTTGGTCACCAACATCTCTAATTCTTCATCCAAATGTAATTCAAAGTCTTCACCAGAAATTGAGAAGTCTTTAGTTTTTAAAAACAGTTTCATTATAGTTATGCGTGGTCAGGTATTCTTTTTTGATAGCTCGAAGATAATTTAAAACTGGCTCTCTAGAAAACGAATCTTCATGAAGACAATCTTTTTCTTTATCACTATAAACTTCTATGGCAATATACCAGTTATCCGTTCTTAATATATCTTCTCCCCCAACATAATCCATATCATCTTCATTATTCAAAGTTGTATTAAAAAATAGCTGTCACTGGGTTCAAAATTTTGGCAGGAATATCTATCTCGTAAAAGGTAAAAAAAGTAATTTTTTCCTTCAACAAAAAAAGGGATATCATCATGAACATTTTCATGATTCAATTAAAACTTTGTATTCACATAATTATAAAAATGAATTACTTCTTTAGGGTCTTCAAAGATGAACATTGTACGTTTAGACAAACTCCTTTTAAACTATTTCCCTTAATATTTTATAATCATTTATTACTGGAGCATTTCGAATAGGCACACAAAATTATAGTATTAAAGCGAAGCATAAAACAAAGAGAACACGTTTAATTTTCTAGTCTATTTTAGATTGAAAAAACACTACAACAAATATTAAATCTAAAACAATTTTAAGAAGCCACGTCCGTTCTATATCTAGAGAAAAGAAAAAAGGATTTCTTGTAAACCCCTATTACAGGACCAAACAAAAAAACCCTTTTTTCAATTTTCAACAACCTTCTTAGTAGGCCTCTCATTAGTTTACCAATGGTTGATTGCCTCTTTTAAAATGTTATGCCCGCGTTGTTTTCGTGATGAAAATTAGCGTGGAAAACCAACATGTTCCACGTGGAACGTCATAAAAATTACCTTCCCAAATACACCAATAACACACTAATGTCAGAAGGATTGACTCCACTTACTCTAGCCGCTTGCGCTATGGTTACAGGTTGAATAGAATTCAGTTTTTCCCGAGCCTCATAAGATAAAGACTTGAGTTTTGAATAATCAAAATTAGCTGGGATTTTCACATTTTCAAGACGTAATAATTTGTCTGCATTATTCTTTTCCTTGGCGATATATCCAGAATATTTAACTTGGATTTCGGTCTGTTCTAGCACTTCCCTATCCAAATCATTCTCCTCAACAAAACCAGAAACAGTTTCTAATTGAAGCATGTGATCCATGGTAACTTTTGGGCGAGAAAACACTTTGAACATCTTATCTGATTGCTTCACCAAAGCAGAATTAACGCTATCCAAAATTGGATTTATTTCCTCTGGTTTAACACTAGTTTCCCTAAAAAAGTTTACGAAAGAATCAGATTTTAACTCCTTCTCCTCCATTCGAATTAATCGTTCTTTCTTCGCTAGACCTATTTCGAAACCTTTAGGTGTTAACCTTAAATCTGCATTATCTTGACGTAACAAAGTTCTGTATTCAGCACGAGAAGTAAACATTCTATATGGCTCTTCGGTACCCTTCGTAATCAAATCATCTATTAATACTCCTATGTAAGCTTCATCTCTTTGAAGAATAAATTCTTCCTTTTCCTTGATTTTTAAATGGGCATTTATACCCGCCATTAAACCCTGAGATGCGGCTTCTTCATAACCCGTTGTTCCATTAATCTGGCCAGCAAAATAAAGATTCTCAACCAGCTTAGTTTCGAGTGTATGTTTCAATTGTGTAGGCGGAAAATAATCATATTCTATAGCGTAACCAGGTCTAAAAAATTTAACTTTTTCGAACCCTACAACAGACCTCAATGCTTTAAATTGAACGTCTTCAGGTAATGATGTAGAGAAGCCATTTACATAAACCTCTACAGTATCCCAACCTTCTGGTTCAACAAAAATTTGATGACTATTTTTATCGGCAAACCTGTTAATCTTATCCTCTATAGATGGACAATAACGCGGTCCAACACTCTTAATTCTACCGTTGAACATAGGCGAACGGTCAAACCCTTCACGCAAAACATCATGAACTAATTCACTTGTATGCGTCATATAACAATCACGTTGGGTTGTCAAAACAGGTGTTTTTAAATATGAAAATTTCTCCGGTACTGCATCACCTGGCTGTGGAATCATAACCGAATAATCTAAGGAACGACCATCTACTCTTGGTGGAGTTCCTGTTTTCATACGACCACTTTCAAAGCCCAACCCCAATAATTGTTCAGTAATTCCGGTTGCTGCTTTCTCTCCTGCCCTACCACCTCCAAACTGTTTTTCTCCAATATGGATCAATCCGTTTAGAAAAGTACCGTTCGTTAGAATCACGGATTTAGATCTAATATCAATCCCCAAAGAACTCTTTACACCAACAGCTTTTCCGTTTTCAACCAGCAAACCGCTAATCATTTCTTGGTAGAAATCAACGTTTGGTATATTCTCTAAAGCTAAACGCCACTCCTCCGCAAACCGCATACGGTCACTTTGAGCACGGGGACTCCACATGGCTGGTCCTTTGGATTTATTCAACATTTTAAATTGAATAGCGGATTTATCCGTAATAATACCACTCATTCCACCCAATGCATCAATCTCACGAACTATCTGCCCTTTAGCAATTCCACCCATAGCAGGATTACAGGACATTTGCCCAATGGTTTGTAAATTCATGGTTACCAAAAGCGTTTTGGATCCCATATTTCCAGCTGCAGCTGCTGCCTCAGCTCCTGCATGACCACCACCAACTACTATAACATCATATTCCTCTGCAAACATCTCTTCTCCTATATAAAATGTGATTACTCTTCAAACTATATTTTTCCAGATTACTAAAAAAAGCAACTGGTACATTTCATTGTTCCACGTGGAACAATTGTATTTTCTCATTCTCTTTACTACGCATTATGGAAATTTCCTCCTCCGATTTATCTTTAAAACCAAAAAGGTGCAACACACCATGCGCCATAACCCGAAGCAATTCTTCTTCAAAAGAAATATTGAATTGATCTGCATTATCCCTTACCCTATCAATTGAGATAAAAATATCGCCTCCAATCAGTTTCCCTTCTGTATAATCAAACGTTAGAATATCCGTATACGTATCGTGATTAAGATATTTTTCGTTCATCTCTAAGACCTCTTCATCCGAACAAAAAACGTAATCAACTTGGTTCAACTCTCCGTTCTCAGAAAGGATAACCTTGTTTAGCCAACTTGAGAATTTCTCCTCATTTTCCAATAAAAAATCGGTCTTATAATGGAACTCAATCATTGCTTTTGAAATATTCTTTAACCTTGTTTTGAAAATTTTGGCGCAAAGGTAAGCTTTGCCGATCTAAAATCTCAATTTCATTACGATAATTCTCTAATAATGAGGGTTTAGTAGTAATCGGGTTTTGAAACTGATTGGTATTCGTATTACTCTCTCTTTCAAATTTCTCACCCTGTTTCATTGATGCATTCTCAAGCTTCAACATTTCATACTGAATGTTATTGATCTTAGATTTACTACGCTGAGTTACCCCGTTTTCTAACAAATCATTCTCAAAATCTTCCATTTGTTGAATAAGCTTTTGAGCAAGCCTTTTGTCTCCAGAATTAATCATATCCTTCAGCTGTTGTTCCAACTCATTACGTAGTCTTTGTTGTTCCTTATAAATCTCATATATTTCCTGTAACTCGGCCTCTGTAGGACCATCAATTCCTTGTCCAGATTCCCCATTACCTTCTTGTCCTCCTTGCCCTCTTCCTTCTTTACCTTTTCCATTGTCTCCCTGACTCCCGTTCTCTCCTTCGCCAGGCTTGTCACCTTCCCCTTGTTGTCCTTCACCTTCCCCTGGTTTGGAACCCTTACCTTTTTCTCCCTTTTCTTGGCCTTCACCAGGTTTGCCCTCACCTGGCTTACCCATACCATCCATTTTTTCCTTTAACTCTTCCTGGCCTTTTATAATATCGGGAAGTTGAAAACCTTCACCTTCACCCTCACCTTTTCCGGACATCATGCTCTGCTCCATATTATCTAAAATGTTAGCCAAAAAATCAGCTAAACTATTAGAAGCACTTAATACATATTTTTGATAGGATACGCCTTGGTATATTTGATTTTCAGCAACACTCTCCAATGTTTTATCCACGTTGTAATATACCTCGGTTATCTGCTCATTAACAAACTCAGAAAGTTCTGCTCGTCTCAACGAAAGGGCAAAAAGGCTATCATCCACATGTTCAAAAAGTTCGCGTAACTCTTGTTGTTTATGAATAGCATTCGAAAATTGGGGACTATCTGAATCTACATCCTCTAAGCTATCGTACAACAATTCTTGCTTAAACGAGAATGTAATTAAGTTATCCAATATTTGCCTTAGCATCTCAGCATCCTCCGTTATAGTAGACTCTCCGCCTCCGCCTGCAGAAGATTTACTGAGCTGTTCGCTCATTTCTTTCATCTTCTGAGCAGCGGACTTCTGCTTCTGTGAAGTCTTTTTAGATGATTCTTCCTTCTTTTCAGTATCAGAGGTTGCAGCTTCTTGCTTCTCAAGCCCTTTTAAGGCCTCCTCCTGGTCTTTTTTAATTTCGCCCTCCTTCTCTTCATCTCTATCCAAATCCAAAGGCTTCTTCAGGTCCTGATTGTCTTTTTGTAATTCATTTAACTCCTCTTCTACATTTTCAAACGCTTTATTTAAATCTTCTTGCTCCTGTTTCCTGTCCTTATCATCAACCTTACCAGCGGCTTTTTTTTGACTTTCCGCAAGCTTTTCCAAATCCTTAGCAAGTTGGCTTACCTTTTCTGTTACATAATACCGTTTGGTCAGTTCCAACAACTGCTCTAGGTTACGCTCACTGTTCTTTTGTTTTTTTCCTAAATCTTCTAATCGCTTTGAAAGGTCTTCCTTGTTTATTTTATCGGCAATTTTATTTAGCTCTTCCAACAGTCTTTCATTCTTTTTTGCCTCCAACTCTTGACGTTCCAAGCGTTCCTGTAGTAACTTGTTCAAAGGATCATCACTATCCAACTTATTTAAGTTCTCCTTAAGTTGCTTACTGAACTTCTCCATTTGGCTTTCCTGTTGCTGTTGCTTTTTAAGAAAATCCTTAACTTGGTTTTGATCAGTAAAGCTCAACTGATTCTTTTCCTTTTGCTGTTTGTTGATTTCTTCTAAATCCTCTTTCTGCTCCTTGAACTTCTCCAAAGATTTGTCAAGATTATTTATCAAGGATTGCTGGGATTCCAATTCTTTGTTCCGTAGTTGATTTTCATCTAGCAGGGACAATGAAAATACTTGACTCTTAGTGGATTTTCCTTTATGAACGGCATCGTTATCTACGGCTTCAAAGTAAAAACTATACTGTTTATCAGCCTGTATATCCAGACCGGACGGAAATGTGTAATAAAACTGATCAAAGTTACTACCCGGGGTACTTAACGGTATAATTTGCTTGTTATCAGGGTTGTCATCTATATAACAAACCAGTTTTATACTCTTCAGTTTATAGTCGTCCGATGCTTCTCCAGCATAATATGCCACATTGGGATTAAGTGAATCTAAAACTTGTTTTACTTTGATTGTTGGATATGCATCTCTAATTACGGTAAATTGGTACCCTAACTTCTCATAATCAACTATATTTTCATTAGATGTAGTTACTTCATATTCTAGGTCGGTATATACGCGTTTCTGTAAGTAAAATTTCTCGTTATTTTTGGTAAAATCATGAACGGTATCCTTTGTAATCAAACGAATATTATTGGTGTTCACTCCCATTATTTGCCAAGTTACCTTTGTACCTTCCGGAAATACCGCGTTACCGGTGCTTTTTAAGGTTTCTGATGATCTACCTGTATAAGTAGGATAATCCAGTTTCAATTGCAAATCCTCTATCACCGGGGTTTTTAGCACCTTTAGACTGTATGCTTTGGAGCGAACTTCATTCGCCAAAAAGTGAAAATCAACGTTTTTTAAAGGTGGTGTGAACGTATATCGGTACCGACCGTTATTCTCTTGCAATACCGATTGTTTTCCGTCGATAACAATAAACACCGTTTCGGGCTTAACATCGCCCTCCGTGGTAACTTCAAGCGTAAATTGTTTAGAATCCAAAACACTCAAATCGTTTGACATCAAAAGGAATGAAAAAGGAGCCGGTGGTTCATAAGCTAGCCTATAATTCACAACTCGGTCGGCAGAGCCAAAGAACGGTTTTAGATTTCCCGAAATCCATATCAACAATATGATTATGGCCGGGATTGCCAAATACTTTAAATATTGGAGGTTTTCACGAAGATCAACAGCTTTCGTAAAGGGAATTACGCTCATATTTTGACTACGCTGCTCAATACTGGCCAAGAGTAATTCCGATTGGTTTTTATCCTCACCAAGGTCAATCAAATTATAAAGCTTATCCCCTACTTCTGGAAAATGTTTACCGATTAATACCGATGCCTGTCTGTTGTTAATACCTTGTTTTAGTCTAAACAGATAAAATAAGGGCGTAAGGATGTATTTAAACAACAACCATGCTTCAATACAAACAAATACTAACAAAAGCACCAAACGGCCAGTAGAATTGAGCCAAAGAAGGTATTCCACGCCCAGAACAGCGAAAAAGAAAAGTAATCCAAACGCTATAAAAAGCAATATGCCCTTTATGAGCATTTTGGTATAGTACTTTTTAACGAAACCGTTAAGCTTTTGAAGTATGTTCTGGTAACCATCCATAGAACGTAAAGATAAGGAAAAAACCACCTGAGCACTTAGAACTAGATCTAGCTGAATATAACGGTGGTTTAATGTGTATGCCTTTGGGAGCTAGGGTGCTTTTTATACCTTTGCATTCATAAATATTTAGCCATGAGCCAAAGAGTACGCGTACGTTTTGCACCCAGCCCAACAGGGCCTTTGCACATTGGTGGTGTTCGCACTGCCCTATTCAACTATCTATTCGCCAAAAAACACGGTGGCGATTTCATTTTAAGAATAGAAGATACTGATCAAAACCGCTACGTAGAAGGCGCCGAACAGTACATTATAGACGCACTCAACTGGTGTGGACTTACTTTTGACGAAGGCCCAGGCTTAAAAGGTGATTTTGGTCCTTACAAACAAAGTGAACGCAAGCATTTGTACAAGCAATATGCCGAAGAGCTAATTGCCAAGGGAAAGGCCTACTATGCCTTTGATACTTCTGAAAAGCTTGATTCTCACCGAAAAGAACATGAGGCCAACGGTAAGACCTTTATTTATAACTGGCACAACCGGTTAAAACTGGACAATTCGCTCTCAATGATGCCAGAAGATGTTCAAAAACGGCTAGACTCTGGTGAAGATTATGTGGTTCGGTTTTTGACCCCTCCAGATGAAAAACTACACCTTAAAGACATTGTTCGTGGTTCTATGGAGATAGATACCAACGTTCTAGATGATAAGGTTCTTTTTAAAGGCGATGGTATGCCCACCTACCACCTTGCCAATATTGTAGATGACCATTTAATGGAAATTACCCATGTTATTCGTGGAGAGGAATGGTTGCCTTCTTTAGCACTGCATCAACAATTGTATGACGCTTTTGGTTGGACCGCTCCTGAATTTGCACATCTACCACTTATTATGAAACCCGTTGGAAAAGGTAAACTCAGCAAACGAGATGGAGAAAAAATGGGTTTTCCGGTATTTCCTCTAACCTGGAACGAGTCTGAAGGTTACAAAGAAGCTGGCTATTTCTCCGAAGCTGTAGTTAACTTCTTGGCTTTATTGGGGTGGAACCCTGGTACGGAGCAAGAAATTTTTAGTCTAGAAGAACTTGTTGAAACCTTTAGTTTAGAGCGTGTGAACAAGTCTGGAGCTCGTTTTGACCCTGATAAGACCAAATGGTACAATCAACAATATTTACAGAGTAAGGATAACAAAGAATTAGCAGGGTTATATGCTGAGATACTAAAATCCAAATCGGTTTTAGTTGATGACAAGCCTTCAGATTATCTGGAAAAAGTTGTGGAATTGATCAAAGAGCGCGCGGTATTCGTTTCTGATTTTTGGGAGTTATCCGATTATTTCTTCGAAGCCCCTACTTCGTATAACGAAAAGGCAGCCAAAAAACAATGGAAAGAAGATACACCAGACATACTAAACCGTTTGGTATCCAAGATAAAAGAAATGACTGATTTCTCTTCGGAAAATGTTGAAACCACAGTAAAATCTTGGATCGGTGAACAGGAACTCTCTTTTGGGAAAGTAATGCCACCGCTACGTCTGGTAATTGTTGGAGATATGAAAGGTCCACACCTCTTTGATATTATGGCCATGATTGGTAATGAAAACAGTATAGCTCGCATTCAAAAAGCAATTTCAGATTTAGCGTAAAAACTATTTGTTTCAATTTAAAAAGGTGCTGGGGTTAGTTAAATCTAATTTCAGCACCTTTTTTCATGAAGTATTTAGCCTATGGAGAAAAATATTGGTTGTAACAATATTGAGAAAATTACTACATATATTAGGAAGTGTTTCGTAAATTAAATCATTAACTAAAAAATCAAAAAAATTATGGGAAATCTTATCTGGATACCAATCATATTTTTCGTTGTAGCAACGATTCTTTCCGGGGTCTTTATCGTTAAGCAGCAGACCGCCGTACTAATAGAAACTTTCGGAAGGTTTACTAGTGTTAGACAATCGGGAATTCAATTTAAAATACCTTTTGTACAACGTATTTCGGCTAGAATGGGACTGAAAATTCAACAATTAGATGTTATTATAGAGACCAAAACCTTGGATGATGTATTTGTAAAACTTAAAGTTTCCGTACAATATGTAGTCATCAAAGAGAAGGTTTACGATGCTTTCTATAAGTTGGAGTATCCACACGAGCAGATAACTTCCTATGTATTTGATGTTGTTCGTGCCGAAGTTCCCAAAATGAAATTGGATGATGTTTTTGTAAAGAAGGATGATATTGCCATCGCCGTAAAATCTGAACTACAAGAAGCCATGTTAGATTATGGCTATGACATTATTAAGACCTTGGTAACGGATATTGACCCAGATGCACAGGTAAAGGAGGCCATGAACCGAATTAATGCCTCTGAGCGTGAAAAAATAGCCGCTCAGTTCGAAGGTGATGCGGCCCGTATCCTAATCGTAGAAAAAGCCAAAGCAGAAGCGGAAAGTAAGCGATTGCAAGGACAGGGTATTGCAGACCAACGCCGTGAAATAGCACGTGGTTTGGAAGAGTCTGTTGAAGTTCTGAACAAAGTGGGTATCAATTCGCAGGAAGCTTCCGCCCTAATCGTGGTTACACAACACTATGATACCCTACAGTCCATTGGCGAGGAAACCAATACAAACCTCATTCTTTTACCCAACTCACCACAAGCCGGTAGTGACATGTTGAACAATATGGTCGCCTCATTTACAGCAAGTAATATGATAGGCGAATCCATGAAGAAGACGCAAAAGGAAAAAAAGAAAGAGTAATACTAAAATCTCATAAACGCAAAACGGGTCTCTAGAATTAACCTCTAGAGACCCGTTTTTAATTTGTAATGGTTTAGTTGAATTTCTTCAAAATCTTTTTAGCAACCATAGATATGGTCAACTTCTGCAAAATACCGCTGAACCCCCCCAGCAAATGGGTTGGATACAAGCTGTTCTTTGTTATCTGTACCTGCATTTTTAGATTTTCGCGCTCAATATCTTGCTGTAGCTTTAAAATCTTCAGGTCCTGATCTATTTGTTCGAACGAAGTATATTTCTTTGGTATCATATTTCTTCAAAATAAAGTTCGGAAAAACGGGCCATTAGAGGTTTGACTAACGAACGACGGAAAATAAAAACCAATATACCCAAAAGAATATAAAAGCCTCCAACGATAAGAAACCCCAACGCCGTATTCTCCAGTTCCGCTCCAATATAAAAACCTGCTGAAACAGATAAGAACAAAAGAGCCAGTACAACCGCTATACCAATAAATGCCGCTTGGGCAAAACCGGTTACCCCTTTCATAAGCAATTTAAAAGCCTTTAGCTTATAAAACTCCCTACTACTGTCAAGGTATGACCTAGCACTAGCTTCAGCCTCTGAAATGCTCTCTTTTAGTTCGTCAAAAGCCATATGCTATTTTTGTAATTGAGCATTTTTCTTCTTCAATTCTGTTAATTTGTTTTCCAAACTCATGATGATATCATCTGCTTTATAGCTCATGTTAGAAATAGTATCCTCAAGCTTTTGCTCAAAATCAACCTTTTTCTCCTCAGCGGTTTTTGTTAATTCTTCCGTAGCTTGAGAAATTCTATGCGTTATATCGTCTTTAGTCTTTAAAGCATTTTTTTTGATTTTCTTTCTTGTCTTTTCACCTTTATCCGGTGCGTACAAAATACCTGCCCCTACTCCTATAATTGCTCCAGTTATAACGGCCAACAAAACATTTCCACTATCATTTGACATAATCTCTATTTTTTAAATTAATACTTGACTAAAATTAAAGAGTATTTCTAATTTCTCATTTTTAAGAGCAAATTGGATTAACTCGTTTAATATGATGCAATTTAGAACTAACATTTCATTGATGTTACCTCAATAAGATTGAAAATTAACGTTTACGTCAATTTAAGGGACGTTTAACTATTTTAAAGCCGTTTAAGAGCTATATTCAGGGTAAGTGGACAGATATATCGGGGAAATTCAGAATTGCTCTCAGAAGAAATTTAAATCAGTCGATTAAAATATAGGATATCAATATTAAATTAATTTTTAATAGATAAAAATTATAGTCTAAAAAATTGAAAAATCTTATAAAAAAACTCCTTTAGAGTCTTACGCCCTAAAGGAGTTCTGTTTCCAAGAAAATAAAAACTTATTATTTACTTTGAAGTTTTGCCCAAGTATCCCTTAAGCCAACTGTTTTATTAAAAACCAATTTTTCCGTAGTTGAATCTGGATCTACGCAAAAATATCCCAGACGCTGAAATTGAACTCGATCTCCAGGTTTAGCCCCGGATAAACTTGGTTCCAGAAATCCGGTGATTACTTTTAAGGAATCCGGATTAATGAATTCCATAAAATCTTTGTCCTTATGCGTATCCGGACTTTCATCCGTAAACAAACGATCATATAACCTAACTTCGGCCTGTAAAGCATGCGCAACAGATACCCAATGTAACGTTCCCTTTACTTTACGCAGGCTTTCCTCAGTTCCGCTACCACTCTTACTCTTTGGGTCATAGGTACACTGAATTTCAGTAATATTCCCATCGGTATCTTTAGTGCAGCTTTCTGCCTTAATGATATAACCCGACTTCAATCTCACTTCTCCACCCAATTTAAGACGGAAAAATTTACGATTTGCTTCCTCCTTAAAATCATCCTTTTCAATATAGATTTCTCTGGAAAAGGGGATTTGACGCGTACCTGCAGATGAATCTTCGGGATTGTTTTCCGTATCCAACCACTCTACTTCACCCTCTGGATAGTTCGTTATAACAACCTTAACGGGATCTAAAACGCCCATAACTCGCGGCGAAATCTTATTTAAATGCTCCCTAACATGGAACTCTAAAAGAGAAACATCTATTAGGTTGTCCCTCTTAGCAATACCTATGGTTTCAACAAAATTTCGAATAGACTCCGGCGTATACCCACGTCTTCGCAATCCTGATAACGTACTCATTCTTGGATCGTCCCAGCCCGTTACAACATTTTGTTCAACCAATTGTAACAACTTACGCTTACTAACTACCGTATGACTTAAGTTACGACGTGCAAACTCACGTTGTTTAGGTCGCAATTTCTTTACATCAATAACTTGATCTAAAAACCAATCATAAAGCTCGCGGTGCATAGCAAACTCTAACGTACAAAATGAATGGGAAACCTGCTCTATATAATCACTTTCGCCATGCGTCCAATCATACATAGGATAAATACACCAATCGGTATTTGTTCTATGGTGCACCTTATGTAACACTCGGTACATTATTGGATCGCGCATTAGCATATTAGAGGACGACATATCAATTTTAGCGCGAAGTACATGAGTTCCCTCATCAAACTCACCATCTTTCATTTTCTGAAAACCAGCAAGATTCTCTTCAATAGAACGGTCTCTAAAAGGACTATTTGTTCCTGGTTGTGTTGGAGTACCTTTTTGCTCGGCCATAACCTCAGACGACTGCTCATCAACATAGGCTTTTCCCTGTTTTATCAATTCAATGGCCCAATCATATAATTGCTGGAAATAATCAGAAGCATACCTTTCGGTATCCCACTTAAATCCTAACCATTCCACATCCTTTTTAATAGCATCTACATACTCCTGCTCTTCCTTTGCAGGATTGGTATCATCAAACCTCAAATTTACAGGTGCGTTGTATCGTAATCC
Organism: Zobellia amurskyensis; assembly: GCF_009725985.1. GTDB lineage: Bacteria > Bacteroidota > Bacteroidia > Flavobacteriales > Flavobacteriaceae > Zobellia > Zobellia amurskyensis. The sequence goes on from NZ_RCNR01000006.1 coordinate 152,947, forward strand.
CAATCCAAAATTCAAACATATAGAACTTGCATGCCCTATATGTAAATAGCCATTTGGCTCCGGTGGAAAACGAAAACGCAAATCCTGTGTTGAGTAGCCATTTTTTAGGTCTTCTTCAACAATATGTTCAATGAAATTCAACGATTCAACTGCCTCGCTCATAGGGTTCCTTTTTAGAGGCACAAAGGTACGTAAAATGCCGTAATCCGGCAGCTTTCAATTTCCATTCATACAAATACTTGCGTTTCACAACAATTATATCCCTTGCTACAACATTAAATTCTCTACGCGTGTATTATATGTCATATTTGTTATTGTATTCTCTATGTCATAACCCAAATCTGACATTGAAACCTGTAGTAAACCCAAAACTACGCCTACTTATGAGACAGAAAAGAATTAACATTCCGCGAACAATTTTGACAGCATTTCTATTGCTGCTCACGACACAAATCTCAGCACAAATTGCATTGCAAGCTCCAGTACCAGCTGACAACCCCAACTTATCTGGGACCAACACTTGGCCACGAGCATGTGCAGATACAGATTTCAATGAATTTTTTGTTACGATAGAATGGGCCGGTTCGGCCAACCCGGACAATGAGTTCATTCTGGAACTATCCAACGCCAACGGTTCTTTTGCAAGCCCTTTAGAACTATCAACCGTTAGCGATCAAAACAGCAATACAGAATTTACAACAAGTTTCAGCCTTCCTACGGATACAAGGGGAGCCAATTATATGATGCGTGTTAGAAGCACAAGCCCATCATCCACAAGTCCCTCTTCCGCTGGTTATTCTATGTATTTCTTAGGGTTTGACACCAACCTACATATGAGCCCGGATGGTGATGGAACTACTCCAGGAAGTGTACAAGCCTGTGGTAGCACGCAGATTACTTTAACTGTAGATAACATACCGGCTTCAGAGTTAAATACCTATCAGTATTCTTGGTACCGAAGCGGTACAAAACTTTCAGAAACCGGACCATCAATTGTAACTAATGGTACTGGCGAATATTTCGCTTTTATAGATTATGGTGATTGTACAGGTTCTGCCAATACGGAGTCTAACCATATTATTGTTAACTCTGGTACCAGCACTGGTATTGCTATTAACGCTCCCTCCACTACATCATTATGTGCCGGAGATACAGTTGCACCTTTAGAAGCAAACGTTCAAAATGGCAGTTACATATATACATGGTATAAAGATGGAACCGAAGTACAGGCTTCACAAGCAGGTGGATTTACCTATACCATTAACACTAACGATCCATCTTTTATTGGAGACTATACCGTAGAGGTTAGAGGAACAGGTATCTGTACAGAAACATCAGCTGCGGTAACCATTACCAACGCCGGTGCATTTACAGTTACAAGAAACAACAATGCTAACCTTGTAGTGCTTCCTTCTCAGACTCAAACCTTAAGTATAACATCAAATGCCAACGCACCTACTTATGAATGGTTCAGAAATGGTACTCCAATACCTAGTTCTAACAATTCTTCTTTAACAATTAGCCAAGCTGGAACATATTATGCTGCCGTTACACAAACAGGCGGTACTTGTTCATCAACCACAATTAACTCTGAAAATACAGAGGTTGTTGCTCCAACTGCGTTTAGAACAGAAATAGCTTATGCTACATCATATGAATCATGTAGCAATACCAGTATAGCATTGACTACAGACAAAATTTATGCAGTTTTAGGTGATGGAACCGAAGTGGACGTTACTGCGGATGTAGCCTCTTCTTTTACATATCAATGGCAGAAAGACGGTACAAATATAACAGGTGAAACTTCGCAATCAGTAAGTTTGACCGATAGCAATGAAAACGGAGCATACTCCGTAACCACAGATTTAGGTGGAATGAACGCAACATCAAACACACTACCTGTACAACTAGCCAGTGAGGCCTTAACTATTAGCAGCACGAGCACAGTATATTGTAGTTCATCTGACGTGATTACCCTATCCACCACTACGGATCTATCTTCAGAAACTTTTGATTGGGAACGCGATGGCGAAGCTGTAAACTCTTCTGATAGTTCATTGTCCATTACGCAACCGGGATCTTACCGTTTGGTTGTAAGAAAGGGTACTTGTTCACAAATATCAAATGAGATCAACATTACACCTTTAGATCCAGACCTGATTACATTGGACGTTGACGGAGATGTAATATTTCCAGAAGGTAGTTCTAAAACAGTAAATGCCAATGGCGGTACTGCTTACAGATGGTTAGATGCCAATAATATTGAAATAAGCAGTTCTTCTTCAGCAACTTTTACTACAGAAGGCAACTACTTATTGATAGCGAATATTGACAACTGCGAAATTAGTAAACCTATAACTGTAACCTATTTAGACCTATTTAATATACCTAACGTTATCACGCCAAATGGTGATGGCTCAAATGATCAGTGGATTGTACCTAATTCATATTCCAACAAATCTGATGTACGGGTAATCATTTACAACGCTCAAGGTGTAGAAGTACTTAATTCAACCAATTACCAGAATAACTGGCCCGAGTCCTCAATTAGCTTTGCTAAGCAAAACATGGTTTTCTATTATGTAATCAAAAATGCTAGCGAGACATTGAAACAAGGTACTATAACAGTTATTAGATAACCGACCGACCATGAAATTTGTAAAATACATAGCGCTTACCTTACTGGCCGCACTGACGTTTGCAAACGTTCAAGCGCAGGAAGATGATCCAGTTCTATTATATAGTCCAGCCTCACAGAATCTATTGAAATTCAATAGATTCTTGATTAACCCAACCTTCTCGACCGTTCAGGAAGATAAGTCATACATTAACCTTCTACACCGAAACCAATCGGTACAATTTAAGGATAATGATCAAACTTATTTCTTAAGTTACAGCGGTAGAATAGGTGATAAGAGCGGTTTAGGGCTTAGCCTTTATACACAAAGTGTTGGAGCCGTCTCTAACATTGGTGTGTTGGCTAACTATGCTTATGGAATAAAATTAAGCGACAAAAGTAACTTTACATTTGGCGGTAACTTAGCATATTACAGTACTGGTCTTGACCAGAATAGCATAGATGTTATTGATTCCAATGACTTTAGTCTAACAGGAACGGAGGATAGCAATGTGCTTTCTTTTCAGCCTGGTTTCAATATTTCCTATGGCAATATTGACTTTGGTGTCTTTGCTGAAAACTTATTTGATTACAATCTAAAGACAAGTGAATCCCTAACGGAATTTGCGGATAAAACTTATTCTAGCCACCTTCAATATACCCATCGTTTTAAAAACAATGATGGTATTATGGAAGGCAGTCGCTTAATGCCAATTGCACGGGTACGTATGAACGGTCAGAACCGATTGGCAGCCACAGGCGAAGACAATCAAGATATGACCTATGGAGGTGCCGTTATTTTAGATCTGCCAAAATTAGGATGGTTACAGGGTGGATATGACAGCTTTTATGGTGCATCCGCCGGTGCAGGTTTCAATATCAACAAAAGACTTTCCTTAGGTTATACTATGGAAAAAGGTTTCGGAACCAACTTTGATAATTTTGGTGTTACTCACGAAATCTCTTTCGCTTTCTCGTTTACTCCAAACCTTACCGAAGACCGTGTAATGCTTGAAGATGATTTTGAAGATTCTCTAGTCGAAAACGAAGATGTAGACAAAAATGATTTAGTAGATAATGAAGAGATAGAGGAGTTAAAACGTAAACTGGCAGAGAACGATGCCATCATACAAGAGCTCATGTTTCGTCAAGATTCATTGGAGTCTGACCGTCAGAAAGATTTAGAACGTCGCTTTAATATGGTCATGAGTATGGTCCGAAATGAGACCAGTGGAGAACGTCCAGACCTTGAAGATCGTGCCGAAAAATTGTTTATGGGAACGAATGACCGTCCTGCTCTTGCGAACAATTCTAATGACCCAAATTCTAACAATAGCAACAACAATATTATACCAAACAGTACATCTCCTAATAACGTTTCATCTTCAACCTTGGCAAACAACACTATTAAGAAACCTAGACCTACTGTTGTTAGAGATAAAGTACAACAAACCACGTCAACTCCATCAACTTCTGGATCAACTTCAAAAGTTGCAGATAGAAGCGATGTAAAGAGTAGAAAGTTTAAAAATTTAGAAGGCGTAAAAGACGGTTATTATGTGGTAGCCAACGTTTATAAAGGGGGCCAGTATATGGACAAATTTATGAACAAACTTAACAACGATGGATTTTCATCTGACTATATAGCAAATCCTGATAATGGATTAAAATATGTGTATTTACAACGCTATGATACTTGGGATGAGGCTGTAGCCGCTCATAACAGCAGCATGAACGGTGCTTATGATGGTGAGCTTTGGATTATGGATGTTGATAACCGTTACTCGAACGAAGCCTATGCTTCTAACGTTAATAAGATAAAAGAAAAATCTGCTAAATATGATACCGATGTACTGCGCACCAACGCGGTAGTAAAAGACCAGGTGGTATCTAATGAATTGACCCCAAAAACATCTAAAATAGATGGTATTGGCTCTGGCTATTATATCATCGCGAACGTATTTGCAAACCCTAAAAATGCAAATCGTTTTGTAAAACTTTTAAACTCTTACGGGCTGAGTGCCAGTTACTTCATAAACCCTGAAAATAACTGGAGGTATGTATACCTAAAAAGACACCAATCTTGGAACAATGCCCTCCTATCTTACTATACCAACCTAAATGATGCGTACAACGACAAAATGTGGATTATGCGCGTCAGACCAAATCTACTGGCATAAAATGATACCAAAATCCTTAAATAAAATACTTGCGGGCGCTCTGTTTTTATATGCATTTGCAGGATTTTCACAAGAATACAACTCCTTTGAAGTTCGTTATCAGAACAACATTAAGGGAGACTTGACCTTTATATCAAACACCATTGTAAATAGGGATGGAGGTACTACAGCAACTGAGCCAGAAGACCCTTATAATAACCTAAATACAAACGGTAATTTCAACCCATCAAGCAATAGACTCGCTGAAACAGGTGGCTACTATAATTACAATGACCGCAAGAACATGCGGTATATTGATGTTGATAGCGATACCAACACTTTTAGTTCAAGTACAGCAACATTTACATTTCCAGAAGCAGATTGTAACCTGATAAGGTATGCAGGCTTGTATTGGTCTGCCACCTATCCAAGGGATGATACTGCAGACCCAGTGGGCACACCTAGAGATCATGAAATTGACGAAATTAAATTTAAAGTTCCCGGTGGTACATATGTAGATATTACCGCAGATGAAATATTGTATGATGGTTTAACCAACGCAGCTTTAAGTGCTAACGCACCTTACGCATGTTATGCGGACGTAACCAGTCTCATAACTCCTTTGGCCAATCCGCAAGGAGACTATACCATAGCTAACGTACCTAGCGCTCAGGGATATGGTATTTCACCAGGCGGACAATCAAGAATGACGGGTGGTGCAGCTGGTGGTTGGACTTTAGTAATTGTTTATGAAAACCCCAACACCAGTGGTAAACTAATTACCACTTTTGATGGTTTTGCAAGAGTTACGGGTACTGACAACGTTAACATTAACTATACTGGTTTCAACACTATTCCAGTAGGTCCGGTAAATGCTAATATTGGCGCCGGTACGCTTGAAGGAGACTTTAGGATTACAGGAGATAGACTAAGAATAAGAGCGGCTAGCAATGCCGGATTCACCACGCTAAGCAACGGTACCAACCCATCAAACAACTTTTTTAACAGTAATATTACCCGAAATGGGGTCCATGCCAATGACAGGAATCCGTTTAGCTTAAATACGTTAGGTTTTGATAGTGATATTTTCAACTTAAATAACCCTACCAATTCGGTAATTCCAAATAATGAAACAGCAGCCACATTCAGGTTTCAGACCAACGGTGACCAATACTATCCGTTTTTCAACTCTTTCAATATTGAAATTATAGAACCGGATATTGTTCTTGAGAAAAAGGTAGAGGATATTGCAGGTAACGATATTACTGGACAAGGCGTAAATCTTGGCCAAATCTTAGATTACGTTCTAACCTTCCAAAACACGGGAAATGATAATGCCGTAAATTATACCATTCGCGATATTTTACCCATAAATGTAACTTTGGACGAGGCAAATCTCAACATGCCAACGGGAACCACATACACTTATGACCCAGCTACTAGAGAAGTTGATTTCTTCATTCCGAATAGATTTGTAGAAGTAGGCGATACTCCGGGACAAATACGTATGCGTGTTCAAGTAGCTCAAAACTGCTTTGATTTTATTGATGCTTGTACGGACCTGATTGAGAATTTAGCTTATTCTACCTATGAAGGTGAAATAAACAATAATCGTATTACAGATGACCCGAGTGTATCTGATTTTGATAACTGTGGCTTTGTAACCCCAGGTGCAACCAACTTCTTGTTAGATGACCTTTCCGACTGTAATTTTACAAGAACGGTGCAACTTTGTGGTTTAAACGCCCTGTTAGATGCTGGTGATAATTTTGATAGTTATATCTGGGTTCGCGATGAAAACGGAAATGGAGAAATTGATGCATCCGATCCTGTTTTAAACGATGGAGATTCAGATAGCGACCAAAGTACATTAGAGGTAACACAAGTTGGTACTTACATTGTAGATAAAATTGTAGCAGATCCTTGTAAAGGTTTTAAAGAAATTATTGTTGTTGAACGATACGGAACTACTCAGACCAATCCGTTAGTTGAATATTTTAACGATACCAACAGTGATGCTGACCCCACCAATGATATTCAAGGGGAAATAGTGCAATGTAGTATTGATGGCGATCTATTGCCTAAATTCTTCCTTTGTGGCTCTTCAGATGTTCAGCCTATTCAACTGAATATATTAGACGCACAAAGCATTTCTTGGGAAAGATTAGATGAAGGTAGTTGTCTTGCAGCTCCTGACGATTGCGCCAATAAAAACCTTACCTGTACTTGGAATCAAGTAGCAACGGGTAGCGATTATGATGCGGATACAGCTGGAAAATACCGTTTGGTTATAAATTATACCAATGGGTGTTTTAGTCGCTTTTACTTTGATGTTTTCCAGAACAACCTAGATATTCTTTACAATGACAGAGATATTATTTGTTCTACGGATGGTAACATCACTATAACCAATTTGGGTAGCAATTATGGCTACCAATTGGTAGACGTAGCCAATAATGCTATTGTAGTTCCTTTTAGTGCGAACAACGGCCCTAGCTTTGATATAGCTACTAACGGTGCCTACAGGGTAGATGTTACGCAATTAGATGGCTCAGGAAATCCTATTCCTGATGCCTGTATTTTTAGTACTCCAGATATAGGTATCCTTGATAGGGATTTTCAAGTAGATGTAACCACGACTCCATCCAATTGTAATGCTCAGGGTATTATCAAAATAGATGTACTTAATGTTGAGCCCAATTATAGCTACGTACTAAGAAGAAGCGATGGAACCCTAATTGATGACGAAACGGCTCAACCGGACAATACCCATTCTTTTAACGTAAACGCAGGAGATTATACCATTGAGGTCTCGACACAGGACGGATGTACGTATACCGAAGATGTAACAGTAACCCGTACGCCAGACCCAACTATAACAGCAGTTACCACAAGAGACATTGGTTGTTCGGCCGGTACCATACAGCTTACAGGTAGCGGAGGACTCCCTAACCCGGATTATTCTTATGCTATATGGAGTAAAAACGGAACGAATTTATATGCCGATGTAGCCTCTATTCCAGGGGATGCGTATGATACCAACCCTATTTTCTCTTTTGGATGGAGAGATACCGACGCCGACGATGTTGATGAATATTTTGCAGGAGAAGATGGAGATTATGTTTTTGTAATCGTGGATTCTAACAACTGTTTTGCCTTTTCAAACGAAGTAACCATAAATGATAACGGGGCCATGACCCTAGACTCCATCACTGAAACTTCACCATCATGTAGTGGGGATTCGGACGGAGCAATTACTATAAATACAACGGGTGGTGTTGCTCCATATCAGTTCAGTATTGATGGTGGAACCACTACTCAAGGAACACCAAACTTTGTAAACCTTATTGCAGGTACTTATGAAGTATTTGTAACGGATTCATCAGGGTGTAGCTTTTCTCAAACTGTAGATTTAACAGAACCTTTCCCACTAAGTGCTTCCGCTGGTGTTTCCAGAGATGCTACCTGTGACCCTAACGGTGCAGAAGTAAGAGTAACGAATGTTACTGGGGGTACAGCTCCATATGAATATAGTTTTGATGGTGGCGCAAGCTACGGTACATCAAGTACAGCTACACTTCCTCCAGGAGATTATACGGTAATTGTTAGAGATGCTTCTTGTGAATTCCCTATGAATGTTACTGTTGAAGATGTTCCTGAAGAACCAGAAGTAGTACTTACTCCTGAAGTAAGCTATGATTGTGATGGATTGGCTACCGTAACCGCAACACCTAATATTACAACATACAACTATACCTATGCCTTAGATGGTGTAGTAAATTCACCGGATCCAACAAGCAACGTTTTCCTAAATGTGGGACCAGGAACTTATACGGTAAGTACAAATTATACCTCGCAAACACCACCAACACCAAGTTTATTATTGGCCGAAGATTTTGGTAGTGGAACGACTATTCCTAGCCCCAATACCAACGGGTATACTTACGAAGATCAAACTAATAATGCCCCTGGTGATTCAAACAGTAATGTTAATGATTTTGAATACACAGTAACAAGTGACATTGTTGCCCCCTTTGGTACATGGATCAACCCAATAGATCATACTACTGGTACGCGTACAAGTCAAGGCCGCTATTTAGTAATGAATGTGGGTACCCCAACACCAACTCAAATAATCTACTCAAAACAGATAAATGATGTAATACCTAATCAAGATTTAAGTGTTACACTATACGTTATGAACCTTCTGCGGCAAGGAACTGGTGGTCTTGATCCAAATTTGACCGTAGAAATAAGAGAAACAGGAACAACAAATGTTGTTCAATCCATACGCACTGGCGAAATTGCAAAAAATACAGGATCTAGTGATTGGGTGGAGTTTACGGCCACCCTTAACCCAGGTGCAAATACAACTCTGGATTTTGTAATTAGATCTGAAGTCAACGGAAATGGCGGTAATGATTTTGCGCTTGATGATATAGTGATACATCAAGTACCGGAAGTTTGTGAACAAACTGTTGAAACTGCTGTAACCGTTGTTGCCGGTAATGTCTTTACCGCGAATATTACTGGTTCTACAGACGCAAGTTGTAACGGACTAAACGATGGCTCAATAACTTTTGAAGTTGAAAACTTTAACGCAGCCGGATTTGAGTATTCCATAGACGGTGGTGCTTTTGTAGCGTCAACAACTTCACCCGTTACTTCTGCTTCAACCCTTGGTGCTGGTTCTCATACCTTAGTGGTTAGAAAAGCAGATGAAACAACATGTTCAAGAACGCTTACACAGACTATTAACGCACCAGATGCACTGGAAGCATTTGCTTCAATTACAACCGAATTAAGTTGTACCAATGGTGGAGCTACCATAACAGCTAGTGTTACCGGTGGTACTGCTGCTTACGAATACCAATTGGAAGATAATTTGGGTGCGATAGTTGGAACTAATGACTTTGCTACTAATGGTGCTAACACCGTCTTTTCCGGTTTAGCTGCAGGTGATTATATTGTTCGCGTACGGGATGCGAATACCTGTGAGGATGCCATTAACGCTGCTTTGACAGTAGCGGCTACAAATCCTATTACTTTTAATGTTACGCCTACCGCTTGTTACCCTGGTGGAAATACAGCTACCATTCAGGTTGATGTTACTGATGGGAATGGAGATTATACCTTCAGTATAAACGGAAATCCCTGGGTAAGCCCAACCCCAGCAAACAGTACAACGCACACTTTTAGCGGTCTTTCAAACGGTACCTACACCATTAATGTTCAAGACGGACTAGGATGTACCGGTGTATTACAGAATATTACCATAGACCCTCAATTAACGGTTAGCGCATCAGCTCCTACTATTACGGCCTGTGCAACGGATACAGATATTACTATTTCTGCTTCTGGTGGGGACAACAACTATGTGTTCGCTGTTGTAACAAATGGAACTGCAGTAACGGATGGTGATTTCAGCACTGATAATCCAGTTACGGTTTCTGCTGCAGGGGATTATGATGTGTATGTACGTGATAATAGTGGGGGAGCAGATTACTGTTCGGCCATGTACACTATTACCGTAAACCAAGACGCTCCTATTGCAATTACCCCAACACCAACCGCTGTAACTTGTTTTGGCGAATCGAACGGTGCAATCTCAATACTTGTAGATTCTGGTGGAAACGCACCGTTCATGTACAGTATTGACAACGGGGTTACCTATGTAACCGAAAACAGTTTCCCTAACCTTAGTGCTGGAACTTATCCTGTACGCGTTAGAGATTCCAATAATTGTGAAACTACGCCTCAGGATGTAGTTGTTACGGAACCATCTCAATTGGTAGCAGAAGCGAGTATTACACAAAATTATACCTGTCTTGTTGACGGAGAAATTACCGTTGGAGACGTTACGCCAACAACAGGTGGGTCCGGAGATTATCAGTATAGCATAAACGGTGGTGCTTGGACAGCTTCATCTTCAACGGGAGTACATACATTTACTGATTTAACCGATGCTACGTATAGCATTCGTGTTAGGGATGCCAATGCTACTTCATGTGAGCTTACTTTGGCCAATATTATAATTGCTCCATTACCAACAGAACCAACACTTTCTACTTCTATTACGTACAACTGTGATGGAACAGGAAATATAACCGTTCTACCTAATGATGCTTCGTATACGTATAGCATAGATGGAGGAACGGCTCAACCAACAAATGTATTTGACAATATAGCTCTAGGAAGCCATACCGTTACCGTAAACTACGGTAGTGATTGTACAGTTGATAGAACGGTAATCGTTGAGGACGGACATGCCTTTGAAGCTTCGATTACTGCCTTTGAAAACCTTGATTGTAATGGTGATAATTCAGGAACTATTACCATTGATGCCGATAACTATGGTACAGGTGGATATGAATACAGCTTAAACGGAGCTGCATTTGTTGGTCCGTTTACAGCTGCAGAACAAATTACAGGCCTCGCCGCACAAGCACATTCTATAGAAGTGCGTGATGTTGATAATGCTGCTGCAAGTTTGCCTGGTTGTACCGTAACATTGACTCAAACATTGATTGAGCCAGATGCTCTTGTCGCTTCAGCAAGTATTACTTCAGAATTTACGTGTAATAATATAGGTGCTACCATTACGGCTAGTGCAACAGGTGGCACTCCAACTTACGAGTATCAATTAGAAGATACGATAGGCGGAATACTGACAGCTTATCAAACCAATACGGAATTTACCGGTGTGCCTGCAGGTGATTATATCGTAAGAGTAAGAGATACAAATTTATGTATCGATCCTATAAATACAGCAATTACAGTAAACGCTCCAGTAGTACCTACTTTTGACACCACTACTACAGCCTGTTACTCAGGTACCAATGATGGTTCTATACAAGTTGATGTCACCGCAGGAAATGGAGGGTACAGTTTCAGTTTGGATGGTGGCCCGTTTGTAGCGGCAACTCCAGTTACCGGCACAACACATACCTTTGACAATTTAGCCAATGGTACTTATACCATTGATGTTAGAGATGCATACGGATGTACGGCTGTTCAACAAACTATTACAATAGACCCACAATTAGTTGCATCTGTAGATGTTGTCGCTATCAGTGCATGTAATGATGGTTCAATTACTGTGAATGCCACAGGTGGAAACGGAACCTTGGTTTACGCCATTGTTCCGGCAACTACCGACCCTTCTGGTCTTTATTCAACAACTAACTTCTTAAACGTTACTAGCGCTATGGCTACTGCCAACCCGGCTGGTTATGATGTATATGTTTTAGATAATAATGGTGCTTCACCATCATGTTCATTCGTTCAAGAAGATATTATCCTGACTCCTGTTGCCACGTTAACCGCAAGCGGAACAGCAACCGACCCAGAGTGTTTTGATGGACTAGGTTCCATTGATGCTACAGTAGGTGGGGGAACAGGTCCGTTTACGTATCAATTAGTAGATTTGACTCCTGCTGATGGAATTGATTACGGAACAACAAATACTAATATTTCTACCACAACATTGACTTTCAATGGTATTGGAGTAGGTGATTACGAAATTACAGTTACCGATACGAACAGTTGTACCGTTACTTCATCAACCATTACAATCAACAATGCCACAGAAATAACTGCGGATATTGATCCTATTTTACCAGCGGCATGTAATGACCCTGATCCAAATGAATACGGGTTCCGTTTTGATAATGTAACCGCTCCTTCTGGTGGTACCATAGAATATAGTAATGATGGTGGTACTACATGGCAGCTTTCAAATGAACTAAGAGGTACTGTTTCTGGTACGGAGGTATTCCCTTCTATTAGAGTTACATTACCTAGTGGCACTATTTGTCAGAGAGATTTTGATAGATACATTATTCCTTATCCTTTGGATAATTTGGATATCAGTATAAGCGCGATAGTAGTAGATTGTTTTGATTTACAAGTACGTGTTCAAGGTACTGCAGGTGTTGCTCCTTATGAATATGCTTTTTCAGAAGACCCTGCTAATTTTGACCCTGCTACCACAACATGGCAACCAGGTGGCACCATAAATTCCAGTGGAGCTACGGTTCCATCAGGTGAAGGTTCTTATACTTGGACAGGCCTTACACCAGGTAGAACCTATGTGTTCTATGTTAGGGATAATACAGGTTGTGTACGCCAGAGTTTAATCAATGTTAATGATTTAATTAACGAACCTATTGAAATTACCACGGATATAACTCCTACGTGTTTCGGTTCATCAACGGGTGAAATAGAATACACTTTAAATCCTACCACGCCAAGTTCTCATATGCGTTGGGAGTTCTTTGAAGTAGGGAACCCTATTGCACTTCAGTCTAGTGGCGGAGACATCTTTTATAACAATACCATAAATGTTGGTACTTTACCAGAAGGTGAGTATTATATTGATATTGTACAATCTGATGGAACTACAGATGCCTGTAGAGGTGGTAGCGAAAATGCCTATTTACAAGAATTACGTGTATTAAACGCAACACCAACGGTTACCAGAGATATCTCATGTAACCTACCGGGACTAATTACGGTAGACAATATTACCGGTGGTGGCGGAGCACCATATACTTTTGATGTAACAGGACCTGCAGGATTTACGGCATTGACCGGTACAACGGACAACCCTGTACAGATTCCGGTAAATTCACCAGCGGGTAATTATACGGTAACTATCAATGATCAATACAATTGTTCATTTACGATGGCTCCTGTTGCATTGACTTTATCTCCAAACCCAACTATAACATCAGTCACTCAAGATAACTGTAGTGCTCCAATAGATCTTACCGTTGTTGGAAACTCAGCGGCAGGAAATATACGTTATGCCATTGCACCGGCTGGCAACCCGGCACCAAGCACATACCTAGATAATGGTGGTGTATTCAATGATATTGCTGCAGGTTCCTATGATGTTTATATTATTGATGGAAATGGTTGTATGGCCTCACAAACAGCATTTGTGGTTCATCCAGTACTTTCCGTTCAAGCTAGGCTTACTAAGCTCATAGATTGTACGGCATCGCCTGAAGCCACAATTAATATTGAAGCTACATCAGGATCAGGAAGCTACGAGTATTCCATTACCAACGATGCAGGTGCTCCTGCGGTAGCTCAAACAGCGTTCCCAGGAAATCCTTTTGATTATAGAGCGCCTTTAGCAGGTAATTATACAATTACTATTTATGACACCAATACACCTAACAACGCAGGTTGTAACAGGGAATTCGTTATTCGTGTTCCAGACCGGCCAGAACCGATAATAGATACAGTTACTTCTACGGATGTAACATGTAATGGAGATAGTGATGGTACCATTTCAATATCAGCGGTAGATAACGGTATCGGTCCGTTTACCTTTGAGATTACTTCTTTGGACAGTGGTGCCGTAAGCATTGCCCCAACAAGTTTTACCAATACTTCTGCTACGTTCACAGGTCTTGCACCTACAACAACGGCCGCAGGTTATGTCGTAACGGTTAGAAGTAACCCTGCTACCAATAATTGTACAACGGATAGTGCTTCTATACTTATTGCAGAACCAGCTACTATTGCTGTAACTATGGATGCAGTAGTTGAATTTGGCTGTACTACGGCCAATAATCAAAATGATGCAAGTATCTCTGTGGCAAGTGTAACAGGAGGTTCAAACGCATTCGTACGCTATGAATTCATTAAAAATGATAATCCTAATACAGTTCCTGTAGAAGCTGATATTGTGGTTCAAAATGGTTCTAACGATACTTATATTGAAACCGATCTATTAGGTGGAGCTTATACAATTAATGTTTATGACGATAAGGGTTGTGTGGGCACGGCCAACGCCACAATTGCTCCTTTTGTTGAAATCAGTAATCCTACGGTTACCATTGATACGGATGTAAGCTGTAACCCTGGCAATGATGCCGAAGTTACCATAGGTGTGACTCTAACGCCTCCATCGGGAACTCCAACTCTTGAATATTCAGTTGTTGGAACGGACAATGCGTATAGTGTATTAAATCAAACTAATGATTCATTTACCGGAATAGGGGTAGGAAACTATGAAGTGACCGTTACCAATACGGATACCGGATGTTTCGTACAAACTACTTTTGAAATTGAAGACCCAAATACATTTGAAATCGATGCTAATACTGTAGATGTAGTATGTAATGGAGATGATGGTTCTGTTAGCTTTATCATAAGCGATGCTACAAACCCTTACGCCGCTGGTTTCACATGGCAAATATATAATTCGCAAGGTACGGCTACCCCAGGTGATGACACTATCATTGCCGGTGCTACCGGAACTTCGGCCAATGTAGGTCCCACAACACCATTTAACATTGGCGCGGGCGAGTACCGCGTTGAGGTTACTCAAGATAGTAATCCTTCTTGTGTTGCTTCAGAGTTATTTACCATTGCAGGTCCTAGTGACCCAATTAGCGCAAACAGGATATTTACCGATATCACTTGCGTACCAGGAAACAACGGTACCATTACCATTACCGATGTTACCGGTGGATGGGGCGGTTATTCGTATCTGATTTTTGATGCGGCAGGTCCTGTTATTGACACTAATGATTCTGCGAACTATACTTCAAACCAGAAAGAAGAAAATCTTACTGCTGCTACCTATGAAGTTTGGGTTATGGATTCTAGAGGATGTGCTGAGCAATTGGCAGATGTTATTCTTGTTGATCCAACACCGATTACTGCAGATTTGAGAATCAATCAGCCTAACTGTACCAACTTAGAAGGTGAAATTGAAGTTATTAACGTAATGAACGGTCAGGGTAGCAACTACAGTTACCAATTACAGATATTCAACACTGGTACTTCTGCTTTTGAAGATATGAGACCTATACAAACCTCAGCTATATTTAGCGGCTTAGGTGCAGGCGAATATCAAGTGGTTGTTAGTGACCAATGGGGCTGTGTAGGTACTACAAGTACAAGCATTGACTTACATGAACCTATCTCACCATTGGCATCTGTAGTTAAAACAATTGATTGTTCTACAGCAGATCCTGGTGGACAGATTACCATTTCACAAACAGGTGGTTCTGGAAGCTTCAGATATGATGTACAATATCCACTGTCTGCTCCAGCTACGGTAGATGACACCAGCAATACAGGTGTTTTTACCAACTTGACCCAAGTAGGTGACTATGTATTTACCATTACCGATTTAGACCCGAACCACGGTTGTAGTACAACTATAACACAACGTTTGGAAACAGCGGTAATTCCTGTAATGAACGTAGATTCTTCTACCAACGTAACTTGTAATGGCTTAGATGATGGAACAATTTCCGTAAGTGTTACCGATAATGGAGTAGGACCATATACCTTCCGTATTATCACGGGACCAGGTAGTTCGGCTACTTTCCCAATAGCGGCAACGTCATCTACCTCAACATCTGCTTTCTTTGATGGACTTGAAGGTTCTATTGCCGGAATAACATATACTATTGAAGCAAGAGGTGCCAACAACTGTGCTATAACAACAGATATTACTATTACTGAATTAGATGTTATTACTGTAGACCCTATAGATGTGGTTCAATACGGTTGTACGGTTGGAAACAATGGAAATAACGCTAGTGTATCATTTACAAATGCATCAGGTGGAACGGGTACTTTCAATAGATATGTATTTATCAGAGATGGAAGTGTGGTTCAAGATGGTTCAAACACCACTTATTTTGAAACTGATGGTCTGGGTGGTTCTTATGAAATTCGAGTATATGATAATGCAGGATGTTCTGCTTTGTCCGCCACAGATACTGTTTTACCTTTTGTAGAAATCAGTGATGCTATTGTAACTACAACTCAAGAAGCTGCTTGTTCTCCATTGAACAACGGCGAAATAGAAGTTGGCGTAACAGTTAGCCCTTCTGGTGCAACACCTACTTTAGAATATGTTGTAACGGGAATAAACGTAACCTATGCACAGACCATTACTTCTACCAATAATCCTGAGACATTTACAGGTTTGGAAGTAGGAAATTACAGTGTTAGAATTACCAATGTAGATACGGGTTGTATAATAGAAACTGTTCATAGAATAGAAGACCCGGATGTAATAGAAGTTATAGCTACCAAATTAACGGACGAACAATGTTTAAACGATGGTGTAGATGACGGAAGTTTCAGTGTGGTTATTAACAATTACACAGGGCCTTACAGCTACCAAGTTTATGATTTAAATGATATTCCTGTAGCCGGATTTAGTGGACCTGGAGATACCAGTACGCCATTGACCATTTCAAATCTTGTTGGAGGCAGCTATTACATACGCATTACGGAAACTACAGCACCATTGTGTGATGATGATTCTAATGTAATAACCGTATTGGCTCCGAGTGCTCCAATTACCGCTATCGTTAGGGAAGAGGCCAATGTTTCATGTAGCAATGATCAAGGTGAGATATTTGTTGATCCAACTGGTGGTGAAGGTCCATATACTATCGTGCTAGAAAACACAACAACTTCTACGATATATACTGAGACGAATGTTGAAGCATTCATTTTCAGAAACTTAGCGGCCGGTGATTTCCAAGTGACTGTCACAGATGCATTCTCTTGTGTATTATCAGATAACATCACATTAATTAGACCGGATGATATTGTCGCTAATATTACGGCAACTACCTTATCGTGTTTTAATGGAAATACAGCAAGCATATCAACAACTGTAGGTGCAAGAAATATTACACCTACATACCAATACCAACTGAATGTCTACGACGATATTTCCGGAAGTAACTTATTAACTACTTCTGTTGGTCAGAGCACAGGTGACTTTAGCAATTTAGCGGCTGGTTTCTATAGTGTAACGGTAAGTGATGAAGTAGGATGTTCAGAAGAAACTGCTATTCTTGAAATCGTTAATCCTACGGAAGTAGAAGCTTCATTGATCAGAACAAGTCCGTTGACTTGTACTACCGGTGTAGAATTCGAATTAAGTGCCACTGGAGGAAGCGGAACGTATGAATTTAGTGCAGACAACATAACATGGACAGCAATGCCAGGAAATAGCGTTAATCTACCTCTAAGCGGTATGTTAAGTGCTGGGGTCTATCGCTACTATGTTAGAGATGCTGTAAACTTGTGTACAGCTGTTCAATCTAATTCTATTGAAGAAGACCCTATTGATCCATTAGTATTAATTGTAGACGAGACTGCTGCAGTAATTAACTGTAACGGAGATAATACCGCTACTATCTATGCTACGGCAGATGGTGGTTTAGGAAACTATCAATATTCGCTCTACACAGATGCTTCATTAAGTGTGGCTTCTCGTATAGCCGGTCCACAAAGCAATGGTACCTTCAGTACTTTGCCAGCCGGAACCTATTACGTAGATGTAATCAGTCAGGATTGTAGATTAACTACTCCTGAACAAGTAGTTATTTCTGAGCCTACAGCTTTAGAATACACAGATGAAGTTATCAATGTTTCTTGTAACGGCGAAGAAGATGGAAGTATAACTGTTACCTTATCCGGTGGTTCAGGAGGTTATCAATATGCTATATCGCCAAACCTTAATCAGTTTGATGATGAAAATACATTTGAAGATCTTGCTCCTGGAGATTACAGGGTAATTGCACAAGATCAGAACGGTTGTTTTATAGAATTAGAATATACCATTAATGAACCTGCTATTATTGAGGTTGTAGGAACATCAACACCAGAAATATGTGTAGGTGAAGAAAATGGGACAATTGACTTAACAATTACCGGAGGAACTGCAGGATACAGTACCCGAATGCACACAGAAACTGATTTTGTTCAAGATAGAACAACATTTACCGATTTGGCCGAAGGAAACTACATCATATTTGTACGTGATGCCCAAGGTTGTGAGGAGAATGTAACCGTTACTGTAGACCCAGGTGTAAACTTGAACGCTACTGTAGAACCGGTGTATGGTTGTAATGGAAATATTCCTAACAACTACATTAATATTACCCTAGAAGACGAAACTATTGTAGATGAGGTTCTTTATGGACTGGATACTACAAATCCAGCAGAAATGCAATTGAATCCGTTCTTTAGAGATTTAACACCAGGTACGCATTACATAGCTATATCCCATGCCAACGGTTGTATCATTAACTATAATATAGAGATTGAAGATTACCAACCATTGACTCTTGTTTTAGAACAAACCAACATCAACCAGATAACAGCAAATGTTACAGGTGGCAGAGGTGAGTACAATATTACTTTTGGTGATAAGGATAATGGTACGGACAATACGTTCTACATTAACCGTACTGATACTTATGTAGTTACCGTAACCGATGAAAACGGTTGTGAAGCTGTAGCCAGTATCTTTATGGAATTCATAGACCTGGATATTCCTAACTTCTTTACCCCAAATGGAGATGCGGAAAATCAGACATGGAAACCTAAAAATGATGAAGGCTTCCCAGAGATACTAACCATCATATTTGATCGTTATGGTAGAGAGGTGTACCGAATGGGTGTTGGTGATCCAGGATGGGACGGTCTTTACTTGAAGAAAGAGCTGCCCACAGGAGATTACTGGTACGTTATCAAACTCAATGGAGAGAATGACGACAGAGAATTCGTTGGACACTTTACCCTATATCGCTAAATAAAATACTTAACCTACAACCTACAGTACCATGCGTAAATTCATATGGACCTTGCTGGTCTTATCCGGCATCATTACCGCGAGAGGTCAGGAGCTCAATTCGCCCCAACTTACTCAATATTTGGCAGATAACCCGTTTGTTCTATCACCCGTGTATGCCGGTATAGGAGATCATGTAAAAATTAGACTTAATGGTCTTACCCAATGGGTGGGTATTAAAGATGCACCACAAACACAATCTCTAGCAGCAGATATGCGCTTGGGCGAACAATCCGGTATAGGTCTATTTTTATATAATGATAAGAACGGTTATACAAAACAACAGGGTGCTAGGGTCTCCTTTGCACATCACTTGACCCTTGATAGATATGACGATGAATTTTTATCCTTTGGTCTTTCATACAACTTTAACCAGTTTAGAATAGACATTGATCAATTTGTAGATGCTAACCTTGATCCGGGTGTTATTAACAACCGCCAGACTAGTAACCATAACTTTGATGTAGGTGTATTGTACCGATATGGTAAATTCTATATAAGCGGTAACGCATCTAACCTATTAGGTAAAGATCCGAGCAGCTTTACATTTAATGCCGATGAGCCAAACGAATTGAGGAACTATTACGTGTATACAGGTTACCGTTACAGAAAAAACAAAAACAGTGATCTAGAAATAGAGCCATCTTTACTCTTTAAAATGTTTGAAAGTGATGGACGTTCAGAAACGGATTTAAACCTAAAATTTAGATGGTATAATTTTGAGGATTATTTCTACGCAGGTGTTAACTATCGTTTCTTAAATGACCAAATTGGTAGCCCACTTTTTGTTGCGCCTTTTGCCGGTCTAAAGAAAAATAACTTCTATTTTGGATACTCTTATCAAATCATTCTTAATGAATTACTTACCTATAGCACAGGTACCCATGTAGTCACCATTGGTGTAGACTTGTTTCAAGGGCTTAGTAACTGTCGTTGTACGTATTAATGGGAAGAGTTGTTTTGAATACCAACCTACTTATGAAAATTACATCTTAGCTTTCTATCTTTATTTCGACCGATTAAATTAAGTTTGCAAAAATAAATTTGATTTTGGACAAGGTTAAAGTTAATAATATAAGGGTATATGCCCACCACGGTTGTTTAGCAGAGGAAACCGCTATAGGTAGTGAATACTTGGTAAATGTATCTGTTGATGCTGATTTAACAAAGGCATCAATTTCTGATAAGTTATCTGATACAGTTGATTATGTTCACATCAACCATATAGTAAAAGAAGAGATGAAAGTGCCATCCAAACTTTTGGAGCATATTGGCAGACGAATCATAAATCGTATTTTTTCTGAAATCCAAATTGTTCAAAAAGCGGAAGTTGAGGTTTCAAAAATAAACCCACCTATAGGTGGCGATGTTGAAAAAGTGACCATAGTTTTAAAGGAAAAGCGAAAAAACTAACTTGCCAAATACCTTAAATTATCGCCCTAAATAACTGCAAATCTTTACACTTACAAATTTTCCTGTAAGTTGTAAATAGACATTATGAAAAAAAAGTGAAGTAAAAATAGCATTTCCATCAAAAAAACTATCTTTGCACCTGCAAATGGCATCGTGGCCGAGTGGCTAGGCAGAGCTCTGCAAAAGCTTGTACAGCAGTTCGAATCTGCTCGATGCCTCAATAAAAAACCTTCGTGTATAACGAAGGTTTTTTTGTTTTAACACCATACATAGTGCATTCTTAATAAGTTACAGATAGTTTATACACTCCGGCAAACGCTACTACAACTTTTCAATACGTTCAATGCCATTTTCTATATTAAACTGGTCTTTTGGTAAAAATCCTTTTACAATAAGAACAATGCCACATATAATTAGAATAATACCTAGTCCTTTTTTTATCCAATAAATTCTATCTACTGTTAGTTTTCTCTTTAGTTGTTTTGCTAGTAGAATTTTAAATATATCTGTCACAAAATAAGCGCCCACCATAGTTGAAAAGAATATAACAATACGGTTAGGGTCATTATCCAAACTTGGACCAACTACAATGATGATACCCAACCAAAATACCAGCACACCAATATTGATGAAATTTAATAGAAAACCTTTAACAAACAAGCCTAAATAATCACTCTTCTTGACTTTAATGTTGGTTTCTACTTGCTTAGGCGGTTTTTTAAAAATAATAGTAATACCATATACCAGAAGAATTGCACCACCAAAAACATATAACCCAGGTTGGTTACTTAAATTCTCTAAAAGCTGAAAACTACTGAAATAGGCAAGAACAAGAAAAACACCATCGGCAAGAATAACTCCAAAATCAAAAACAATAGCGGCCCTAAAGCCTTTAATGGCACTTGTTTCTAAAAGAACAAAGAAAACAGGGCCAATCATAAAGCTTAATAAAAAGCCTAATGGAACTGCTGCCTGAATGTCTTCCCACATGCGCTATTCTTCGGGTTCTTTATTATTTGTCTTGAGGCGGATCGTAGTTTCTATAATTTATATAAGAATTACTAAAATCTACACTACAAAGCTAAGGGATTAAAACTGGAATAAAAACCAATCACATTCGTGTTACCGTACCGCCAAATACAGTTTTCTCATCCATTTTTTTTGGATTACCATACACTAAAACCTCTCCACCGGCCTTTACGGTAGCCTTTACATAATCTGACGCATAGATTTCTGCACGAGATCCTGCATTGACATTTATAGTAGAAAATTTAGTCTTGAATTCTTTACCCTCATAAATACCACCGGTATTTATGACAATATCCTGTAAGTTAGAAGAACCACTAGTTGAAATCATTCCACCAGTAACGGTTTTTATCAACATCTGTTCAACTTCCGCATTTATCTCCAATTCACCGCCTTCCTGAGCCTTAAGCTCTATAACTTCTTGCTTTATAGATTCTTCCGATACTATTCGTGCATCTTCATTAACGTCTATTACAATAAGTTTTTCTGTATAATACAAATCTACAAATGTCCTGTATCCACTAAAAATCTTGCCAATTTGCATGCGTATCTTAAGTACCCCATCGTTATTAACAATAGCTACTTTATCTATATTCTCACCAGATATGACCGCTTTGTTCACATCTGATTTAATAAGCTTAACAGAAAGACCGTCAAAAGCCTTAACCTCTGAGAATTTGGTTAAGTCTTGTGTCATTTTCGCATCTTGGCTAAAAGTAAATTGCAGTCCAAGAATACAAATGACAAGCAAAACGAACTTTTTCATAATGTACCTTTTTAGGTTATTTTGATAGTTCAAAAACAAAATCCGTTCCAAAAAAACCGATTACTATTCATGCTTTCCCAACAAGGAGAAATCTAAATGACGTTTTACTAAATCGGAATTCTTTACCATAACTACTACTTCATCACCCAATTGGTAGGTCTTCTTTGTTTTTTCCCCAACAATGGCATATTCCTTTTCATCAAAGGTATAATAATCATCTTTTATATCGCTGATCCTAACCATACCTTCGCACTTGTTCTCTATAATCTCAACATATATACCCCATTCCGTAACCCCACTAATAACACCAACAAACTCTTGGTCCTGGTGGTCTTGCATGAATTTGATCTGCATGTATTTAATAGAATCACGTTCCGCACTAGAGGCTAGATACTCCATATCTGAAGAATGCTTACATTTCTGTTCATAAACCTCTTCTTTGGCGGAAGCACCACCATCTAAATAATGTTGTAATAAACGATGAACCATTACATCTGGATATCTTCTAATTGGCGATGTAAAATGGGTATAATAATCGAACGCCAAACCATAGTGTCCAATATTATCGGTAGTGTAAATAGCTTTACTCATACTACGGATGGTAAGTGTATCTACTAAATTCTGTTCCTTTTTACCTTTAACATCGCTCAAAAGCTGATTTAAAGACGCGCTAATGGATTTTTTATCCTTAAAGTCCAACTTATGCCCGAACCTGGAAATTATACCGTTAAGCGCTATTAATTTATCTTCATTGGGATCATCATGAATACGATATACAAAAGTCTTTTTCGGCTTTTGTTTCCCAATAAATTCAGCCACTTTTCTATTCGCTAACAGCATAAATTCTTCAACCAGCTTATTTGCGTCTTTTGATTCTTTAAAGAACACACCAACCGGTTCGCTTTCTTCGTTTAAATTAAAACGTACCTCAACCTTATCAAAAGATAATGCGCCTTCTTGCATACGTCTACCACGCATAATTTTGGCCATCCGGTCCATTTCTAAAGTAGCTTCTACTACATCTTCTTGAACGGTATAAGCATCTTCGCGTATTGAAATTTCTTTTGGAATACTTCCTTCCTTGGTTTCGATAATATGCTGGGCTTCTTCATAAGCAAAACGCTCATTAGAATTTATTGCCGTTCTACCAAACCATTGGTTTTTGATATTGGCATCCTTATCCATCTCAAAAATTGCCGAGAAGGTATATTTTTCTTCGTTTGGACGTAACGAACAAGCATTATTGGAAAGCACTTCCGGAAGCATAGGAACCACACGGTCTACTAAATATACAGAAGTAGCTCTTTCATAAGCTTCATCATCTAAAATTGTATCCGGAACTAGATAATGGGATACATCCGCAATGTGAATACCTATTTCATAATTACCATTTTCAAGAAGTTCAAAAGAAAGTGCATCATCAAAATCTTTAGCATCCTTGGGATCAATAGTAAAGGTCAAAACCTCTCTCATATCCCGTCTTTTGGCAATTTCTTCCTCTTTTATTGACGTATCAAGTGTATCTGCAAAACGTTCAACCTCGGTAGGAAAGTCATAGGGCAGGCCATATTCGGCTAAGATGGCATGTATTTCTGTGTTATGTTCACCAGGCTTTCCTAAAACTTCTATGATAGTCCCAGTAGGAGAATCATCTTTATCTTCCCAGCTTTCTAATCTAACAATAACTTTATCTCCATCATTTGCCCCCTTTATACTGTCTTTAGGAACAAAAAAATCTGTATACATTCTAAAATCTGTAGGGCGAACAAAAGCGAAAGTCTTTTGTATATCTACAATTCCAACAAATTCTGTCTTCTTACGTTCCAGAATATTGGTAATCTCACCTTCAAGTTTCTTCCCGTTTCTTCTTGGAAAGATATAAACCTCTACAGTATCTCCGTGGAAAGCTTTCTTAACTTTATTAGCAGGTATAAAGACGTCATCGTCCATACCTTCTATTACAATATATGCATTACCACGACCTGTAAGGTCTACTTTACCTGTATGGTATTTTTTAGTAGACGCTACGGCCATATAATTACCGCGGCCTTCTTCCTGTATTCGTTTTTTCTCCTTAAGTTGCCCTAACCTTTTTATTAATTGGTTACGATCTTGTGTATTATCTAGGCCTAGTTTGGCCGCTATCTGTTTATAATTGAAACTCTTTTTAGGTTCTTTTTCCAAAATGGTAAAGATTCCTTTTGTTATCTCGTTTGTTCTATGGTTACGAGCTTTCTTTTTGTTCTTTGACATTAACTATCTTTAATTTATACGGTAAATTACGAATTATAATTCATTACCCTTGTTATTGCACATCCTTGATGTAAAAACAAGGTTATCAACAACTATATTATAATCTGTTTTTCTTTTTAAATTTTAAAATATAAAATGGTGGTTATTATAGGGTGTTAATAAGGCTTATAAAATTATGCAGAAATAGTTGCTTCGAACTACTTTAAGAAGTTGTTGACAATCTTTACAGTTATAATATAGCACAAAATCAGGGTGGTAACCTAATTATCAATATTCGTTGATAAACGATATCAACATAAATTATTTAATAAGTAAACGTAAATTTAATGTTAATTACCGACAATAACATTTTGATAGCGTATTATAAAAAGAGTAAAAATATTTTTCTCAATTAGAGATTAGTTTTGTAGAGTACTATTCAAGTGAGAAATCAAAATTTAAGATCTACTTTCTGTTGCAAGGTTATTAACAATATAAACACCTTTTAACAATAACAAATTAACAATGTAATTCTCTTTGTATAAAACTAATGTTGTGAAGGCTATCTATATTGTGGTAAAGCACTAGTATTTGTACCTTTGTGAAGTATATAAAGGTTTTATATAGCTGTAAAACCCAAAGTTATAAAGTTTCAAAATAAGATTACGTATAATGAAAATAGCTATTGGAAACGATCACGCCGGTACTGATTACAAATTAGCAATAGTAGGTTTACTTAAATCTATGAATATAGAAGTAAATAATTATGGTACAGATGGGGCGGATAGTGTTGATTATGCAGATTTTGTTCATCCAGTAGCTTTAGATGTTAATAACGCAGACGTTGATTTTGGAATTATAATCTGTGGCAGTGGTAATGGCGCTTCAATGACCGCTAACAAACACCAAAAAGTACGTTGTGCCCTTTGTTGGACCAAAGAAATTGTTCAATTAAGTAGAGAACATAATGATGCTAACATTTTAAGTCTTCCCGCTAGGTTCATTTCTCTACCTCAAGCCTTAGAAATGGTAAGAACTTTTTTGAATACAGAATTTGAAGGGGGCAGACATGAGAGACGAATAGAAAAAATTCCTTGTAAGTAAGTTTTCAAAGGTTTACTTTTAGATAAGAAAGTCACTATAAAAAGACTTTTTATACAACCACCTTACATAGTTAATACTGACTGTCATAAGAGATTTTACTCTTTTATGATGATTTTTAAGTGCCTATAAGTATTCAGTAATAACTACTATAGTTTTCATAGTAAACCAAGCATTCTCAAAAATTATATTTTTGCGGGAATTGCCATAGTTATATAAAAATCTGGAATCTAGGGGTATATACTGTATTACAAATTTTGGTTATTGAATGAAGTAGAATTTCATTTTAAAGAAGACATCATGCTTGTGGTGTTTTACAACATTCTTCATGAATTAGACGCGTTTGTGTATCATATATTAGGTATCAAACTCGTTACTATACAACCCGAATACGGAATAAACTACAGTAAGTAAATAATCGTATAAGATTAATAGTATGAAGATAAAAGTAAAATCATTTGCAAGACTCACTAAGTTAGAACTTTACCATATACTAAGAATTAGAAGTGAAGTTTTTGTAGTTGAGCAGGATTGTGTTTACCAAGATATAGATGGTAAAGATGAAAAAGCATTGCACGTTATTGCTACCAAAAATGGAGAGATAGTTGCCTACACTAGAATTTTTGCACCAGGAGATTATTTTGAAGAAGCTAGTATTGGAAGGGTAGTGGTAAAATCCTCCGAAAGAAAATACGGATATGGAAAAGATATAATGAAAGCTTCAATTAAAGCGGTCGAAGAACATTTTAATACACCGGTTATGAAAGTATCCGCTCAATTATATCTAGAACGATTTTATCATACGTTAGGCTTTGATCAAGTAGGCGAAGGTTATCTAGAAGATGGCATACCACATATAGGTATGGTAAGAAAATAAAAAAGGTCCGTTACATACGGACCTTTTTGTTTGTTATGATTGTAATGTTATATACGAATAGGTTCTTTGTTAGTAAGGTTAATATCCTCCAACATATTGTCAGTAAACTTGTAATGCCCCTTAGTAGTTATTATTCTAAACCTATTGGAGTTCATTCTACTTAACGTATCCAAGAAAAGCCACTTGGTTTTTAGAAGTCTAGGTTTAGATGATTTTAGGCTAATTTCAAAGTAATATTTTCTTCCGTTTTTTAGCGCTACTATGTCCGGTGTAATTTTGGAATCCGTACCTTTTCTAACATAGGATTTGGGAGTATCATACCCCTCAATATCCGCTTTAATATCTTCGAAACCTGTGGCTTCAAGATGGTTGATCGACTTCTCTAAAAACTCTTGATTTTCTGACTTTTCTGTTCTTACCATAAAGGATAAGATATAAAAAATAACCGCAATAGCAAATTTTTAGTATTGATTAACAGCATTTTAAGAGCATGGAGCTTTTCAATTCCCGTATTATCTCTAATTTGTAAGAACAAACTAAGCGGTCTGTTTATATTTTAACAGAAAGAGATTTTTAAATCTTTTCATCGTTAAAAAACATGTTGATAACGCTGTAAGTATATCAAAACCAAACGCTCTAATCAAAATAACAATTTACAGACTACCCGGTCTTAAAAATGAGTTAAGCCAATCTTTTGGCAACACCGGTTTCCTCTAGAAAATCTAGCTTTAAAATAAGGTTCAGTGGTTTTTCTGCTTTGTTTTTTGTGGATGCGTACAGATATCCTTCTTTCCTGTGGTGCAATTCATCAATCTTAATTTTACCATGAAGCTCTTTATCTGGCGCAATGTATTTTTTTAAGTTTGATGAGGTAATAGATCGGGCCGTTAAAAGGTCTATTAGTTTTTTTCTATTTACCAAGGTAATTTTACACGAAGTAAACTCATTGGGCGCATCTGCATAAATTGAAGTTATCAACGCGTAGAAATCTGTTTTTTTTGATGTATTAAATAACCAACCTTCTTTTAAAATTCCGTCCTTTTCATAACTCAGTTCAAAGGCAAAAGTGGGTAGGTTTTCATTTATGTAGTCTAGCTGGGCTTTTTCGTCAATAGTGTATTTTTCGCCATGGTCCTTATGGGTAAAAATCAAATCTATGCCCGCCATCTGTTGTTCCATATTGGACACCCGCTCAAAAGAGTATTGCTTCAGATATTGATGGTAATAGTAATTTAACAAAACACACAGCTTCTGCTCCCTTTCCAAATCGGACTTGAAATTACTTTTAAGGGGCATAGTACGGTTGTTAGTTTTGGGCAGAAGAATTAAACCTCAATTTTAGCGGCCAGGGCTTCGGCAATTTTTTCTACTACGCCTACCACAAGGGCATTTCCCATAAAAAAGGCGCGTTTGGTATCACTTATACCTTCTAATAACGTATGATTATCCGGAAACATATTTAAACGTTCCAATTCTACCGGTGTTAAACGCCGCAATCCTTTTGCCGTCTGTACCACATGTTTAAAACGAGATGGCGATTTTCCACCTTCTCCGGTAATAATAGTTCTTGACGCGTTGTCCAGAGCATCGGGAAAAACCATCCCGCCTTCGCTATAATTATAGGTAAAACCGGTTTTGGCAGTCCGCACTTCTTTTTTGGCCCCTTTTAAATATTCCCATTTAGGGTAATCCTCTTCGGGAATAAAAAATTCTGGGGTTACTTCACCGTTTTGTAGTATATCACCTAAAACAGTACGATTTCCGTCATAACTGGCTTGGGTTTTTACCGTAAATACTTTTCCGTTTATGAACACTCCTGTATTTTGAAAGGGAGATAGCTTTTCACCTCGATTAAAGTTTTCTGATATATGTACCAAATCGTCCTTTATTTCAAAAGAAGTCGGTTTTTGAGTGGTTTGTTGCACAGGAAAAGCCGAAGCAATCGTACCTTCCGATAGTACCCAATTAGCAGAATCTGATTTTTTAAGTGCTTTATAAAGCGGAGTTGATTTATGGTATCCTAAGAAAAAGATGCGCCTACGTCTTTGAGGCATTCCATATTCCGCCGCATTAATAACCCGCCATTCTACGGCATAACCCAGGTCATCCAAACTTTTCAACATAATGGCAAAATCACGCCCGCGTTGTGCGGAAGGCGATTTTAACAAGCGGTCTACATTCTCAAGAAATAAGTATTTGGGCGGGTTTTTCTTTTCCGAGAGTATTTTATGAATACTCCACCACAGTACTCCTTTTTTACCAATAAGGCCTTTGGAGTTCTGTAATGTTGTTGCCACGGAGTAATCTTGGCATGGAA
This sequence comes from Zobellia amurskyensis, assembly GCF_009725985.1. GTDB lineage: Bacteria > Bacteroidota > Bacteroidia > Flavobacteriales > Flavobacteriaceae > Zobellia > Zobellia amurskyensis. The sequence continues at coordinate 182,087 of NZ_RCNR01000006.1, forward strand.
ACCCGCCTACCAGAAGGTCCGCATCGGGTATGGTTTGGGTTTCAACTTCCGCAATATCTTGGTTACTGTGGTTTTCTTTGCCAAAATTGGCCTCATACACCAAAGAAGCGTGTTGCGCTTTAGTTGAAGGCTCCCATTGGTTGCTCCAAACTACCTCATATTGTCCGGTTTTTTCCAGGCCTAGGCGAAATCCTCCTACCCCAGCAAAAAGTTCTATTGCCTTGAGTTTGCTCATTTGCGATAAAATTACATAATTTCACTAAGGCAAAGTAAACATGATAATAGATTTAAAAATGAAGCGATATAAGTTAGGGGTTTTTGTTACTGGGTTTTTTGTACTTTTTCTGGTTTCGTGCACTAAGCAGAGCGAGAAAGAAGCGAAGCTGTTAAAGACTATTTCGGATGTAAAAAATCAATACGCTCCAGATAAACGAACGGCTCTTTTTGATATTCACACCTTTATAGATACCGAAAAGTATATTTTAATGGGTGAAAGTAATAGTCCAGAGGCGGTAGAACTATTGAAAACCACCTTAGATGCCGAAGATATTACCTATGAAAGCAGAATAAAAATACTGCCTTCTAAAGATTTAGAGGGAAAAACGCATGCCGTTATCAACATTTCTGTGGCCAACCTTAGGAGTAATCCAAAGCATTCAGCAGAGTTGGCAACACAGGCTACTTTGGGTACACCGGTAAAGGTGTTTAAGAAAGAGGAGGATTGGTATTATATTCAAACTCCGGATAAATACTTGTCTTGGGTAGATGCAGGAGGAATTGTTTTGATGGATGATAACCAAGCTCAAAAATGGAAAAGTACAACGAAGCTCATTTACACCCAAACCGCGGGATATTCATATGAAAATGCCGAAGTTGGGCAACGTGTATCCGATTTGGTTGCCGGTGATATTCTAGAATTAAAAGGGGAGGCAGATAAGTTTTTTGAAGTGCAATATCCGGATGGTAGAAAGGCCTTTGTGAGTAAAGAAGAATCGGAACCCTATGAAAGTTGGTTGGAAAAATTGGATCCAAGTCAAGAGAGCCTTGTAGCGACTTCAAAAACCCTTATGGGCGTTCCTTACTTATGGGGAGGAACTTCAACAAAGGGTATGGACTGTAGCGGATTTACCAAAACCATCTTTTTCCTTAACGGAATGGTCATTTCTAGAGATGCTTCACAACAAGTGCATACCGGTAAAGCTATTGATTCCGTCAAAAAATTTGATAAGCTTCAAAAGGGCGATTTGTTATTCTTTGGAAGAAAAGCAACGGATTCTACCTCAGAAAAAGTGGTGCATGTTGGTATGTGGATCGGCAATAATGAATTCATTCATGCCTCAGAGATGGTACGCATAAGCAGTATGGACAAAAATGCGGACAACTATGACAAACATAATCATGATCGATACCTGCGCTCAAAACGCATCTTAAAAGAAAATGATGATGCTTTGATCAGTCTGTTTAAAAATCCTGTTTTTAAGGATTAGGGGTGTTTAATTTTAATGGGATGTAGGCACGGTTGAGAAGCTCTTACTTACAAAGACTTGTGCTTATTTATTCGTGGAAAATTAATAGCTTGTACAATGTTTTTATAGGTCGAGAATTCCAAAAGTTTCCGAGAAAGGAATATCAATACTAATAATATCGAATTTGGGGTTTAAACCTTTTTTGAGAAGACCTAATGTGCCTTTTGAGCGTACATCTGATGTAACAAAATGTGTTATTGTCTTATCTATGTCTGCTTGAGCGAATAATTTTGAGTCATTCGGGATTATAGCTCGAGGATGAAGACTTGATAAGCTAACCTTGTTTTCTAAAAATATTACTTTAGCAAATTCTCCCGCTCTTTGGGCTTCATTTAGATTAAATGGTAATATTTGTATATTTAAAAGTGGTAAATCTTCTAGTTTACCTAAAACGCAGTATTCAGCTATAGTTATAGTTGAGACTTTTAGTGTGATTTCGTTTTCTAGGAAATATTTATAATATCCAAGAGCGTTTGAGTGAAGCTTGTCTTCATTATTGAGGAGACGTATAAAAAAACTGGTATCAAGTAAAATACTATGCTTCATAACCACCTCTAATATCTAATAACCACTCATCAGGATTAATTTTTTTCCAACTATTTCTCGCTTTCTCTATTAAACTATTTAGGTATGCTTTATCAAATTTCGGATTATAGTCTATTAATTCTAAAAGCTTTAATGATTTAGGGTCTATTTCTCCTGTTTCAAGATTTTGAAGCCCTAGGGCTCTAACACCATATCTTTTATAAAGTAAATTTTCCTCTCTTTCTTTTAGAAATTCTTGACCTGTTTCTATTGCTAGATAACCATAGTCTTGAGTGTCCAGATGAATATTTGCTTTACTTTTTCCTCCCGCATCTCTAAGGACTCCATAAAAATAAAGCTCAGCCTCAATCCATGTTTTTTCTGTCTGAATAAAACGGGTAGAAGGGTTTATGGTTAATTCGTAATCTTCTTTTAATGAAGTTTTGATTTGAAATTCATAATTTTTCTGTCTCGATAGATTTTGAATATTTTCTATTGCTCTAGCAGTTTTTAACTCTAAGAAGTCTATTGAATTATTGGCTTGAACTTGAGATAAAATTGCACTAAAACCTATTATAGCCTGAATGGTAGTTTTGAATTTATGCCTAACAGACCCTTCCTCGATATCGTAAGTTATTATAGGTCTATCTTTTTTATTATTTGGGTAAAGTAAATCCTCTACATTTTGCAGTATAGCTGCAATTTGTTTTATATCATAGTTCTCAGGGCTTAAATCTTTATGTCCCGATTTGCCAACTACTCGGATTTCTATTTCTCCAATTTTATCCACGATTCAAATGTACAAATAATTGATTTAGACTATAACCTTCATTTTTTGTAAATGTTGTATACCACAGAGCTTTACCACTTTTCCCATATCCAAAAACAAATACTTTATATCATAGTTCTCTAAATGTAAGTAAAAACTTAAAAATACCGCTGCAATATTTCCGTAACCGAAGCCTTATAAGAATTTCCAAAAAGGTTTAAATGCACTAAGAGATAGTAAAGTTGGTAAATATCTATTCGTTCTTTTTCATTACCAATTGGCGCAAAATGTTCTTGATAGGCATTATAGAAAGAAGCACCAAAACCTCCAAAGAGCCGGGTCATGGCCAAATCTACTTCATGATGGCCAAAATACACCGCGGGGTCTATTAAATAAGGGGTGCCATTATTTGATATAAGATAATTTCCGCTCCATAAATCGCCATGTAATAAAGATGGTTTTGTGTTCGGAAATAGCTGGCCACACCTTTGTAATAGTTTAGACTCCGTAGGAACTTCGTTATTATTAAGCTTACCCGCCACTTTTGCCAGTTGCAATTGGGGCGCCAGTCGTTCTTTCACATAGAACTCCGCCCAATCCAGATGATTGGAATTGGACTGCTCAAGATTGCCAATATAATTGTCCGTGGAAAACCCAAATTCGTCTTGTGTAGCATTATGGTGCAATGCAGCCAGCTGATGACCCAAAAGTTCAAAGTCGGTTTCTGTGGGCCGTTTAGGCTCAATTTAATCCATCACCAAAAAACCACCCTTTTCTAAAGTTTCACACAACAAAATATTCGGTACGCTTATGGTTTTGGATTGGGCAATAGCCTGCAAGCCCATTTTTTCGGCCTTAAACAGTTCATACCCGTTTTCCCCATGATTAATTTTACAAAAAAAACGTTCCGTTTCGGTCTCGAGTAAGTAGGCTTCGGAAATATCACCCCCAGAAACGGATTGGATACGCTCAATATTCACACAGAGCAAATAGGCAATATGTTCCTTTAGATGTTTATCCACGTTACTAAGTGTATGACATTAACAATGACTTTTTCAATCCAAGGCAAAAGCAATAAT